>NZ_JAFFZF010000001.1:0-294040 GCF_016924115.1 Gordonia sp. BP-119
ACCCTTCGTGACGCTCGCAAGCTCGCTCCTCAGGGAGCGGGGGAGGCTTGGCTCGCGCGGGAGCTGAGAGGTTTCGCTCGCTACTCAGGGAGCAGGGGTTTGCTTGCAGCAGAGAACGTGGCCCCGAACAACAAACGGCGCCGGTCACCCGAAGGTGACCGGCGCTGTTGAGGTTCGGCGAACCGGGATCAGGCCGGGACGACCAGGCCGCTGCCCTGGCTCTTCGCGCGGGCGAGACGCTCGTTGGCGTCGGCCCAGTTCACGACGTTCCACCACGCCTTGACGTAGTCGGGCTTGACGTTCTGGTAGTCGAGGTAGAAGGCGTGCTCCCACATGTCCAGCATGACGACCGGGATGATCGCGGCGGGGATGTTGCCGCTCTGGTCGGTCAGCTGCAGGATGACGAGCTTGCCGCCGATGGTGTCGTAACCCAGGATCGCCCAGCCCGAACCCTGCAGGGTGGTGGCGGCGGCGGTGAAGTGGGCCTTGAACTTGTCGAAGCCACCGAACTGTTCGGTGAGGGCGGCCGCGAGGTCGCCGTCGGGCTCGCCACCGCCGTTGGGCGACAGGTTCTTCCAGAAGATGGAGTGGTTGGTGTGACCGCCCAGGTGGAACGACAGGGTGGCGGAGAGTCCGTAGACCTTGCCGGCGATGCTGTCGTCGTCGCGGGCCGCGGCCAGCTTCTCCAGGGTGTCGTTCGCGCCCTTGACGTAGGTGGCGTGGTGCTTGCTGTGATGGAGCTCCATGATCCTGCCGGAGATGTGCGGTTCCAGTGCCGCGTAGTCGTAATCGAGATCCGGCAAGGTGTATTCAGCCACGATGTTCCTCTCTGAGGTGCTACTCGTTTCCCTGTCCACGCATGGCTCCGACGACTCCGCCGGGCGCCACGCGAATGCTTCCAGCCTTCCCCAGAGCATGGGTGATTGCAACAATCCCGCGCCAAGAAACATCAAGTGCGGTTGAGATGTCAACGACGCGAGAGTGCGTCGGCTGAGAGTTGACCAGGCCGCATCGAGGCGGCTGGGTTCAGATGAGGACGAGCAGGATGAAGACCGCGATGAGCGCGAGAATGGTCAGGGCGCTTGTGCGGCAACTCCTCGCGACGTCGTAGTTGGCGCTTGGAGCGGTCCGACCGAGCCCGGGGGCGCGTCGGAGATCTCCGGTCGCGTGCGTCGCCATCGTCGCCTCTCGTCCCTGGAACGGCTGCACATCCTGCTGGCGGACGGGCCGCGATGGCGTACGAGTGATCGGTATCACAGTGCCACGGATGTGACCGCCATCATAAACAGACTCGAACGGTCAGCTCAACTCGTCGTCGCCGGGCCGTATCCCACCGCGCGTAGACTTGGCGCATGTCATGGCTCGACCAGCTCTTCGCCGCCGGTTCACGCAAACAGGATCTCGTCGCCGCCGACGCTGCACTGCCCGGCCGCTCGTCCGAGATCACGGTCCCGGGCGAGCACCTCGTTCTCGGAACGCCGATGCGGGGTCGGGCCGAGGCCGACGGTTCCCACGTACACGGCATCGGACGCTTCGACGACGGCCTCGACGCGATCGTCCTGGCCGGTGGCTGCTTCTGGGGGATCGAGGAGATCTTCTGGCAGGTCCCCGGTGTGTACACGACCGCCGTCGGATACGCGGGCGGTTACACGCCGAATCCGACCTACGAGGAGACCTGCACCGCGCGGACCGGTCACACCGAGTCGGCGCTGGTGGTCTTCGATCCGGCCGTCGTCGATCTCGAAGGCCTGCTGAAGGTCTTCTGGGAGTCGCATGACCCGACGCAGGAGATGCGTCAGGGCAACGACATCGGCACCCAGTACCGGTCAGCCGTGTACGCCCTGACCGACGCGGACCTTGACCTCGTCCGCAGCACCGCCGCAACCTTCCAGACCGCACTCGACGCTGCGGGCGAGGGTGCGATCGCCACCGAGATCAAACCGCTGGCGCAGGCGGGCGACGGACGGTTCTACTACGCCGAGGACCACCACCAGCAGTATCTGGCGAAGAACCCGCATGGATACCGCTGCCATGCCGCGACCGGTGTCGCCTACCCCGCCTGACGTCGCGGTGCGCCGCCGTACCCATCGGTCGCAGACCCGACGAGACACGCGGTGACCGAACGAATCTCGCTGCGGCAGTGGAATCGCACCCTGCTGCAGCGTCAGCACCTGCTCACCCGCGTCGCCGAGGACGCCATCGAGGTCCTGGACCGCTGCGTCGGACTGCAGTCCCAGGACCCGCGGGCGGCATTCTTCGGATTGTGGTCGCGGATCGCGGATTTCGATCCCCTCGAGCTGGACGATCTGCTCACCGACCGCGAGGTCGTGCGCATGACGCTGCTGCGCGCGACGATCTTCCTGATCGACGCCGAGGACGCACGCTGGATTCGTCCACTCGCCGAGCCCACGCTGCGGCGTGGACTCACCGACATCCACGCCCAGCGACTGGTGGACGCCGACCCGGCGCAGGTCGTGCGGTCCGCCGCCGAGATTCTCGCGGGTCGCGAACTCGCCGTCGCCGACCTCGGGAGCGAACTGGTTGCCCGCCATCCGGCGGAGGATGCGTCGACCCTGACCGCCATCGCACGGTGCGGGCTGCCACTGGTCCAGGTCCCCCCGCGTGGTTTGTGGCGCGGGCGGGGCGCTCCGACGTACCGCCTGTTCGACGAGTGGGCCGGCCCGGGCGTGCCGGCCGTCGTCGACGACGAAGCCCGTGCCGATCTCGTCCGGATGTATCTGCGCGGGTTCGGCCCGGCAACCGTGAAGGCCATCCAGACGTGGTCCGGGCTCACCCGGTTGCGCCCCCTCGTCGAAAAGCTGGAGGCGGACTGGGAGCTCGTCCGGCTCGACGGCCCGAACGGCGAGGTTCTCTACGACCTCGACGGTCTCGCCCTCGCCGACCCGGATGCGCCGGCGCCGGCGCGGCTGATCGCCCCCTTCGACCACGTGATCGGCGCCCAGGCCGACCGAATCCGGGTCGCCGACCCGGAGATGTACCGGCGCACCGTGACTCCCAATGGCCGGTCGCCCGGATTCGTGTTCCTCGACGGATTCCTCGCGGGGACATGGTCTCTCGACGCCGAGGACGTTCCGGCGGTCGAGTACCTGCGTCCGGTGACCGCCGCCGAACGGCGCGAGGTCGACGCCGAGGTCGACCGGCTCCGTGAATTCCTGGTCGATACCTGAAGCTCGGAGCGACGGGGCCCGGCAGATGTCGCACATCGTGGCGCCGAGCGCAACGACACACTACGTCTGCGAACCGGATCGAAGGAGCCCGCGACTCAATCGCCGGTGCGCGGGTTCCGCGAGGTGATGCAGTAGCGGCGACCGACCGGATCCGCCATCGTCGTCCAGTGCGGGAAGTGCTCGATCGCGCGGGCGCCCCAGTCCTCGTGCCGTGCGACCTCGTCGGGGACGGAATTCGTGGCGATGTCGAGGTGCGCTGTCGCCACATCGTTGTCTGACTCATCCTGCTTGCGCTGCAACAGGATTCCGAGGGTCACCGCGGGGTCGCGGCGAAGCGCGACCAGCTCGGGCCGACCCCGGGGCTTCGTCGGCCAGCCGGTGAACCCGGTCCAGAAGTCGACCTCGGCGTCGAACATGCCAGGGGGGATGTCGATGCACAGCTGGTCGATGATGCTGATGGCGTCGCCGGGCCAACGGATGGGCCGCGACCGTTTCGATTCGCCTTCCCACGGCACGATGCAGAACACGAAACCGGCGGGTGACCGGAGGGTGAGGTGGGTGCCGGCGTCGACGACGAGGGTCGCACCGAGTGCCTGTGCCTCGGCGGTGGCGGCGTGCGGGTCGTCGGTGTGGATGTCGAGGTGCACTCCGCCCGGTCCGTCGTCGATGCGCTGGACTCGCAGATGCGGGTCGCCGTAGAAGGGCTCCAGCGAGGCGAACTCGCGGTGCTCACCCCGCGGCGGGGAGACCGTGCTGCCCGAGATCGCGCGCCAGAAGGTCACCTCGCTGCCGAACACCTCGGCGGGGAAGTCGAGGAATGCGCTGAGCCACCGCACCTGCACCCGGCAGATTCTACGGTGCGTCCCACGTCGCGGACTGTCGCGGCGCGTGGGAAAACAGCAGGCGGGTCGCCGTCGTTACACTCGGACAGATGACTGCAGGACCGCTGGGGGCGGTGGGGAAGAAATTCTCGAAGGCGCGGACCGAGCAGGTCGCCGTCGTCCGTCTCGACGGCCCGATCGGGATCGCGGGGATGGGCAAGCACGGCGTCAACACCGAGTCCGTCGAGCCGGTTCTGAAGAAGGCGTTCGCCACGGAGCGGTTGCGGGCCGTCGTGGTCGTCATCAACTCGCCCGGTGGCTCGCCTGCGCAGTCGGAGTACATCGCCGAACGCATCCGCCAGCTGTCGGCGGAGAAGGGCGTGCCGGTCCTCGCGTTCTGTGAGGACGTCGCGGCCTCCGGTGGCTACTGGATCGCCTGCGCGGCTGATGAGATCTTCGCCGCCCACACCTCCATCGTCGGCTCGATCGGGGTCGTGTCGTCGGGCTTCGGTTTCTCGGCCGTGCTCGACCGCTTCGGTGTACAGCGCAGGCTGTACACGACCGGTGAGAACAAGGCGCGACTCGACACCTTCTCGCCCGAACAGCCCGAGGACGTCGAATGGCTGAAGGAATTGCAGGGCCAGCTGCACGAGGCGTTCATCGCGTGGGTCCGGCAGCGCCGCGGTAAAAAGCTGACCGCTTCCGACGCGGAACTCTTCAACGGCGACGTGTGGATCGGTCACCGCGCCGCGGAACTCGGGGTCGTCGACGGGATCGGCGTGATGCGCTCGGTCGTCGCCGAGCGGTACCCCGACGCGGAGATCACCGTCGTGGAGACGCCGAAGCCGCTGCTCATGAGACTCGTGGGAAGCCAGACATCGGTTGCCGGATTTGCGGAGAGCGTGACGACCGGCGTTCTGGCGGCATTCGACCGCGCCCCGTCGTTGCGGCTGTCGCTGCTCCACCGGGACTGAAAGGCCCGATCACAGCCCGTTCACATGGTTTTGCTTGTAAATTGTCCCCACGTTATCCACAGGTGCTGTTCATCGAAGGAAGAGTTCACGACGTTCCGGCGTGTGCACTTTCGTGAATTTCCTACGCGCACATTCGGCTAAACGAGTGATCGCGGTCACAAGTCGCGGGCCGGTGGCCAGCGTTTTTCCACAATTCCACAGTCTCATCCCCAAGTAGACGGTCAGTGCGCGAACGAGGGACAAATGTCCAGGACGTACATGTGGATAAATTTATGTAGGTCTACATAGCGCCTTGCTCCACACCCGTCTCGGTGATGACAGCGGGGCGCGCGGGCAGTGGTCCGGTCGAGCTGCCGCCGCGCCCGGCCGTCTCTGTGCCACCATGGAAAACGTGAGCATGGGCGACATCACTCAGGTGCCGGTGACCGACCTTCCGGATGACTTCACCGGGCAGACCGACGCGGTGATGCTCGACGTCCGTGAGGACGACGAATGGGCGTCCGGTCACATCCGGGGCGCCGTGCACATCCCGCTGGCCGAGGTGCCCGGCCGCCTTGCCGAACTCGACCCCGATCACGATCTGTACGTGGTCTGCCACTCCAGCGGCCGATCGATGCGCGTGCTGCAGTACCTCGCCCAGGTCGGATACGACGGGATCTGCGTCCGCGGCGGCATGCTCGCCTGGCAGGAACACGGCAAGCCCGTCGAGATCGGTGATACGCGACCCGCGGGCGACGCCGGCCGATGATCGACCTGTGCCCGCGGTGTCGAATCCAGGCACCGCACCGTCCCGGCCGTGAACACTGCCCCCGATGCGGCGGACCGCTCAGCGTCGTCGAGGATGCCGCGCGGGCGCTGGCCGCCCGGCAGACGCCGGCACGATCGCCGGCGCCCGGCGCGGTGCGCCCGCCGCACGTCCCGTCTCGCCCCGGCCCGGCCCCGGTGTCCGCCGGACGTCTCTACCGCAGTCGCAACGTCCGGTGGGTGGCCCGCCGCCCACCCGAGGCGATTCCTGTCCGCCGCGGCCCCTCGGGCCGTCGTGGCCCCCGACTGATTCCCCGGTACGTCTACATACCCACCTGGGGTCTGCACGACGAACCGGCGGAGGTCGACACGGCGCACCAGAAACTCGAGAGTTCGCGTGTCAGACTGCAGTTCGCCCTGAACGTGGCGGGCTCTGCGCTGGCCGCGTCCGCACTGGTCCATCTCGTCCGCTACCTCCTGCTGGTCGTCAACCGCGACCGTCCGCTGCCCGAGTTCCTCATCGTCGCGTCCGACTGGCTGACCGTCTTCGTCGGTGTCGTCGCATTCCTCGGATTCGTCCTGGCGACGCTGGCTTTCATGCGCTGGGTCCTGGAGTTGCGCGCGGACACCTACGCCGCAGCCGGTCTCGTCGACCCGCGCCGGCCCGGTTGGGTCGCCGCGCTCGCCGGCCTGCCGCTGGTCAACCTCATCGGCGCCCCGCTGGTGGTGCAGGAGGTCGCCGTGCATCGGGTCGGCCAGGACCCCGCGCTCGATGCCGACCTCGTCGGCCGACGACTCCGCAAGTTGTGGGTCGCCTGGGTGGTGGTGAATGCGGCGGCCGGGGCGGCGATCATCGCCCGGCTCGTCGCGTGGCGCTCGGACTCGCTGCAGACCGGGGCGAACGCGATGGTGATGGTCATCGTCAGCGCAGCGGTCTCGGCTGCCTTCGCCTTCTGGATGGCACGCCGGGTGCGGACACTGTTCGACGCCGCCGCGGCGGCCCCGGTCCCGACGAGACGGTGGGTGGCGGTCGGATGAACTCAGGGGTGAACGTGGGCGCGGCCGAAAAGGTCTCCCGATCGGGCAAGCCGGCGGTGGTGGCGCACCGCGGGGCGTCGGGCGACTGTCCGGAACACACCCTGGCCGCCTACGAACTGGCTCTCGCACAGGGTGCGGACGGCCTCGAGTGCGATGTCCGGTTGACCGCCGACCACGAACTCGTGTGCGTGCACGACCGGACCGTCGACCGGACGTCCGACGGCTCGGGGATCGTCAGCGAGATGACGCTCGCCGAACTGCGCGAGCTCGACTTCGGGAGCTGGCATGCGGCTGGTGGACCCGCGTCGATCCTGACGCTGCGGGAGCTGCTCGCGCTGACCCTGGACTGGCGCCGACCCGTCCGCCTGTTCATCGAGACCAAGCATCCGGTGCGGTTCGGCAGTCTCGTCGAGCAGAAGCTCCTCGAGATGCTGCACGAGTTCGGGGTGGCGACGCCGCCGTCGGCCGATCACAGCCGCGCCGTGGTCATCTCGTTCTCGTCGGCCGGGGTCTGGCGGATCCGACGCCACGCCCCGATGCTGCCGACGATCCTGCTCGGTGACACCGCCCGGGTCCTGGGTGGGGGCGCCGCGACCGCGGTCGGGGCGACCGGCATCGGGCCGTCGGTGATGACCCTGCGGCAGTACCCGGACCTGGTCGATCGCGCCGCCGCAGCCGGTCGGGTCACCTACTGCTGGACCGTCGACGAGCAGGTCGACGTCCAGCTGTGTGCCGATCTCGGTGTGCGGTGGCTGGCCACCAACCACCCGGCGAAGGTGCGCGACTGGCTGGTCACCGTCGACTGAGCTGCCGCCCGCACGACCTGTCGGGCGCCGCGGGCCGACGTGAGAGAGTGGACCGATGGGCAAGAAGAGCAAACGGGGTAGTGGACCACGTCCGGGAAGCAATCGCGCCGAGCGCGTCGCAGCACGTAAGGCACGCCAGGCCGCAGCTCTGGCGCCGCCGCCCCGGCCCTTCGCCGGGTTCGCGTCCGAATGCGATTTCGTCGCGCTGCGGACCTTCGTCGCCTCGGCGACTGCGCGGTTGGAGCTCACCGAGCCGGCCGGTTCCCGCAACGACGTCTCGATCGTGACGATCCTGCCGGGCGCGGTACCTGCTCTCGCGCGCGACCTCGACGGTGCGACAGAGGGTTTCGTGGGTCTGCAGACCGACCCCGATCGCTCGGCGCTGACCGTCGAACTCGCCGCGGCCATCGCGTGGGCCGCTCACGCCGACGCCGGCAGTGAGTTCGACCTCGAAGCTGCCGACGAGGCCCCCAGCCTCGACGAGGTCGTGAGAACCGACGCCACCCTGGACATCACGGTGCACCAGGACTTCGGCTGGTGGTTCGTGGAGGGCACCGAGGTCCCGGCGGAGATCACGGCCATGTTCGAGCGCGCCAACGACTCGGTGCTGCCGACCGCGCGGCTCGTGGTCGACAGCGGCGCCGGTGCGCCCTGGTGGGTCGATGCGGGCGAACGTGCGCACCTGCGCTGGATTCGACCCGAGCCGGAGGACGACCTGATGTCGGCGATGGCCCGGCTCCACGCGGCCGGTCATCTGACGATGGGTGAGGGTTCGCGGTTCGCCGGATCGTTCCGCACCCACGGATTGCTCGTCCCGGTCTTCGACCTCGACAACGAGATGCACCACGAAGAGTGGTACGCCGGTCTCAACGAGCTCGATCGCCGCCTCGGCGAAGCGCTCGCCGACACCTCGCCGCTGACGATCGAACAACGCAGCTCCCGCAACGGCATTCGCGGTCGCCAGGTCACGCTGCGCTGACCGGCGTGGTCCGTAACCGCGCTGTTTCTGCTCCCTGAGAGCCTTCTTCTGCTCCCTGAGGTGCGAGCGAAGCGAACCTTCTTCAGCTCCCTGAGGTGCGAGCGAAGCGAGCCACGAAGGGCGTGGTGACGTCCGTCGCCAGCCCTTCGTGGCTCGTCGCTTGCGCTCCTCGCACCTCAGGGAGCGAGGGTTATGTCGTTCTCTCGGATCTGGAGCGGGGGTTTCGCGGCTCTTTCGGATTGGGGCGGATGGAACTCCGTCAGATGTTCCCGCCGGCCGCGACCGGTGCGGTGGCGTCGGATGTCTTCTCGCCGTTGAACTCTCGTTCGACGAAGTTCTCCAGGTCGAAGAGGTTTCCGTTGCAGCGTTCGGCGATGGTCTGCAGGGTCGTCATGGTCGCGACCTCCTCGACCTGTTCCTTGAGGAACCACTGCACGAACTGCTCGCCGAGGTAGTCGCCGGTGTCGCGGGCCGACTTCGCCAGGTCGACGACCTGCTGGGTCACCGTCTTCTCCTGTGCGAGAGCGAGATCGATGGGTGCGCGGTAGTCCTCGAACCGGTTGTTCGGTGCCGGGATGCCGGGGATCTCGACCTCCATGTCGCGGTCGAGGAAGTACTGCACGATCATCATCGCGTGATTGCGCTCTTCGACGGCCTGGCGGTAGAAGAGCTTTGCCAGCTGGGGCATGTCGTGGTTGTCGAAGTAGGTGGCGACCGCGATGTACTGCTGCGAGGCGTAGAACTCGTTGCTGATCTGGTCGTGCAGCAGCTGATGGAACTTCGTGTGTTCGGACATGCGACCCATCGTAGAGCCGAAAAATGGCTCTCACCAGCAAGTTCAGGCTAAGTAAGGCAAGTCTGGCCTGCGTTTGGCGACCCTTTCACGACGGCCCGCCGGCGTCGACGAGAAGCTCATCGGGGACGGGCTGACCTGCGCGGAGGTAGCCGAAGAACTCCTCGGTCTGCTCGGTGACGGGCAGCGCCAGTCCTTCGTCGGTGAAGGTGCTCTCGCCGGCCGGCGTCGTCGTCGTGATGGGGTCGCGCAGCGCGAACATGAGGGACGCGAGGTTCCAGATGTGATCTCGCTCATCGACGGTGAGCGCGTCGATGGCGCCGCCGACGAACCCGAAGAGTCGGAACGGGTTGAGCAGGACCGACGGACTGGTCGCCCGAGACACGAGTGCGGCGAGGAACTTCCGCTGATTGACCACTCGCGCGAGGTCGGCGCGCGGGAATGCGCGCGTCCGGACCAGCCCGAGAGCCTGCCTGCCGTCGAGGCGGTGACAGCCTTTCGCCAGGCGCAGACCGGCTTTGGGGTCGTTGAGCGGTTGGTCGAGACACATGTCGACGCCGCCGACCGAGTCGACGAGGGTGTCGAATCCGCCGAAGCCGATCTCGGCGTAGTGGTCGATGCGGATGCCGGTCAGATTCTCGACGGTCTGCACGAGCAGCGCCGGACCGCCGATGCTGAACGAGGCGTTGATCTTCAGGCTGCCGTGACCCGGCACCTCCACGTACAGGTCGCGCGGGATGCTCACCACGATCGCCTTGCCGCCGCCGGGTGGGTTGTGGACGAGCATGATCGTGTCGGTGCGGGAGCCGTCGGCGTCACCCGTGGCCAGCGCCCGGCGTTGTTCCTCGGTGAGATCGGATCGCGAGTCGGTGCCGACGATGAGCCAGTTGGTGCCGGGGGTGTCCGACGGGCGTCCGGCGTAGGCCGGCAGGGCGTCGATCCGGTCCAGTCTCGTGTCGTAGTAGAACAGCAGTCCCACACTGCCGAGGACGACGACGAGCAACAGGATCATCAGGATCTTGCCCACCCGGACCGCGCGGCGCCCCGTGCGCCGGGGCCGGGGAGGACCGGCCGGCCGCGGGGGCGCGGGCGGACGTCCGACGGCCCGGTCGCGGTCGCGACGGTCGCCACGCGGCGGACGAGGTCCACGAGACCGATCGTCGGGGATCGGCTCCGGCTTCTGGGTGGGCGCATACCCGCCGGGAGCGGGCCGCGCCGACGGTGGCGGCCGATCGGCCGGGGACGGGTGCGGGGGCCGGCCGGTGGGACCGGGGCCCGGCGCCCGGCGCGGGTCGGGACCGCGTGCAGGGATCCGCGGCATGGCCTGCGGATGAGCGGACGGACCGACGGCACCGGGAGGCGGGCGGTGGCCTCGTCCGGGTGGTGGCCCCGGGCGCGGAGACGGGCCCGCTGGCCGCCCGGGCGGCATCGGCGGTCCGGGGCGACCTCGCCGGAGGATCGGCGGGTCCTGCTCGTTCATCCCAACCAATGTACGCATGGGCGGTGGCGACGGATGTCGGTCGGTTGGTTGCCGACGTGGCGTCGAACCGCCCACATGAGGTCTCGTTCCGGACCGAACGGGGTACAGGACACGCCATGACCGACAAACACGTCGCCGACGCCACGTCGCAGGACTCCGGGAACGATGACGCCCGGACCGACGGCGGGCACACCCCGCTGCGTCGCGCCATCACCGGCAAACTCCTGTTCCTGTTCATCCTGGGCGACGTCCTCGGTGCGGGCATCTATGCGCTCGTCGGTGAGGTCGCCGGTGAGGTCGGGGGAGCGATCTGGGTGCCGTTGGCGCTCGCCCTCGCGCTGGCGATGCTGACCGCGGCGTCGTATGCGGAGCTCGTCACCAAGTACCCGCGGGCCGGCGGCGCGGCGGTGTTCGCGCGGCACGCGTACCGCCATCCGCTCATCTCGTTCCTGGTGGGGTTCTGCATGCTGGCGGCCGGGGTGACGAGCGCCGCCGGGTTGGCGCTCGCCTTCGCGGGTGACTACCTGCAGGTCTTTCTCGACGTGCCCACCACCGCGGCGGCCCTGGTGTTCCTGCTCGCCGTCGCGGCGCTGAACGCCCGCGGGATCACCGAGTCCCTGCGGGCCAACGTGGTGATGACCGTGGTGGAGGTCTCCGGACTCGTGCTCGTCGTCGTGCTGGCCGGGATCGTGCTGGGTCGCGGTGACGGTGAGCCGCAGCGGGTGCTGGAGTTCACCGACGAGACCACTCCGGCTCTCGCCGTGCTGGGCGCGGCGTTGCTGGCCTACTACTCGTTCGTCGGGTTCGAGACCTCCGCGAACATGGCCGAAGAGGTCCGTGACGTGCGGCGGGTCTATCCGAAGGCGTTGTTCGGTGCGCTGATCGCCGCCGGCGTCGTGTACGTCCTCGTCGGTCTCGCCGTGTCGGTCGTCGCGCCACCCGAGCGCCTGGTGGAGTCGTCGGGCCCGTTGCTCGAGGTCGTCTCGATTGCCGATGTCGGGATCCCCGACCAACTGTTCTCCCTGATCGCGCTCATCGCCGTCGCGAACGGCGCGCTGCTCACGATGATCATGGCGTCGCGCCTGACCTTCGGCATGGCCCGCGACGGGCTGCTGCCGGGTGCGCTGGCGAAGGTGCTGCCCGGTCGTCGGACGCCGTGGACGGCGATCGTCGCCACCACCGCCGTCGCGATGATCCTCTCGGCGACCGGAACCGTCGCGGCACTCGCCGAGACGGTGGTGCTCCTACTGCTGTTCGTGTTCGTTAGCACCAACGTCGCCGTCCTCGTCCTGCGCCGCGACCGCACGGACACCGACCACTTCCGCGCGCCGACGATCCTGCCCGTGCTCGCGGTGATCTCCTGCATCGTCCTGATGACGCAGCAGAGCGCGTCGACCTGGTTGCGCGCGGGCATCCTGATCGTCGTCGGACTCGTGCTCTATCTCCTCGCGCGTGTGACCGGGTCGGGTGGGCGCCGGGTCGACGACGACGACATCGACGAGGACATCAACGACGACGACGATCGCTCCGGACGCCTCACCTGACGCGGATGTTTTTCGCGCGGTAGTCGTATCCGTCCTGACTCACTCGCTCGTACTGGAATTCGACGGTCTGCCCCGGCACCAGGTCCCGGAAACCGGTGCCGACGATCTCGCTGTAGAACGCCCACGCCCCGCCCGGGGTGGCGTCGGAATCGAGTACGCCCCATCCCTCTTCGCCGTTCCACGACCGAACGGTCCCGGTGGTGTGCGGACCGAGGGCAGTCGGTGGTGGTGACGTCGGTGTGTCGGTGAGGGCGGTCTCCTCGATCGTCGTGAGTCCGTCCGGTCCGGCGTCACCGACGCTGTGCCACAGGGCAGTTCGGAACACGCCATTGTGCTTCGGATCCGGCCGGGCCACCTCGGTAGGCCAGACCGAGAGCGCCACATATCGGCATCCTCGTTCCGGCGGAACAGCTATCGCAGGTCGAAGTCGACGACGGTCCCCGGACGCAAGCCCGGCAGGGACAGCTCGTCGAGATTCTGAACGGCCCGAACACGGACGACAAACGTGGTCACGTGGACGGTGCCGGACAACGCCGGTGACTCGATGACACCCCAGCCCTCGTCGTGGTGCCATTCGCGGATCATCCCGGTCGTCGACATCGGTCCACCGTAGGCGCCGGACCCGTGGCGCGACAGTGAATTTCCGTTGGGGCACTTCGCGTCCGGGTGGGGCGAACGCCGCTAGGACAGGGGTGCAGGCTGAGGCCTGGGAAAACGTGGGATCTCGAGCCCGGAATCCGGACGCGGCGTCATACGGCTTCTCAACGCTCCGCGAGCGATCCGATCTCGGGGGCGTCCGGGCCGAAGTGGCGGAAGAGTGCGCGGCGTCGGGAACGGGTGCCGGCCCATTCCAGATAGCGCGGACCGGCCGGTGTTCGTGCGATGACCTGGTAGACAACAGTGTTGCGGACCCACGCGAGACCGAACGCCCACGGCACCGCGGGGCGGAGACCGAGGTCGCGCATGCCGCGCACGCCGAGAAAGCCCTGCAGCATGCTCAGCAGGCGGGCGCGGGTGTAGCGCGCGGCGAGGCGGGGGAACAACCGGTAGTGCAAGCGGCTCTGGGCGTCGACGATCGCTGTCGTGAGGGCCGCGCCGGCGTCGGTCACGTCGTGCTGCGCCAGTAAGACCGCATAACTCAGCTGATGCTGGTCGCGTTCGGAGTCGAAGAGCCAGTCGTCGTCGACGCCGATCAGCCAACCGACGTACTTCCAGAGGTGCATGAGGGCGCGGGAGTCGTCACGGCTCACCGGGACGCCGAGGGCGCGGACCCCCATCATCAGTGCGCCGCTGAAGAGGTTCAGCGTCGCGGCGAGGTCGGACTGGTTGATCGGCAGACCCCACTGGTCGATGTTCCAGCGGCCGTTGTGCTCATACCGCTCGTTGACCAGGGCGTGCATGAGGCGCACGTGGACGGTGAGTCGCCAGCCGTCGCCGTCGCGTGCCATCCCGCCCGGTTCGCCGACCGCGATGGCCCAGGTCTGCGTCTCGCCGAGTCGTCGGATGACCGTGTTCCCGGTGAGGCCGCCGGTCGCTACCAGCAGGTCGGCGGGACCGCCGAAGCGGTAGCCGCCGATCAGGGAGAGCTGGAGCAGGACGTCGTTGGCGTTCTGGCCGAACCGCCGATAGACGGCGGCGCCGCGGTCGCAGAGAGCGGGATCGACCCAGTCCGGTGTCTTCTCGACGAGTGCGAAGAAGTCGCGCAGGGCGTCGGGCGCATCGGAGGGCATGTCGCCGGCGAGGGCCCGCTCGAACTGGCGCATCGTGACCCGGCCGTCGGCGTCCCGCGGGAGGCGCATGGCCCGAACCAGCGCCGCGGCGGGTTCGTCCCGTGTGCGCAGCCGACGCCCGAGCTCCGCGAGCTCGTCGTCGCCGGGTTCACGGAGGTGGTTGTAGACCTTGAGCAGTCTGCCGATGCGTCGGCCGCGGGACTCGGCGGCTCGATGGCGTCGCGGAAAGGGGAGGCCCGCCGGCTCGGCGGTCGGGTCGGACGGCGCATCGACGGTCATGAGACGAATCTAGCGAATCATCTCACCCGGTTCAATGGTGGCCGGTAGGGGCGCACGGTTGGAGTGCACAGTCGACGGGAATCGACGCACAGTCGACGAGATAGGCCGCACGGTCGACGATGTCTCGGTTCTCAGCCGACCCAGGACAGATGGTCGCGGAGCAGTCCGTAGCCGACGAAGGCGACCACATCGATGACCGCGTGGGCGATCACGAGGGGCCAGACGCGGCCGGTGATTTGGAAGAAGCGCCCGTAGACCACGCCCATGACCAGATTCCCGAGTCCGCCGCCGAAGCCCTGGTACAGGTGATAACCGCCGCGGAGGATCGCGCTGGCGGCGAGCGACGCGTTGTCGGACACGCCGAGTTGTCGCAACCGGGTGATGAAGTACGCGACCACCACGATCTCCTCGGCGGCGGCGTTGCCGATCGCGATGAGCACCAGAACCGGCCACTCCCACCAGGTGTCGGCCTGGCTGGGCACCAGGCTTGCGTTGAGGCCCAGGGCCCGGGCCACGGCGACGAGTCCCAGGCCGGGCAGACCGATGACGGCGGCGAGAACCAGTCCCGAGGGGATGTCGCGGCGCGGGGTCCACCGACCCAGACCGACGCGCGACAGTCCGATCCCGCTGCGCCACAACAGATATATCCCCAAGGCGGCGATGGCGAACAGTCGGAGGCCGCCCATGATCTGCCGGACGGCGTCGATGAGACCGAGGTCGGAACGGCTGGGATTGAGTGCGACCGTCGTCTCGCCGATACCGCCGGCGAGCTGCGCCTCCAGCAGTGCGAGTGCCGCGGACAGCGCCGAGAACGCGAATGTGAGGACGCCGACGATGACCAGTTCGACGATGATGCCGCGTCGTTCGGTCCGGTCGGTGACGACCGGGATGCCGTGGGGCGACGGTGTGAGGTACTCGCGCAAGGCCATGCCGGTCAGCCTAGGACCCCGCGATCCGTGGTGCGGATGCGTGATCCGCGGGCGGCGTTGCTACGGAAGCCGGGTCAGTCGGGCATCGAGTTCAGGAACGGGCAGCCCGCGAGATTCCGCAGCGCGCGGGACAGTTCGAACACGTCGGAGACCGGCCGCGCGAACGGGAGGCGGACGTCGGAGTCGCTGTCGAGTCCCTCGATGCGGAACCGGATGCCGAAGCGATCGAGGCCGAGCGGCCGCACCCGTCCGGTGCGCAGCTCGACGGGAAGCTTGCGGACCAGTTGTCCGACGATGTCGGCGTGGTCGCTGTCGAGATGTTCGAGCCAGCTGCCCTCGTGCTCCCAGAAGGGGTCGGGGTCGGCGTCGGCGAGCTCGGTGGCCGACACCGACGCCGCGCCGTCCGAGGACGCGATGACCGCGGTGTCGACCTGCAGGCGCATCATCGACGCGCCGTGTCCGATGTCGAGGAGACCGTCGTCGGGGTGTTCGCCCGCGATCTCGATGGCCAGGTCGCGTTCCAGGTCGCGCGGGACCTCGTGCAACGTGCCGTTCAGCCAGATCACCGAACGCACGCGTTCACGCAGGTCGATGGGTGCCCAGTCGGTGACCTCGAGCATGGCGGGCACGCCCTCGGCGCCGTCGACGGTCCGCATCGCGTCGCCGCCGGTGGGGACGAGGACGAAGGCCTGGGACTCGAAGAGGTGCACGACGTCGATCGGGGTGGCGTCCGCACCCTCGACGGCCAGGATGGCGGAACCGCCGCGACGACAAGCCGTCTGGATCATCTCGGCATCCGTGGGGCGGTCGGTCGTCGTTCTCGTCATGACAGTCTCTCCGGTCGGCGTCGCGGGGCGCGGGTCGTATGAAAGGTAACCCTAACCTAAATACCGGGAGCGCACGCGTCAATGGTTTCGACACCCTGCGTAGAGCCTGGGACACATGCGCGAAAGGGTCTCGGCAGGCCTGTTCCACTAGGCTCGTGTGGTGCCTGTGATCGCCTACTTCGGCCCGCCCGGAACCTTCACCGAGATGGCGCTCGACGCGGTCCTCGCCGAACAACAGTCCGCGGACGGCCTCGACCTGTCGGGCGGGGTCGACCGGGTCGCCGCGTCGAGTCCGGCCGCCACCATCGCCATGATCCGCTCCGGAGATGCCGACTACGGCTGTGTGCCGATCGAGAGTTCGCTGGAGGGTTCGGTGCCGGCGACGATGGACGCACTGGTGCCGCCCGCGGCAGACGCCGTCAACGGTCGGGTGCAGGCCTTCGCCGAGACGGTGCTCGACATCTCGTTCGCCATAGCCGCAGCCGCGCCGATGGTCGCGGCCGATGTCCGCACGATCGCCGCCTACCCGGTTGCCTCCGCGCAGGTGCGTCAGTCGATCGGTGGGCTGTTCCCCAACGCCGAGTTCGTGATCGCGAGCTCGAATGCCGCTGCCGCGCAAGACGTCGCAGCCGGGAAAGCGGACGCCGCGGTCACGACGGGGCTCGCGGCGCGCCTGTCCGGACTCGTCGTGCTGGCCGACGGTGTCGCCGACGCGCGGGAGGCGACCACGCGATTCCTTCTGGTCGGCCGACCCGGGGTTCCGCTGCCCCGCACCGGCGCCGACCGGACCTCGGTCATCCTCGAGCTGTCGAACGAACCGGGGAGCCTGATGGCGGCGATGAACGAATTCGCTTCGCGCGGAATCGACCTCACACGGATCGAGTCGCGCCCACAGCGTGACGAGGCCCAGGGCCGCAGCATCACCGGCCGGTACCGGTTCTTCCTGGACGCGGTCGGACACATCGACGATGCGGCCGTCGCCGAAGCCCTTGCCGCCCTTCACCGCCGATGCGAGCGGGTGGTGTTCCTCGGCTCGTGGCCCGCGGTGCGCACCACCGGCTCCGCGCCGCCGGACCACACCGAGTCGCTTGCATGGGTCGACTCGATGCGTCGGGGAGGGAAGTGATGGCGCGGCTGCATCTGGTCCGTCACGGTGAGACCACCTCGAACGTCATGCGTCGCCTCGACACCGCTCTGCCCGGTGCCGCACTCACCGATTTCGGTGCGCGACAGGGTGTTCGGTTCGGTCTCGAGAACGTGCCGCAACAGCACGCGGTGCTGCTCAGTTCACGCGCGCTCCGCGCCCGGCAGACCGCCGAGCTGATCGGGTCGGTGTGGGATGTGGAGACCGCGGCGATCGACGGCGTGCACGAGGTCCAGGCCGGCGAGCTCGAGGACCGCTCCGACCGCGAATCGCATGAGGTCTTCCAGGACATCATGCACCGCTGGCACGCCGGCGACCTCGACGCACGCATCCCCGGCGGCGAATCCCTCGCGATGGTCTACGACCGCTACCTGCCGACGGTCGAGGACCTCGCCGACATGTACCTCACCGGACCGGACCAGCGCGATGTGTTCCTGGTGAGTCACGGTGCGGCCATCCGCCTGATCGCCGCCCGGCTCGCCGGGATCGACTCCCGGTTCGCCGCGGCGACCCACCTCGGCAACACCGGTTCCATCGAACTCGAGTACTCCGACGGCATCTGGGTGTGCACGCGATGGGGCGCCACGACGGCCCCGTTCGAGATCGCCGACGAGCCGCTCGTCGACGAACCGATGGGCTGACGGCGTCCCTCCGTTCCCTGAGGAGCGAGCTTGCGAGCGTCACCCCGTTCCCTGAGGAGCGAGCTTGCGAGCGTCACGAAGGGTTACTTGATGATGGCGTCGACCGTCTTCTTCAGCGCCGAGGGTTGCGACGGGCGTCGGGGAGCCTTCTCCCGGCGACGCAGCATCTCCTCACCGATCTCCCGGAGTTCCTTGCGGCTCAGCGCCTCTCGGACCTTCGGGAACCACTCGTCCTCTTCCTCCTCGATGTGGTGCTCCACGTTCTCGATCAGGACGGTGGTCTTGGCGTCGAACCGCTCGTTGTCCGGTGAGAGAGCGGCCAACTCGACGACGAGCACGTCGGCGACGTGGTGCTCCTCGTAGGACTCGAGGATGTCGTCCTCGAGATCGGGGACCCGCTTGCGGATCTCGGGGTACATCACCTCGTTCTCGATGTAGGTGTGCACGGTGAGGGCCTCGATGATCTTGTCGACGATCTTGCCCTTGGTCTTCACGGCGTTGTCGCCCTGCGACCTGAAGTCGCGGAACAGTTTGCGGATCTCCTTGTGGTCGTCCCGGAGGATGACGATGGCGTCTGAGGACATGGACGTACTCCTGAGATAGAGGGCTGCTCGATCTGCTACCCCTCGTACCGCGTTCCGCCGCAGGTCAAACATCGAGTCGGCGGAATCGGGGCGCCGGCCACACCACTAGCCCCAACCGTTGGCGTGCAGCCACTCGTCGTCGATGCCGAAGTGGTGTGCGATCTCATGGACGACGGTGACCGCCACCTCGTGGACGACCTCCTCCCGCGAGTGGCACATCGCGAGGATGGGGTCGCGGTAGATGGTGATGGTGTCGGGCAGGAATCCGCCATAGTCGGTGGTCCGCATCGTCAGTGCCACACCGTGATACAGCCCGAGGATGCCGGGTTCTTCCGGGTTGTGCGGTTCGACGAGGATCACGACGTTGTTCATGGCGTCGGTCAGTTCGCCGGGGATGGTGTCCAGCGCGTCGGAGACCAGCCCGTCGAACTCGTCGTCGGACATGTACACGGCCATCGGGTCAGCCCGCCGGGGCCGGTGCTTCGGCGGGGTTGGGCGCGATGCCCGGCGGGAGCGGCACCGGCGTCGGCAGGGCCCGGCCCGGGGGCGCCTCCGGGGGTGCGACCGGCGCGCGCCCGTTGATCAGCAGAGCGCCGCCCTTGGCGTCGCCCACCAGGGTCGCGAAGCCGCCGCGCTTGTCGGGTAGCCCGAGGTAGCACACCACCTTGCGGCTGCCGGCGAGCCAACTCGGCTCGCTGAGCACCGACCACTGGACGTTGAGCGTGGTCGCGTCGAGCTGCTTGCGCCCGCCCACGAACCGTTCGGCTTGGACCGGGCAGATCGAGCCGAGGTAGCTGTTCTGGGCGCCGGTCGGCGGCCACGGCTTGTTCGACATCCGGTCGCCGAAGCGGACCGACAGATCGACGATCCCGGTCGTCTGGAAGGCATGCGGCTCAGCACAACTCACCGCGAAACCGGTCGGGGCGCGCGTTTCGGGATCGATGCCGACGCAGGTGCCCTCGGGCCAGACGTACGACTGGTTCTGGTCGGCGACCCGGCCGGAGAACTGGACCGGGGCTCCGTCGGCGCCGTTCTCCTGGACCCCGCACCGCAGCTGACGCGCGCCCTTGTCCCACTGCACCTGGGAGGGGTACATCATCCCGACGGCGAAGCGTCCCTGCGGGTCGAGGCGCCCGGCGAGATACTGGTCCACCATCACCGGGCACTGTTCGTCGCGGATCGTCGCGAACCGCTCGGCGCCGGGCCAGAGAGCGTCTTCGCCGAACTCCGCGCCGGGGATCAATGCGGTGTCGATGGCTCCCGCGACCTCGAAGCGGTGTTTCTGCTCGCACGGCACATCGACCGGCTGGCCGGGGTTGCCGGCCGGCCAGTCCAGACAGTCGCCCGCGACCGACTTGGTGAAGGCGTTCTCGACCAACCGCTCACCCTCGCCGATGTTGCTGCCGCCGACGCTGCCGCTGTCGTCGAAGACCCCCGCAGCGAAGGCGATCCCGCCGGCCACGAGTGCGCCGACGACGATCGCGCCCAGGACCACGAAGACCGGGTTGCGGGCGAAAGCGCCTGGTCGGCGGGGTCCGCCGGCCGGTGCGTCGGCGTCGGCGGGGTGGCTGCGGTCGGGGTCGGGCGCGTTCATCGGGATCCATCATGCCTAACGGATCGGACGGGGCACACCCTCGTGCGCCGATGGCCGGACCGGGCCGATGCACCGCATGACCGCGCCGGTCGGGTTCGGAGACCCGGTTCCTCACTCCCCGTCGGGTGCCAGGTGCCGGGCGGTGAGTCCGGTGAGCTCGCTTCGAAAGCCCTCGTACCCCTCGCGGAGCCGATCCCCGGGCCAGGCGTCGGGGAGGAGTTCCGCGGGCAGGAGCGGGTCGCGGAGGATGTGCCGCACGATGGCGGCGGCGACCTCGAATCGATCGGCGACCGTCGCCGCGGCGGCGAGTGCGTCGAGCAATTCGTCCGCGGTCGCGGCCCAGGTCGACGGCGTGAACAGTCGTGCGGCCAGCTCGGTCGACGCCTCCTCGGGAGCCGCCCGGAAGAGGCTCAGACGGCGGCGCAGTTCGGGTGGGAGCTCGATGTCGAGGTTGGCCGGGCGGGCCCAGACGCCCTCCCGGATCTCGCCGAGCCGGGCCTTCCGCAGCGTGTCGCGCAGCAGGGCTCGTTCGGTCGAGCTCTCCGAACCGATCGTCACGATCGCGAGATCCCAGCTGCCGTCCCAGTCCCGTCGTGCCGGATGGAGTGCCCGATCCTGGCGCTGCTGTCGTTCGACCAGGCGGGGCGAGAGTCGGCATCTGCCGTCGATGCGTTCCAGGTCTCCCGCCGCGACCAGACGCGTCAGCGCCACCCGCACGGTCGATTCGCGGAGCCCGAGCTCGGTGGCCGTGGCCAGGAGCCCGTTGGTCGACGCCTCGGGGGAGTCGAGGCCGAGGAGGGCGCTGAGGATGACCGATCGCGCCGTGAGCTTGGGAATGTCCACGCGTCCGGGCACGGCGTCGATGCTATCGGGCGGGATCGGCTCGACGGCCACGACGGATATTACAAAACTCTGGCGCACAGCAGAATGATGTAATACCGTGGATCGCGACCTCCACCAGGAAGCGGGTTCCGCCATGTCCACCCACGTCGTCACCAATCAGGTCCCCGAACTCGTCGACTTCGACGCCGCGGACACTCCGGCCATCTCCGAGGCGGTTCACCGCGCGGGCGCCGACCACATGCTCGAGGACCTGCACCGTATCGGCCGTCTCGCCGGTGGTGCGGAAGCGCTCGGATGGGGCGACCTCGCCGAGTCCCGCCCGCCGGAACTGCGGACCCACGACCGCTACGGCAACCGGGTGGACGAGGTCACCTACGACCCCGCCTATCACCACCTCATGCGGACGGGTATCGGTTTCGGTCTCGGTGGTACCGCATGGTCGGATCCGAGTCAGACGGCGCACTTCGAGCGTGCGGTGAAGTCGAGCGTGTGGGGTTCGGTGGACGCCGGGCACGGCTGCCCGTTGTCGATGACCTACGGGGTGGTGCCGGCGCTGCGGGCCAACCCCGAACTCGCCGGGCTGTACGAGCCGCTGCTCGTCTCGACGACCTACGATCCCGGTCTCCGGGCGCCGCTGTCGAAAGCGGGGCTGACCGCCGGGATGTCGATGACCGAGAAACAGGGCGGCTCCGACGTTCGCGCGAACACCACCACGGCCGTCGTCCAACCGGACGGTACGTACCGCATCACCGGCCACAAATGGTTCACCTCCGCACCCATGTGCGATGTGTTCCTGGTGCTGGCGCAGGCGCCGGGAGGTCTGTCGTGCTTCTTCGTGCCGCGGGTGCTGCCCGACGGATCCCGCAACACCTTTATGCTGCAGCGGCTGAAGGCCAAGCTGGGCAACCACTCCAACGCGAGCAGCGAAGTCGAGTACGACGACACGGTCGGGTGGCTCGTCGGTGACGAGGGCCGCGGGGTGGCGACGATCATCGAGATGGTGAACATGACCCGCCTGGACTGCACCCTCGGCTCGGCGACCGGCATGCGGGTCGGCGTCGCCCAGGCCGCCCATCACGCCACCCACCGCCGGGCCTTCGGCGCCGCGCTCGTCGACCAACCGCTGATGCGCAACGTGCTGGCCGATCTCGCGGTCGAGTCGGAAGGAGCCACGATGACGGCACTGTGGCTCGCGGAACTGACCGACAAGGCGACCGCAGGCGACACTCGGGCGGATGCGCTGCGGCGGATCTCGCTGGCGGTCAGCAAGTACTACGTGTGCAAACGCGCCCCGATCCATGCCGCCGAATCGCTGGAGTGCCTGGGCGGCAACGGATATGTGGAGGAGTCACGGATGCCGCGGCTCTTCCGGGAGTCACCGCTCATGTCGATCTGGGAGGGGTCGGGGAATGTGGCCGCGCTCGATGTGTTGCGGGCGATGGCCAAACAGCCCGACACGGTGACCGTGTTCCTCGACGAGATCGACAGTGCGGCAGGGGCGGACCGGCACCTCGACGCCGCGGCCGACGAACTCCGACGCGAGCTGGGCGACCTCGACGCGATGCAATACCGGGCCCGGCGGGTCGTCGGCCGCATGGCCCAGCTCCTCCAGGCCTCCCTGCTGGTGCGGTACGGCCATCCGGCGGTCGCCGACGCGTTCGCCGCGAGTCGGCTCGGCAACGACCGGGGGGACGTGCTCGGCACCCTGCCGTCGGGGATCGACACGGCGTCGATCATCGAACGGGTGACGCCGAAGACCGTGCAGGACAACGTCCGTCATTGAGTCGTCCGGCTCGCGGCCGGCCGCGTGGCGCGACGACCTGCGCGACGGTGCGGACTCGTTGTTCGCCGGCCGCGCCGGACGCGAGCCGGATGCCGACTACCGCACGCTCACCTACGAGGTCACCGGCCGGATCGCCCGTATCACCTTCAACCGACCCGATCAGGGCAACGCGATCACCGTCGACACCCCGTAGAACTGTCGCACGCGGTGGAGCGCGCCGATCTCGACCCCGGTGTCCACGTGATCGTCGTATCCGGGCGGGGCAAGGGCTTCTGCGGCGGATACGACCTGTCGATCTTCGCCGAGAACGGCGGCGACCCGTCGCAGGACGTCGATCCCCATACCGTCAACCCACGGACCGGCACCGTGCTCGATCCCGTTGTGCAGGCACGCAATCACGACCCGGTCCGCACCTGGGATCGATCCCATGATCGACTACGCGATGATGAGCAGGTTCAACCGCGGTTTCGCCAGCCTGCTCCACGCGAACAAGCCGACGGTCGCCAAGCTGCACGGGTTCGCCGTCGCCGGCGGCACGGACATCGCCCTCTACGCCGACCAGATCATCTGCGCCGACGACACCAAGATCGGGTACCCGCCCACCCGGGTGTGGGGTATCCCCGCCGCGGGGATGTGGGCCCATCGGCTCGGCGATCAGCGCGCCAAACGGCTGCTGTTCACCGGCGATTGCCTGTCGGGAAAACAGGCGCACGAGTGGGGGCTGGCCGTCGAGGCGCCCCCGGCCGACGAACTCGACGACCGGACGGAGGCATTGCTCGAGCGGATCGCCCGCATGCCGATCAATCAGCTCGTGATGGCCAAATTGGCGCTCAACAGTGCGCTCCTGGCTCAGGGCGTCGCGAATTCGGGGATGATCAGCACGGTCTTCGACGGCATCTCCCGCCACACCCGCGAGGGCTACGCCTTCCAGCAGCGGGCCGCGACCGTCGGGTTCCGGGACGCCGTCCGCGAACGCGATGAGATCAACGGCGACTGGAAGCGTGCTCAATTCCGCGCGCCGACAGAGTGATCGACGCCGCACTGGCGTGAGCGAAGTGCGCCCCTTTGTACCCTGACTGGCGTGAGTGAAGGGCGCCCCACCGACCCCTGAGCTGAGGAGCGTCTGGAGCTTGCGGAGGGCGCGGCCCCCACCGCCCCCTGAGCTGAAGGGCGTCCGGAGCTTGCGGAGGGCGCGTCACGAAGGGTCCGGCGTCCGAGGCGGTGCCCCCCGTGTGTACCCGTCCGACGTCTGTGACTGGTGGGGTTTCTGTTCACCACAATCCACCACGGTTCACCGCTGGGGCACGAGTGACAGCGACTGCTGTGCAACAGGATTCGATGACAATGAGGGCTGTGGAGAAATCTCGTCGTCGAACGTGATTGCGAGTAGCTTGGTGTCATGCCCTCGATCACCGAACTCCGCGACACCCTCACCGTCCTGCAACCACCGCCCGACGACGGCAGTGGTCGTGCCCTGCACGAGCGGCTCGACGAGCTACGGATGCTGCGCAACGTGCTCGACCACCAGATCGCGTTTCACACAGCACTTTTCGACGCCACGAGTGCGGCAGCGCGGGCGGGGTCGACCACACGGAACGCACTGATCGAGATGGGCATGCCACCCGCGGCCGCGTACCGCTATGTGCGGATCGCCGGCGGGCTGGAGTCGGTGCCGAAGGTCGCCGACTGTGCTGCCGAGGGCTATCTGTCTGCCGAGTGTGTCGACGCGGTGATCCGTGGAATCACTCTGGTGAACAAGCGATCCGCGTCACCGCTGTCCGACGACGAGCGCAGCGGATATGAGAGCGAGTTGCTTGCGCAGGCATTCTCCGGCGCCACCCCGACCGAGATCGACGACCACGCCCGCGGGATCGCCCAGCGGGTCGCCGACACCGACCCCAGCACCGTGCCGGCGGCCGATGACGCGTCGCTGAACACCGTGCACACCCACATCACCGAGGAGGGTCGGGTCGCGATCACCGCAGATGTGACCGCGGTGATCGGGGAGAAGTTCGTGTCCATGATCGACGAACGGTCCTGTCCGCGTCCCGAACCCGACGGCGCCGCCGATCGTCGAGGTGCGGCCGAGCGCCGCGCCGATGGGCTGGAGCTGTTGTTGGATCAAGCCGCGATAGGCGCGGCGATGACCACCGCCGGCGCACCACGCACCCAACTCCTGGTGACCATCCCCGCCGACGGGACTGATTCAGCGCGACTGCCCTGGGTCGGGGCGGTCTCAGAGTCGACGACGCGGCGGCTGTCGTGTGATGGTGGGGTGGCGGAGATCGTGCTCGACGACGAGGGCGTGCCGCTACAAATGGGAACCACGAAACGCCTGTTCCCGCACCATCTGCGGCAGGCGATCATCGTGCGCGACCAGTGTTGCGTGAAATGCGGTGCCCCCGCAGCGCATACCCAGGTACACCACCTCGTGCACTGGGCCGATGGTGGTCCCACCGATCTCGACAACGGGTGCCTACTCTGCCAGCGCTGTCACACCCAGGTGCACCACCACGGCTGGCAAGTGGTGATGGGTCCCGACCGGCACCCGTGGCTGATCCCACCCGCCGACATCGACCCGCGACGCCTACCCCGGCCGGCCTACAACCGACGCACCATGCGGCTCGACGACGCTCCCGTCTAGACAGTCCACAGACCAGACCCTCCGGCGTCGACCCGGCGCCACACGACCTTTGACAACTCCACAGTGTGAAACGGAATCACCGGGATCTCGTAGCAAGGACACGGCCTATGGCGCGCCTTTGCGCTACGAGATCCCGGAGAGGATCAGGGTGCGTCGGGCACGAGGTCCGCGTCGCCGGGGGCAGAGAGGGTGAGTACCGCCTCCGTGATTCGCGGGTCGCGCTCCAGCTCGTTCTCGAGTTGCCGGAGAGCGGTGGCCACCGAGGACTCGGCGTCGTCACCCGTGAAATCGACGGCGGCGACGAGGAACAGCTGAACGGGCCCGGTGTACTCGACGTGCAGGTAGGTGACGCGCTCGATGTTGTTGTGCGCGAGCAGGTCCCGGAGGACGCGCTGCTGGACGGCGTCGTCGACCGCCTGCCCGAGCAGGAACCGCCTGTTCTGGTTGATCAGGACGATGGCGACGACTCCGAGGAGCACGCCCACCAGGATCGACCCGATCGCGTCGTAGGTGGCCGACCCGGTGACCTGGTGCAGGAGCACTCCGACGAAGGCGATGGCCAGACCGATGAGCGCGGCCGCGTCCTCGGCGAAGACGGCACGGAGAGTCGGGTCGGAGGTGCGGAAGACCTGTCGTAGCAGACCGATCCGACGCATGACCGCGCCGCGCTTCGCCTGTTGATACGACCGCACGAACGAGATGCCCTCGAGTACCGCGGCGATCGCCAGGACCGCATAGGCGATGCCGTAATCCGTCGCCGGCTCCGGTGACAGCAGTTCGGTGATGCCGTGCTGCACCGACACCGCGGCTCCGACCGCGAACAACCCGAACGCCGCGAACATCGACCAGATGTACGCCTCGCGTCCGTAGCCCTGTGGATGACGGGCATCCCGGGGCCGATGCGCGCGTCGTTCCGCGATCAGCAGCAGGATCTCGTTCCCGGTGTCGGCCCACGAGTGGGCCGCTTCGGCGACGAGCGACGCGGAGCCGGTGACCATCGCGGCGCCGGTCTTGGCGACGGCGATCAAGAGGTTCGACACGAACGCGATGACGACCGTCAGGAAACTCTCGCCGGGTCCGCCGGATTCGTGCTGCGCGTCGGGAGGAGTCACTGCGCCGAGTCTCCCACACGATGCGGTGCCCGCGGCCTCACCCAGATCGAGGGAGTGTCGGCCGCGCCTACACTCGCGGGAGTGGCAACCCATTCCGACGATGCATCCGAGGCCGGGCCCGGCATCGACGCCCCGGGCCCCGAGGTCGTCGAACTGGCCACCCGACTCTTCGACATGGCGCGGTCCGGTGCCACCGACACGCTCGCCGGTTACCTCGACGCCGGCGTCCCGGCCGATCTGCGTAACCAGTCCGGTGATTCGCTCCTGATGCTCGCGGCCTACCACGGCCACGCGTCGACGGTGTCGGCCCTCCTCGACCGCGGTGCCGACGCCGACCTCGCCAACGACAAGGGGCAGACGCCGTTGGCAGGCGCGGTGTTCAAGGGTTTCGACGACGTGGTGCGGGCGCTCGTCGACGCCGGGGCGGACCCGCATGTGGGGACTCCGGCCGCCGATGCCGCGGCAGCGATGTTCGGCCGTGAGGACCTGCGTCGTCTGTGGAGCTGAGACCTAACCGGGGACCGCGGCGGCGTGATCGGGTTCGCATCGCGCTCTCAAGTAGGGTTTGAAGTCGTGATCGACCTGAAGACTGTTCGCGACAACCCCGACCTCGTCCGCACCTCACAGCGCTCTCGCGGTGAGGACCCGGGCCTGGTGGACGCGCTGCTCGCCGCCGACGCCGAGCGCCGGGCGGCCATCGTCGAGGCGGACGCGTTGCGCTCCGAACAGAAAGCTCTCGGCAAGCAGGTCGGCAAGGCACAGGGCGACGACAAGCAGGCGCTGCTGGCCAAAGGTAAAGAGCTCGCCGAGCAGGTCAAGGCCGCGGTGGCGCGCCAGTCCCAGGCCGATGCGGCCGCGGCGAAGGCCCATCGGGCCATCTCCAACATCGTCGCCGATGGGGCGCCCGCCGGCGGTGAGGACGACTACGTGGTCCTCGAGCACGTCGGCGAGCCCCGCGACATCGAGAACCCGAAGGACCACCTCGAACTCGGTGAGTCGCTCGGACTGCTCGACATGGAGCGCGGAGCCAAGGTGTCGGGGTCGAGGTTCTACTTCCTCACCGGCCAGGGTGCGCAGCTCCAGCTCGCACTGCTGAACATGGCCGTGGCGAAGGCCACCGCGAACGGGTTCACCCTGATGATCCCGCCGGTGCTGGTGCGGCCGGAGGTCATGGAGGGAACCGGGTTCCTCGGCGCCCATGCCGACGAGGTCTATCACCTCGACAAGGACGACGACCTGTACCTGGTCGGCACGTCGGAGGTGCCGCTCGCGGGGTACCACATGGACGAGATCCTCGACCTGTCCGACGGTCCGAAGCGCTACGCCGGCTGGTCGACCTGTTTCCGTCGCGAGGCCGGCAGCTACGGCAAGGACACCCGCGGCATCATCCGCGTCCACCAGTTCGACAAGGTCGAGGGCTTCGTCTACTGCCGGCCCGAGGACGCCGAGGCCGAACACCAGCGCCTGCTGGGCTGGGAGAAGGACATGCTCGCCGCCATCGACGTGCCGTACCGCGTGATCGATGTCGCCGGCGGCGACCTCGGCTCGTCGGCTTCGCGGAAGTACGACTGCGAGGCCTGGGTGCCGACGCAGGGCACCTACCGCGAGCTGACCTCGACGTCGAACTGCACCACGTTTCAGGCACGACGCCTCTCGATCCGCTACCGCGACGAGAACGGCAAACCGCAGACCGCCGCGACGCTCAACGGAACGCTGGCGACCACCCGCTGGCTGGTCGCGATCCTGGAGAACCACCAGCAACCCGACGGTTCGGTTCGGCTGCCCGCCGAACTCGCGAAGTTCGTGGGCACCGACGTGCTCACCCCGCGTTGAGCTGAGCTCCTGTCATGACCGCCGGCATCGTGATCGCGGTGATCGGTTCGCTGGCGTTCGCCGCGGCAGCGGTGCTGCAGGCGCTGGGCGCCGAGCAGGTCGCGCAGCGAGCGGCGATCCGTGAGGAGCGCCGTCGGTCCGCCGCTCCGCATCCGTCGTTGCGCTCCACGGCGGCCACGATGCTCACGGTGCCGTTTCTCGTTGGATTCGTCTTCGACATCATCGGTTTCGTCGCGACCATCGCGTCGGCACGGCTGATCCCGCTCTTCTTGTCGCAGACGATCATCTCCGCACGGTTGGTGGCCACCGCGCTGCTGGCGATGGTGGTCCTGAAAGTAGGCTTGACGCTGCGGGATTGGATCTCCGGGGCGGTGATCGTGCTGTCGTTGGTGCTGCTCGCGCTCTCGGCGGGTCGCGAAGGCGTGGAGCACGATGCGTGGATGCACTGGGCGGTACTCGTTGCCGGACCGGCGCTGATCGCGCTGGGCGTCATCGTGATGCGCCGCTTGCGTAAGCACATCGCGGCGGTGACCGGGCTCATCGCCGGGGCCGTCTTCGGTGTGATGGCGGTGGCCTCTCGCATCCTGGACGGTCTCGACCCACTCGATCTGTCGGTGTTGTTCACCGATCCCGCGCTGTATGCGTTGCTGCTCAGCGGGATCGGCGGTTTCTACCTGTTCACCGTGGCGCTGCAGACCGGCTCGGTCAACGGTGCGGCCGCCGCCTTGGTCGTCGGTCAGACGGTCCTGCCCGGGGCGGTCGGCATCGCGTTCCTCGGCGACGTCACGCGTGCCGGATGGGGTCCGGTCGCGATCGTGGCCTTCCTCGGCGCAGTTCTCGGCGGCGTCGTACTGGCGTCGTCGGGTGCGGTCACGGCGGTCGAGACGGCCGATGCGACGAATGCGCCTCGCGGGTACGGCCATCCGCCCCGCGGAGTCGAGCACCGGTGAGGAGCTGACCGGGTACGCGCCGAATGCGGCTCACCTGCTTGATGAGTAGGTCGCCGTCACCGGTGGTCGGTGAGTATGCGTGCGAGTTCTGTTTCGACTGGGGGCAGGGGTTTGGTGGTGAGGTGCTCCAGCGGTGCCGGTGGGTCGACGAGTCGTCGATAGGCGAGTTCGAGCTGCCGGCCGCTGTCGCCGTAGCCGACGGCGTCGGCGCGCGACCGGGTCGGGCGTGACGAGTTCGGGCGCGACTGGTTTGGGCGTGATTGACCGCCGGACCTGGTTGGGGGTCCGTGGATCTGCTCGCGCACGGTGTTCAGGTGTTGTGTGAATCGCCGGGGTATGTCGGGTCGGCGGTTGATGTGTTCGGGGTTGGGTGGTGCGCCGGGTTCGGCGTTGAGTCGCCAGATGCAGCGGCCTTCGTCGGGTCCGGATCGGGCGATGCGGGTGGTGTATTGGCCGGGGTGGTCGCCGACCATCCGGTTGTGGCGGGGACAGGCTGGGGCGAGGTCGTCGATGTCGGTGAGTCCACCCTTGGCCCAATCCTTGTGGGCGTGGTGGAGTTCGACGTGGGTGGCGGGCTGGTCGCAGCCTGGTGCCGAACATACTTCACCGTCGGGGCGGGCGAAGGAAACGAGGCGTTGTTCGCGGGTGGCCAGTCGTTTGCCGCGCCCGAAGTGCAGGGGGACGGTGGTGGCGTCTTTGAAGATCGCCAACCACGGTTGGACCTGACCGGCCATCGCGATCAAGTCCCGGATGGGCAGCAGGGTGCCGGTGGCGGTGGTGGCGAGTCCGGCTTCGCGGATGAGGTCGTTGAGGTCGGCTTTGATGATCAGTTGCACGGGCAGGCCGCGGTGCGAGGTGCCGAGAGTTCCGTCGGCGAAACCTGCGGCCAGGGCGGCGTCGAGGGCGTCGTGGTTGATCTGCGCGGGAGTGCGGCTGTCACGGTCGGCTGCGGTGGTCAGGGCGTCGGGGTCAGCGGTGCCGGCGGGTCCGGACGGTGAGTGGGGGTCGTCGGGGTTGTTGAGTCCGGGTTTGCCCCACACGGCGAACATCATGGTCAGTCGGGCGGCGAGTGCGGGGGTGAGGGTGCCGGAAATCTTGGCGGTGCCATCGGCGCGTTGGCGGCCGATCCACAGGTTGCGGCGTCGTTTCTGGTCGGTGTCATCAGCCAATGTGCCGTCGGGGTCGAGGTGGGCGAGCAGCCGGGCACCGAGTTGGGTGATGTCGGCGGGGGTGTGGTCGGTGGCGATCTCGGCCATCTGCCGCTCGGCCGCGACTTTCACGTCGTGGTCGATTCCGTGGGGAATCTGGTCGAGGACATCGAGGGCGGCCTGCACGTGTGCGGAACCGACCGCTCCCGCAGCGAACGCTTCGGCCAGGGTGGGGTGTTCAGGTGGTAGGACCTCGCCGCCGAGGCTGGTCCGGGTCGCGGTGGCGTCCATCTGCTTACGACGCCGCATCGGGTTCGACACTCGTAGCCGGTGGGTCATGTACTGCATGAGTGTTCGGCACCCGGCTTTGCGGGGCAGGTCGCGGGCCTCGACCTGATCGATCTGCCGGTCACCGGCAACAGTCAACCGTGCGATCGCTTTCTCGGTGTCGGCTGCCACTTCGGCCAACTCGGCATCGGTGCACGGCCCCAGGTCGACCGTCTGCAACTCATCGACGATGCGGTGGAGGTCGGCAACCAACTCGACGGCACGCGGCTGCGGCGTCGCTGATCCGTCAGACATGGCCACCCCCCGAGAACCGTTGCTGCGAATATACGTTCGAGTGTACAGCACAGCCGGCGTCTCGCAACCCGAAAACGTCTGCTGTACAACGCTATTCGGAGTCAGAAACTTGTCGGTGTCGTGTGGTATGGGCGCGTGGGACTGCCGGCCCATCGATCGTGGAGTCCCGCCCGGCGATCCTGTCCGTGGCTCACGGAACGTGCGTCGATGCTCTGTGCTTGCATCGATACTGCTGTGTCACACCAGAGTTCGTTCACATGATCGCGCCGAGTAGCCGATCCAGTGCTCGGTGTGTCCGTTCGCGGGCGGTGTCGTCTTCGGGGTGGCGGGCGAGCCAGAGGGCGGCCTCGTTCATCGCACCCGACAACAGCATCGTCATCACGTCGACCAACTCGCCGTCGACGCCGACCGCCTCCAGCGCTTCGCGCAGGTGGGCGGCCGACCCCACTTCGTCGAGTCGTCGCCATTCCTCCCAGCCGACGACGGCCGGGCCGTCGATCAGCAGGATTCGTACGGCGGGTCCGCTGGTGATGGCATCGACGAAGGCGTGTGAGCCCGCGCGCAGTTGGCGCGCCGGGTCGGTGCCCGCGGATTCGGCGGCCGCTACGACGGCTTCCGCGACCCGCTCGTGGCACGCCGCGGCGACCGCCGCGAACAGCGCGCCCTTGTTGCGGAAGTGGTGATAGACGGCGCCGCGGGTGACGCCTGCGGCCTCAGCGACGTCGTCGAGGGACACGTCGGAGAATCCACGACCGGCGAACTGACGGGTGGCGGCGGCGAGGACGGCACGGGCCGTCTCGGCTGCGGCCGCGGCGGAGGCTCTCGGCACGGAAGGTTCCTTTACGTACGATGCGTATGTATAGTCGGTTATACAAACACATCGTACGTAAAGGGGCTCCATCATGAACGTCACCAGCGTCTACCCGGTCCTCATGTCCACCGACGTGGCCGCGGCCTCAGACTTCTACCAGCGGGTTCTCGGCTTCGAGGTCACCTTCTCCGCGAATTGGTACGTCAGCATGCGCACGGGCGTGTTCGAGCTGGCGCTCGTGGACGCGGCTCATCCGACGATCCCCGAGGGCCACCGCCGACCCGCCGCCGGACTGCTGGTCAACATCGAGGTCGACGACGTCGACGTGCTCTACCGGCGTCTCACGGACGAACACGGACTCCGTCCGGTGCTCGAGTTGCGCGACGAGGACTTCGGTCAGCGGCACTTCATCGTCGAAGGGCCCGACGGCGTACTCCTCGACTGCATCCAGCCGATCCCTGCGGTCGGAGAGTTCGCCGACGCCTACGTCGTCGACGCGTCGACGAACTGATCGCGAGCGCCGACTCCGAATAGGTAGCTCTGCGAACATTTTTCGGAGACTCTGGAGGCGACGCGCGCGTTGCCGCTGCGCTCTGTTGTATTGTCGCGTATCCGAGTATCGTGCTCCTCGGACGCCGACCGAGGACTCGCCGATGACCGAAACAGCATCGAGAAGTGCGGATTTCGTTGTGGTCGGCGCCGGATCCGCGGGGTCGATCGTGGCGTCGCGCTTGGCATCTGGCGGTGCCAGTGTCGTCGTGCTCGAGGCAGGTGGGACCGACCGCCGTCCCGACGTCGCACTGGCCATCGGTCTGGCATCGGTGTACCAGCGGGCGAACTGGCTGTATCCGTGCGCGGCCGACCCGAGCAAAGACGGTTGTGTCGACTCCGTCGCCGCCGGGCGCATCGTGGGTGGGAGTGGGTCGATCAACGCCATGGTGTATGTCCGTGGGCGCGCCGAGGACTACGACCGTTGGGCGGACAATGGTTGTCTCGGTTGGTCATTCGAGGAGGTTCTGCCGCACTTCCGGGCCATCGAGGACTGGGTCGACGGCCCCGACGAGTATCGCGGACGTGGCGGGCCGATCAGTGTCACCTGGTGTGCGCACCGACATCCGATCGACGACGCGTTCATCGATGCGGCGGCGACAGCCGGATACACGCGGAATCCCGACCACAACGGCGCGACGCAACTCGGGGTCTCACGCGCGCAGGTGAATCAGCGGCGCGGGCTTCGGTCCTCGTCTGCGCGGGGATATCTGCACAGATCTGGTCGTCCAGAGTCGTTGTCTGTGCGTCGTCGGTCCCAAGCCGTCGAGATCACGTTCGCGGGCTCCCGCGCGACAGGGGTCCGGTGCGCTGACGGCAACTGGTATCGAGCCCAGCAGGAAGTCGTGCTGTGCGCCGGAGCCATCGGCACGCCCGCGCTCCTACTCCGTTCCGGTGTGGGTCCATCCGGATCGGTCGCCCGGGTCCCCGGCGTCGGTCAGAATCTCCAGGACCATCGTGTGGTGACCGAGGCGTGGCGATCGAAGGTACCGACAATCAACAGCCTCGGCCCGGGCGATCTCGTCCGCGCCGTGGCGGATCTGGTCGCGCGCGGACGAGGTGCGTTCACCGGTGTGCCTTTCGAGGCGGAGCTCTTCACCGACGACTTCCAGATCGCGATCAGCCCCATGCACTACACGATCGACAAGATCTCGGGACGGACCACACTCGAGCGCACCGACGGATTCAGTGTCTCCACGGTGTTGCTACACCCCAACGGTCGCGGCCGGGTCGGCGTCGTCGGCGGACGGCCCCTGGTGGAGTTCGAACGACTGGCTGACCCGGACGACGTCACGACTCTCGCCCGGGGCGTGGCGCTGTCACGGGCACTCATCCGCGACTCGGCGTCGATGCGAGGCGTCGCGGACGGCCTGATCGGCGATGACAAGCGGCCGGTCGACACCGCCTTCCTCGCATCCGAGGAGATCAGCATCGCGCACGCGGCGGGGACGTGTCGGATGGGCGCCGACGACGGCGCGGTCGTGAGCCCGCGCCTCGAGGTCCGGGACACGCAGGGGCTGCGCGTCATCGACGCATCGGTGATGCCGACCCTGCCCTCGGGTAACCCGAACGCGGCGACGATGATGCTCGCGCACCGCGCCGTCGACCTCATCTCGGTCTGATCCGGGCGTCACCCACGAACCAGTCGCCATGCGAACCGACGTCATCGTCCCGCACGACCGCTCGACGGTGGTTACTGTTCGAGAATGCTGATCGGGATCCTCGCGGCGGTGTTCGCGGCGCTGGCGTACGGCACCGCGTCGGTGTTGCAGGCGCGTGGCGCGCAGAGTGTCGAGGACACCGGCGCGCCGGGGGAGGCGCCGTCGCTGCGATCGACGATCACCGCGATGCTGACGGTGTCGTTCCTCGCGGGCACGGCGCTCGACGGCATCGGATTCCTCGGCAACATGGTCGCCGCCCGCATGATCCCGCTGTTCCTGGCGCAACCGATCGTCAGTGCGAACCTCGTCGTAACCGTCGTGCTCGCCACGCTGTTCCTGCACGCGCGGTTGTCGGTCCGCGACTGGACGGCGATCGCGGTCGTCGTCGTATCGCTGGTCGTGCTGGGTTTCTCGGCCGGCGACGAGGGTCACGAGCACGAGTGGTGGCTGCACTGGGCGGTGCTCGTCGTGGGAGCAGCGATCCTGGGACTCGGCGCCGCGATCCTGCCGCGGATGCAGAGTCGTGTCGCGGTACTGGCGGGCCTCTCCGCCGGCGTGCTGTTCGGGGTCCTCGCGGTCGCGGTGCGCATCCTCGACGGCCTCGACCCCTTCGATCTCGGTGAACTGGTCACCGACCCGGCGCTCTACGCGATCATCCTGTGTGGCCCGGGTGGTTTCTACATGTTCACCGTTGCCCTGCAGAAGGGGTCGGTCAGCGCGGCGTCGGCGGCTCTGGTCGTCGGCGAGACGGTCGTCCCCGGTGTCATCGGCATCCTGGTGCTCGGCGACACCACGCGTGCCGGTTGGGGCGCCGTCGCCGTGATCGCCTTCGTCGCTGCCGTGGCCGGCGCGGTGGTGGTGGCGATGTCGCCGGTGGTCGAGGCGGTCGAGCGGGCCGGTGAGAACCCGGTGCCGGACGACACCTCCGGGGGCGCCTCGGGCCAGTCAGACCCGAAGGCGGAACGAAAGACGCCGTAGACGCCGCATATCGGGCAGGATGACGATCCATGCGGCTTCTCTCCCGCGGCCTCGGAACGCTGACCGCGATCCTCGGGCTGACGACGACCCTGTCCCTCCTCGCGCCCACGGTGTCGGCGGCGCCCGTTCCGGTACCCGCGGCAGCGCCGGCGCAGTTGCCGTCGCAGGACCCGTTCTACGATCCGCCCGCGGGTTACGAATCGAGTTCACCGGGTGCCGCGCTACGCACGCGGCAGGTCGAGTTGGGTTGGCGCGGAACCAGTATTCCGATCTCGGCCACCCAGATCCTCTACCGGACGACGAACCAGTTCGGCAGGCCGACGGCGACGGTCACCACGGTCATCTCGCCGCCGGGCGCTGCCGCCGGGACGCCGCGCCGCGTCGTCTCCTACCACTCGTTCTACGACGCACTCGGCTCGCAGTGCGACCCGTCGTACACGCTGCGCGGCGGCAACGCGAGCGAGGCGCCGATCGACATCACGCTCATCTCCGGTCTGCTCGCCGCCGGTTACACCGTTGCCGCCCCCGACTACGAGGGCCGCGGGCTGCGCTGGACGATGGCGCGCGAATCGGGGTACGCCGCGCTCGACGGCGTGCGTGCCGCACTCGGTCACCTGCGGGCGCCGGCCCGGACACCGATCGGACTGTTCGGCTACTCCGGCGGATCGATCCCCACCGGCTTCGGTGCAGAGCTGGCGCCGCGCTACGCGCCGGAGCTGAACATCGTCGGGGCCGCCGCGGGTGGCGTGCTGGTGAACCCGGCCAACAATCTGGGCTATGTCAACGGCAGCGAGAACTGGGCCGGCGTGATCCCGGCTCTGATGGCGGTGTACGCCGAGACCTATGGCATCGACATGCGGTCCTACCTCTCCCCGAAGGGCAAGCGGGTCCTCGGACAGGTCGCTGGGGAATGCATCGAGGCGTTCGCCGACAAGTACCCGGGTCTGACCGATCACCAGCTCCTCGTGCCGACGGTCGGCGGCCTGCTGGACGTTCCCGGTGTACGACAGGCGATCTCGCAGAATGTGATGGGGACGCTCGGCACTCCGCGTAGCCCCATGATGCTCGGGGTCGGCAACGTCGACGGCACCGGTGACGGTGTGATGATCGCGGCCGATGTCGCGCGCCTCGCCGGCTCGTTCTGCAATCGTGGGGTGCCGACGACGTTCACCGAGTACCGCGGCTCGAACCACACCCGGGCGTTCATCCCGTGGAGCGCCGAGGCGCTCGGCTTCCTCAACAGTCGCTTCTCCGGGCAGCCGGCCGGCGGGTGCGGTCGGTGACAGCGACCGTCACAGCATCACGACGGCGTGCGGACAACCCGTGAGCAGGTGGGCGACCCGCGCCGAGCGTGACGGGGACGCCGACGCGATCCGCGACGTGGTGATGGCGGCGTTCCCGACCCCCGACGAGGCGCGGATCGTCGATGAGCTGCGGGCCGACAGCGACGCCTGGATCGACGGGCTCTCCATCGTCACGACCGACGCCGACGGCACGATCGTCGGGTACGCGTTGTATTCGCGGTGCCGCGTCGACGCGGCACCGGCGCTCACGCTCGGACCCTGCGCCGTGTTGCCGTCGTGTCAACGGTCCGGGGCGGGCTCCGCGGCGATCGTCGCGGGTCTCGACGTTGCCCGCGCACACGGCGAGAACTTGGTGGTCGTGCTCGGCCACGCCGAGTATTACCCGAAGTTCGGTTTCGTCCCCGCGTCCCGATTCGGAATCCGCGCACCGTTCGACGTCCCGGACAAGGCGATGATGGCGCTGCGTCTCGACGATGCGCGCCCGGTGCCGAGCGGGACGATCACCTACCCGGCTGCGTTCGGGGTCTGAGAACGGACTTCGCGCCCCGGGAGACCCGGGGCGCGAAGGGTGGCCGACCTCGTCCTGCCGAGGGGAGGCGGTTCAGTCGGCGTCGGCGGACGGGCTGGCGTTGGTGCCCCCGTCCGAGACCTCGAAGTTCTTCCACTCGCCGTCGTCGTGCACCTGCATGACGGTGCCGAGGCTGTCGTCCGGTGCGGCGACGGTCTTGAACCAGTCGTATGCGCCGGTGGCATCGTCGAACTCTTTCTCTTCGACGACGTTCTCGCTCGAATCGATGACGCGGTACTTGGCCATGATGTTCTCCTCACGGTCGTTGTGTGCGACTCGCGGTCTGACGTCGTGTCCGGCCGTGAGCCCTGTTCCTCATCGTAGAAATCTGTCCGCGCCCGGGACCCCCTTGCCGAGGTCGTCGAGCTCGGATCGTGTCGCGCGCAACGGGTCGGTAACGGGTCGCGAGCGAACGTGCCGGAGGGCTACCCACAATCGCGTCGGAGTAATCGGCCGGCGTCGAATCGCGGTCCACGGACGACGAATGACTCCGGACGCGGTTGGGTACACCCCGACGGTCCGAAGGCGTCGTGACGTCGTGGGGAGGGAATCGTGGCCGATCGCATCGACGACCTCTGGGGCGGGCGCACCCCGTACGCGCCGGGTGAACGATGGCCGGCCCGGGTCGATCAGCATCTGGGCCACGGGATCGGTCATGACGAGGTACAACGATGGGTTCGCTCGGCGTCGGTCCTGCACTCCAACGGCGACGCCCTCGACATCGCGGTGGTCGACGACCGGATCGTCGGCGTCCGCGGCCGGGCCGATGACCGTGTCAACCGTGGTCGCGTCGACGTCAAGGATCTCTACGGATGGCAGGCCAGTTCGTCTCAAGACCGACTGACCCGCCCGCTCGTCCGGCAGCACGGTCGGCTGGTCGAGGCGACGTGGGACGACGCCATGGGACGCATCGTCGAACGGTCCCGGTCCTTGCTCGACGAACACGGACCCGCGGCAATCGGCTTCTACACGTCCGGACAGCTCTTCTTGGAGGAGTACTACACGCTCGGGGTCATCGCGCACGGGGCCATCGGCACCGACCACGTGGACGGCAACACCCGGTTGTGCACTGCGACGGCCGCGGAAGCGCTGAAGGCCTCGTTCGCCAGCGACGGTCAGCCCGGCACCTACACCGATTTCGACCATGCCGACACCATCGCGCTGTTCGGTCACAACATCGCCGAGACCCAGAGCGTCACGTGGATGCGCATCCTCGACCGACTCGCGGGTCCACACCCGCCGGCCATCGTCTGCGTCGATCCGCGGACGACGCCGGTGGCCCGGCATGCCACCGTCCACCTGGCACCGCTGCCCGGCACGAACGTCGCGCTGATGAACGGGCTGCTGCACGAGATCATCGCCAACGACTGGGTCGACCACGACTACATCGACGCGCACACAGTCGGTTTCGACGACCTGCGTCGGATGGTCGACGACTATCCACCGGAACGTGTCGCCGAGATCTGCGATGTCCCGGCCGACGATCTCCGTCACGCCGCACGTCTGTTGGGCAGCGCCGAACGACTGGTGTCGACGGTGTTGCAGGGCTTCTACCAATCGCACCAGGCGACCGCCGCGGCGGTTCAGGTCAACAACATCCACCTCATCCGGGGGATGCTCGGGCGGCCCGGTTGCGGTCTGCTGCAGATGAACGGCCAGCCCACCGCCGAGAACACCAGGGAGTGCGGGGCCGACGGCGATCTCGCGGGGTTCCGCAACTGGGAGAACGACGCGCACGTGCGCGAACTGGCCGACCTGTGGAACATCGAGAAAGACCGGCTCCCGCATGAAAACCCGCCCACCCACGCGATGGAGATCTTCCGCCTCGCCGAAGAGGGGACGATACGGATGCTGTGGATCAGTGCCACGAATCCCGCCGTGTCGCTGCCGGAGCTGGGGCGAATCCGGGCGATCCTCGAACGGGACGATGTGTTCGTCGTGGCGCAGGACATGTTCTCGAATGAGACGACCGCACTCGCCGATGTCGTACTCCCGGCCGCCGGATGGGGTGAGAAGACGGGCACGTTCACCAACGCCGACCGCACTGTGCACCTGTCGGAGAAGGCGGTCGATCCACCCGGCGAGGCCAGAGCCGACCTCGACATCTTCCTCGACTACGCCCGTCGCATGGATTTCCGCGACCGGGATGGGAAGCCGTTGCCCCCGTGGACGGATGCCGAATCCGCTTTCGACGCCTGGCGGGCGTGCAGCGCAGGCCGGCCGTGCGACTACAGCGGGATGACGTACGAGCTACTGCGGACTCGCGGTGGCGTGCAGTGGCCGTGCACCGCGGACGCTCCCGGCGGTACCGAGCGTCTCTACGCCGACGGTCGGTTCTACAGCGCGGCGGACTACTGCGAGTCGTACGGCAAGGATCTGCTCACCGGCGAGCCGCTGCAACCCGACGAGTATCGCGACCTCAACCCGGGGGCGCGGGCGCTGATCAAGGCGGCGCCACACCTGCCACCTCCCGAGAGTCCCAGTGCCGACCACCCTTTCGCGCTGATCACGGGACGAACGGTCTACCACTTTCACACCCGAACCAAGACGGGCCGCGCACCCGAACTCGACGGGGCGGCGCCGGATGTGTGGGTGGAGGTCAACGCACTGGATGCCGCGCGCAGCGGTGTGCACGACGGTGACCTCGTCGAGATCGCCAGCCCGCGCGGCGCGATCACCGCAACGGTGCGGATCGCCGCCATCCGTCGCGGCGTGCTGTTCGTGCCCTTCCACTACGGGTACTGGGACGCCGACGACGACACCGGGAACCATCGCGCGGCCAACGAGCTGACCATCACCGACTGGGACTCGGCGTCGAAGCAGCCGATCTTCAAGATGGGTGCCGCGTCGATGACGCTCGTGACTGCGAAGTGAGGGATTCGTACCGGAATCCGGTACGAATCCCGCACTCCTCGATCCGGCTACGAGTCGAGCTTCGACGCGCGGAGTTCATGCCCCTTCGACGTCAGGCAGCGTCCCGTGGGCAGATCCCACTGCCATCCGTGCAGATTGCAGGTCAGCTTCTCGCCCTCGATGACCCCGAACTTGCCGAGATCGGCCTTGAGGTGCGGGCAGCGCCGCTGGATCTCCCAGCCGTCCTTGGTGATCGACGCCGAGTCGTCGTGTGCTTCGGCGAACCAGCCGTCGGCGTAAGCGATCCGTTCGTCGGTCAGGCACTTGAAGAAGGTGTAGAGGAACTCGTTGTAACCGCCGATGCGCCAGGTGGTGAACCGCGTCGACAGGAAGATGGTGTTGACCCAGTCGGGCTCGTTGTCGCGCAGGACGGTCCGGACCAGCTCGGTGGCGATCCGGAAACCGTAGCGGTACTTGCCCTCTCCCTCCTTGGGCTCGCGCACGATGCGGTTCGGGAAGTCGATCACGACGGTCTCGGTGGCGTCGTTGGCCGGGCCGCCGCCGGGGGTCATCACCAGTCCGACGGGGTAGCCGATGCCGTCGCAGATCAGATCCGACTGCGCCATGATCGGCTCGAACAGCTCGCGGAGGGCGCCGATCAGCGGCTCGCCCTCGGCCGGTGCCCACGTGGCCTTCTCCGCGGCGATGACCGGTGCGAACTTCTCCTTCATCCGCTCGAGGTAGGCCCGCTTGTTCTCGCCGAAGACATCGGCGGGCGCGTAGGGATGGGTGACCTCGTTCAGCGTCGGTCCCGAGAAGTCGGCGACCGAACCCGACACCATCATCAGACCGCGGTGCTTCTCGCCGTCGTCGGTGCCGTGGATGCGCATCTGCTCCAGGAAGGTCTCCTGGTCCGGGAAGATCGACGTGGTGTCCGCGGTCTCGCCGGACCCGAAGTCGTTGAGGTAGAACAGCTCCTCGTCGAGGAACATCGGCGGTCCGGCCGACGGCACCACCCACGTCGCCCCGACCTGCTCGATATAGGAACGCGCACGGTCCATTCCGCGCTGACGTTTCTGAGAGGCGAAGTTGGCCTTGGACTTCCGCGGGATGTCGTAGACCATCGGGTACCAGATCGCGCCGGAGTACTGCAGCAGGTGGACGTCGACGTGCCCGAACGCCTCGTCGACGACGTCCAGGTCGATCGGCCGGGCGTCGTTCATGTTGAAGCACACCGTCTCGCCGTCGGAGACGATGAGTCCACTGTCGCCGATCGGGCCGTCGGCGGGCGCCCGCAACGCGATGATCATGACGTCCAACGAACCCTTGTCGTTCGTCACCGTCGTCTTGACCGAGTCGGTGGTTTCCACGAACTTGGAGAATCCGAGCTTCTCGAGTTCGCGGCGCAGGTCCGGCACCGGGTAGTCGGGGAGCAGGACGGTGGCGTCCTTGTTCACGTTCTCGCGCAGGTTCCGCTCGTCGAAGTGGTCGCGGTGCAGGTGCGAGACGTAGAGGTAATCGCAGTCGCCGAGCGTCTTCCAGTCGAGTTCGGAGTTGTCCGGGAAGGGCACCCAGGAGGCGAAGTACGTCGGGTTGACCCAGGGGTCGCAGAGGATCGATCCGGCGGTGGTCTGGATGTGGAAACCGGCATGACCGATGCTGGTGATCTGCACGAAGGGGCCTTTCATGGTGTGCGCGGGGCTGCGCGGCAGGGCACTACAGACGTCCAGGGTATCGAGCCGTGCCGGGCCGGTGCGTGGGCCATGAGTCCCGCGGGATGCTCACCGTGAGGAGTCTCACGGGTCCTGGGGCGATGAACGGCCGGTCACGGCGACCAGGCCGCCGACGGCGGCGAGGGCGCCCGGGGGATAGTGGCTAAGCTCTCTCGCATGGAACCCGTGTACGACACCGTGATCACCGCCGCCCGCCTGTTGTGGCTGGCCGAAGGTCTGAAGTTCAAGGTGTCGGGTGTGGAACACGTACCGGCCGATGGCCCCGGCGTCGTCGCAATCAACCACACCGGCTACCTGGACTTCACCTACGCGGGGATCCCGGCCTACCTGCAGGGTCGTCGCAAGGTCCGCTTCATGGCGAAGAAGGAGGTCTTCGACAACAAGATCTCCGGGCCGATCATGCGTTCGCTCAAGCACATTCCCGTCGACCGCGCGCAGGGTGCGGACAGCTACCGCAACGCGGTCGAGTACCTCAAGCGCGGCGAGCTCGTCGGCGTCTACCCCGAGGCGACGATCAGCCGGAGCTTCGAGCTGAAGGCCTTCAAGTCCGGTGCCGCCCGCATGGCGATCGAATCCGGCGCGCCGATCGTCCCCACGGTGATCTGGGGTGCGCAGCGTGTGTGGACCAAGGGGCACCCCAAACAGCTGGGGCGCACCGGGTACAAGATCTCCATCGGCGTCTGCGAGCCCCTCGAGGCCACGGGCAGCGCCGACGCCCTCACGGCCAAGCTGCACGAGGTCATGAGTGCGAAACTCCTCGAACTGCAGGATGCCTACGGCGAGCACCCGAAGGGTGAGTTCTGGGTCCCCGCCCGGCTCGGCGGTTCGGCGCCGACACTCGAGGAGGCCAACCGGATGGACGCCCAGGAGCAGGCGGAACGTGCCGCCAAACGCGAGCCGCGGAAGGACGACCCCGGGGTCGTCTGATCGACTGTCGGCCGGTGAGGCGGCGTTAACCTGGACCCATGAGCGCAGCCAGGCACGGACACCGCGAGCCGGTGTATCGCACCTTGGAGCTCATCGCCAACGGGATCGTCCGGGCGCAGGCTCTCGACCTGCACTTCACCGGCATCGACAACATCCCCGACTCCGGCGGCGCCGTGCTGTGCGTCAACCACACCGGCTACGTCGACTTCCTGCCGCTCGCGCTCGGGGTGCAGCGGGCCGGACGCCGGACCCGTTTTCTCATCAAGTCCGAGGTCATGGACATCGGGATCATGCGGTTCCTGGTCAACCACACCAAGACCGTCCCGGTGGACCGGTCGCGCGGCGCCGAGGCCTATCGAGCCGCGCTCGGGCGGCTGCGGGACGGCCACATCGTCGCGGTCTATCCGGAGGCGACGATCAGCCGCAGCTTCGAGCTCAAGGAGTTCAAGAGCGGTGCGGCCCGGATGGCCGCCGAGACCGGGGTGCCCATCATCCCGGCGATCGTGTGGGGTGCCCACCGCCAGTGGACGAAGGGCGGACTGCGGAACATCGGCCGGAGCCGGCTGCCGGTGCATGTCCGGTTCGGTCTGCCGTTCACCCCAGCTCCGGGCGAGTCCCCCGAGCGTGAGACCCTGAGGCTCCGCGACACCATGAACTCGATGCTCCTCGAGGTCCAGGACGCCTACGGTCCGCACCCGCCGGGTGAGTTCTGGGTTCCGTCGCGACTGGGCGGTTCGGCACCGACACCTCAGGAAGCCGCGGTGATCGAAGCCGACGAGGCGCTCCGCAAAGCCGAGGCGCGGGCGAGACGAGCCGCCGAGAGATCACGGTCGAGAGAAAGCAGACGCTGATGACATTCGGTCCACCCACACTCATCGCCAGCGACGTGGACGGAACCCTCATCGACGACGAGAACCGGGTCTCCCCGCGCACGCTGGCCGTGCTCGCCGCCGCCCGTGCCGCCGGTACGGAATTCGTGCTGGCCACCGGTCGCCCCCCGCGCTGGATCGCCGAGATCACCGACCAGTTCGCCGGCACCGACGCGTTCGTCCGGTACGCGGTGTGCGCCAACGGCGCCATCATCTACGACGCCGAGCACGACCACGTGCTCTGGTCGGCCAATCTCGAACCCGACGCCCTGGTCAAACTCGGCGAGATCGCCTACCAGCAGATCCCGGGATGCGGCATCGCGGCCGAGCGGGCGGGCCGTTCCGCACACGACGCCGCGACCGCACCGTTCGTCGCGAGCGCCGGCTACGAACACGCATGGCTCAACCCCGACCACGTCGAGGTCGGTGACGACGAGGTGTTCGGCGATCCGGCCGTGAAACTCCTGGTCCGTAAGCCGGGCATGGCCTCCGACGAGATGGCTCGTCGTCTGGAGCCGATGGTCGGCGACCTCGCCCAGGTGACCTTCTCCACCGACAACGGGCTCATCGAGCTGTCCGTACCGGGCACACACAAGGCGTCTGGACTCGCCCGGCTCGCCGAGCTCACCGGACTCCCCGTCGATGCGGTGATCGCGTTCGGCGACATGCCCAATGACGCCGAGATGCTCACCTGGGCGGGCCACGGGGTCGCGATGGGACACGGTCATCCGACCGCACTCGACGCCGCCGACGAGGTCACCGTGGGCAACAATGACGACGGCGTCGCGAAGGTGCTCGAGCGTTGGTTCGCCGGAACCTGATCCGTCCCCGCGAATCGCCGGACCCGGCTCAGGCCGCCGGCGGCACCGGGGCGGGGGCACCCGGTTCGACCGGCGGCGCGGGGGCACCGGGTGCGGCCGGCGGAGGTGCCGGGGCTGCGGGATCGGCGGGCGGCGTCGGTTCGGGTGCCGGCGGGGCGCCGCCGGCGAGCGCCCGGATCGCGGTGAGCGCCGCGTAGCCGTGGACTCCCGGACAGCTGGTGCTGTTGTAGTCGCGGTGCCCGGAGATGACCGGCAGGTTCGACTGCGTGCCCGCCGCGAACTTGGTGCCCGCGAACCCCTCTGAGGTCAGCGTCGCCGTGCCCGCCGGGTTGAGTCCGGCCTTGCCGAGGCGCCAGCGCAGGAACTTGCCGGTCGCCGACACCATCGCCGCGGTCGGCGGCGCCTCCTCGAGGTTGCCGATCATCGACACCCCGAGGGTCTCCTTGTTGAACCCGCCGGTGTGCGTGCCCTCGACATTGCGGTCGAGTCCGCCGAACGCGCCCTCGAAGATCTGGCCGTACTTGTCGATGAGCACGTTGTACCCGATGTCGCACCAGTTCAGGCTGCGTGCGTGATAGGCGTAGATGCCCCGGACGATCTCCGCGGACTGCTGCGGGGTGTAGTCGTTGCTGCCGGCCGTGTGGTGCACGATCGCACCGCGCATCTGCGGCGAGTACACCGGCTGCGAACACCGGATGGACTCGTCGGCGCCCCAGGCCTGGCGGGCCACGACCTGCGGTCCGCCGGTCAGCGGCGACAGCAACGACGAACCCAGGCCGAGCAGGCTCTCGGGGCTGATGAGCGTCGCCTTCAGCGCATTGAGGGCAACCGTGGCCAACTCCGTCACCACCGTGCTCGCGGTGCCGACGGCCAGCTGGGCGAGATCGCCGCCCTGGGTTTCCGCCGCCGGGATCGCGAGGCCGTCCTTGCTCGCGGCGACCTGCACCTCACGTGCGTCGCCCACCCAGACCGGTTCGGTACCGACCGGGTTCTTCGCGCTGGGCGCCTGTCCGCGGGAGATCTGCTCCAGGACCGTCCACGGTCCCCACTTGCCGTCGGGGTTCTTCGCACGCAGCTTGAGGTCGACGTCCACGGGTCGCTCCCAGGTGAACGCCACCATCTTGATCGGCGCCTCGCGCACGATGTGCGTGACCGCCGCCCCGACCTCGCGGCCGTCGGCCATCGTCGGTGTCGCCGGGGTCGTGCTGCTCGGGTTCGATCGGGTCGGGGTCCCCGGTGCCCGGTCACCTCGAGGCGCCGGCTGTTCCCGCGTCGTCGACGGTGCCGACCGCTCGCTGCTGCTGGGCGCCTCGGTCGTCGGGGTGGCGGCGGGTTCGGTTGTCTCCGAGCTGGTTTCCGGCGGCGACGATTCTGCCGAGGGGGATTCCGGCGGCGACGATTCTGCCGATGACTCCCTCGACGGCGATCCCGACGGGGCAGAGGGATCGGTGCTCGACGATGAGCCGGCTCCCGGGACGAGACCCTTCGGCAGCGGGACCGTCAGATCCGGCAGCGGGAACGCGTCCGGATCGATCGGCGGCAGTTCGACCCCCGCCGCGGCGAGGCCGGACGTCGCCACGTCGACGATGGCGGCGGGCAGTTCCCGTAACGGGACCTGCTCGATCTCGGTGTTGGAGACCGTCTGCTTGTTGTCCACCAACTGTGGTTCGGACTGGCTCGCGATCACCACGAACGGGCTCGCGACGACCGCGGCGGCGATCGCGGCGAGCGCGATCGAAGGTTTCGGTCTGGGGTAACGCACTCAGGTCTCCTCGCAGGTTGGTCGGACCGCGGCGCTGGTGCTCCGGGGGTGTGGTCGGGTCCGCTCAGCCGTCGACATCAGCGCAGCCGACGGCGTCGAAGCCACCAGGACTTCGAAGTCGTCGACTGTGCTCGGTACGGCGGTCATCGTCGCCGTCAGGCATCGACGACGGCGGCGACACACGCCGCGCATCGGTAACTCGTGATGTTCTTGTTATCTGTGTGACGGATGTGACTGATGTGTTGATGCTCGACGATGAGGTGGCAATGAATCCGGGGACCTGACCCCCGCGCCAGAGGTCACGGCGGCCCGGGCAACTCGTGATCCGGTTGTGATCCCCTCGGGTTGGTGATCGGCATCTGAATTCACTAGGGTCACTTAAGTCCCAATCGTCACATCAGTCACAGGCGTTACGAGCGGTGCAGAAGTTCGCCGCCCGCGGCTGGTGTCGTCGCGACCGAAGGATGTGTTCTGCAGTGACCAAAGCCCGACCTACACGGCTTCTGCCGCGATGGCCGGCGAGCGGTGCGCGGCCCGGACGGGCCCGCAACCGCGCGTTGACCTGGGCCGCGGCGGGGCTGGCGCCCGCACTGCTGGCCGGTGGACTCGCTGTCGCGAGCTCATCGGAATCGGCCGAACAGGTCGAGCTCTCGGTCGGGTCGACGGTGACGCTGATCGGGCACGGTCATGGCCACGGCCGCGGAATGGGGCAATGGGGAGCGTACGGCTACGCCCGCAAGGGCTGGACGGCACAGCAGATCTTGCGCCACTACTACGGTGGCACCACCGCGGGGAAGGTGGACAGGCCCGAGATCCTGGTGGCCCTCACGGGTCAGGGCTCGGTGAATGTGCACGCGGACGCCGGCATGCGAGTCGGTGGTCAGACGGTGGCTCCCGGGCAGGCGGTCAGCCTGTCCGGGGGCACGGCCACCATCCGCAGCGGGTGCGGCGGCGGTGTGGTGCGGTCGGTGCCGGCCACCTTCGTCGAACCCCTCAGCATGGCGCCCAACCGCCCGGCCGGTGAATTCCTCAAGTTCTGCGGATCGAACAAGGCCTACCGCGGGGCCATGGGACTCGAAGGCGGGCGCGTGGTCAATCGCATCCACATCGACGACTACGTCAAGGGCGTCATCCCGCGCGAGAGCCTGCCCGCCTGGGGCGACTCCGGCGGCGCGGCGGCGCTGCAGGCGCAGGCCGTGGCGGCCCGCACCTACGCACTAGCGGCGATCGCGGGCGGCAAGAAGATCGACGACACCCAGAATTCGCAGGTCTACGGCGGTGTCTCGGGCGAGGACCGCCGGACCAACGCGGCCGCCGACGCCACCGCCGGCCAGATCCTGATGCAGAACGGTCAACCGGCCTTCACCGAGTTCTCCGCGTCGACCGGCGGCTACACGGCCGGCGGACGTTTCCCGGCCGTCGTCGACGAGGGCGACACGGTCTCGCCCAACCACAACTGGACCGCCACCGTCAGCGCGGGCAGCATCGGATCGGCGTTCGGAGTCGGTGCGCTGCGGAGCTTCGAGGTGATCGAGGCCAACGGCCTGGGCGCCGAACACGGACGCGCGATCAAGGTGCGCGCGGTCGGCTCCGGCGGGACCGCGGAGGTGAGTGGCGAGGAAGCTCGAACCAAGCTGCAGCTGAAGTCGTCGTGGTTCGCGGTCCAGGGTCAGCCCTCGCCGCCGCGGATCGTCAAACCGCCCACCGGCCCGGCGTCGCCCGGCGGCGGGGGTATCGATTTCGGCAGCCTCAACCAGCTCGCCGAACAGATCCTGCCCGGATCGTCGAAGTTCCTCGACATGGCGACGTCGGCGATGAACGGACGGTTCGCGGACCTCGGCGGGATCACCGGACCGCTGGGCCAGGCGCTCGGTGTGCCGACCCTGACCCCCGACGCCGCGGGCGTCACCCAGCTCTTCGAGAAGGGGATGATGTTCTTCACCCCGGCCACCGGACCGCGGGTCCTCGTCGGCAAGGGGCTCGAGCGCTACCAGGATCGCGGCGGCATCCCCGCGCTCGGTTTCCCGAAGCGCGACGCGTTCCGCTGAGAGCTCAGTCGCCTTCCGGTCCCGCCTCGACGATCTGGGTGGCGACCTCCACGAGTTTGGTGTTGGTGTCCTGCGACAACCTGGCGAGCAGTGCGAACGCTTCGTCGGCGTCGAGCCGGTAGCGCTCCATGATCATGCCCTTGGCCTGGCCGATGATGTCGCGCGAGCCGAGCGCGGCGCGCAGTTGCTGCTTCTCCTGGATGGCCCCGAGGGCGGTCGCGGCGTGCGCGGCGAACAGCTCGCCGAGTTGACGGGCCTCGGCGGTGAATGCCGCCGGTTCGGTGCTGTGAAGATTCAGCGCGGCCGAGTCATCGCCGTCGATGTAGAGGTAGAAGCAGGCCATCGACCGGATACCGAGATCGGCTGCCGCAGCCGCGAAGTTCGGCCAGCGCGTCTCGGTCCGCATGTCGTCGATCCAGACGGTGAGATCGGAGACCGCAGCCCGGATGCACGGGCCCTCGCCCAGTTCTCGCTGCAGATTGTCGGCCTGGCCGCCGAGGTCGCCGACCATCACCGGCGTCTCGATGGTGCCGTTCGCGACGAGGGTCACGGTCGCGTACTCGGCTCCCGGAATGGCGTCGACCGCGAATTTGGTCATCGAACGCAGCGCTGCTTCGGTGTCGTCGCTCTCGCGGCGCATCTCGCCGGCGATGCGCGTCATCTGAGCCCCGAAGTCCGCCAACTCGGTCACTCCTGCCTCCTCGTGAGACGTTGTTCAGAGCGCTTCGACTGGACCGACAGCAAAGCGCGGGCTTCGAACTCCCCCAGGCGTTCAAAGAGATCATTATGCCGTACGGTGCGTGTCCGCGACGGTGACGAGTCCTTCTCGTTGCGCGACCGACCCGATGGGTGACGAAGTCATCACGTCGACGCAGAAGTCCGTGTCCGAGTACGACGCTGACGGGTGCAACGCCGACGACCGCAGGGCCGCGTGCACCTCGTCACCGGTTCGCGGGTACTCCTCGACCCGCCACCGCCAGTGCACCGCGAGCACCTCGCCCGTCGGGGTCAGACATTCCGGCAACCGCGCGATCAGTTCGTCGAGATCCGCGTCACCGAGGTAGTAGAGGACCTCACTGAGGACGATCAGGTCGAACCGGCCGGGCGGCCAGTCGGAGACGATGTCGCCGACGCGCACCTCGACGGAGTCGTGGCCGTCGAGTCGCTCGCGTGCGAGCTCCACCGCGCGCGGACTGACGTCCGTGCACAGCAGATGATCGGCGCGCGTGGCCAACTGCGCGCTGAGCACGCCGACCGAGCAGCCGGGCTCGAACACCGACCCGTACCGGGGAGAGCTCAAGGCCGCCAGGCTGAGGGCGTACTTTCGTTGTTCGTACCACCGCGACGTGAAGCCCCAGGGGTCGTCGCTGTCTCGGTACATGTCGTGGAAATAGTTGTCGGCGAGCCCTTCTCGGCTCCCGGCGGTGTGGTCGTCGGCCATGTCATCCGTCCTGATGATCGTCGGTGTCGAGTGCCGTCCCGGGCCCTCGTCGATGCCGATGTCGTGAGCGTCTTGAGTTCACACGAAGACGAACTCCCGATCGCGGAGCAGGCGGTCGAGGATGTGCCGTCCGAGGACGGTGGCGTCTTCGGGGGCGGGTGACAGCGGGCGGATCTGGGTGTCGAAGGCCTGCACGGCCTCTCGTTTGGCGGCCTCGAGATCGTCGTCGAGGACGAAGGTCCGCATCCGCTCCCACGGGATGTCGGGATCGTCGGGTGTCGCCCAGTGCCACATCCAGATCGGATACATCCAGACGGGGACGCCACATCGGTCGCCGACGCGTCGGGCACCCCGTCCGACGGCCTCGTGGTCGGGATGACCGTCGTGCGCCCACACCGCCAGCAGGGCCGTCGGGGTCTCGGGCTGCTCGGCGAGGGTGTGCTCGACGATGGCCTCGATCTCGTCCTCGTGGTCGGCGAGCGTGCCGTCGCCGAGCCCGCACCATCGCGTCGGTTCGATGCCCAGAACCGATGTCGCGGAGTCCACTTCGGCGCGTCGTCGGATCGCCAGCTCGGCGGGCGAGAGCGTGGGCGAACCAGGGTGCGACGCCGAGCCGTCGGACAGGCAGAGCGCGACGACCTCGATGCCACGTCGGTGGGCAGCCGCCATCAGCCCGCCGACCCCGAGTACCTCGTCGTCGGGATGGGCGGCCAGGACCACGAGCCGCCGGACGCCCGGCTCGAAGTCGGGCCACGGACCCCGCGCGGCGAACCACCGTTGCCATTCGACTTCGGGAGTTCCCTCCGCCGAGGTGGGGGTGGCGCCGAAGCGGTGCGTCGAGGGGGAGCAGTCGGCGGTCATGGACCCGCCGATCCCGGTCCGGGTGGGACGCCGTCGGTCAGTGCGCCGAGTACTGCGAGGTCTCGATCGGCGTGGGACTGCCGGATGTAGACGGTGAGATCGGCGACGGCCTGCGCGTGGCCGGCGTCGGCGGACAGCGGGCCGGGACCGAGCGCGCGTCCCACCCGGTCGATCACCGCGGTCGCGACCTGTTCGACCGACCAGCGCACGGCGAAGGCGAGTCGTTTCGACGGCGCGCCCGGGTCGGTGTCGATCTCGCGTGCCGCGGCCTGCAGATGCGCCCAACCGGACGCGAGATGGGCGTCGACCGCGCCGGCGTGCATCAGCAGCAGCGGGTCGTCGGAACGGGCGGCCGCGCGGTAGAGCGGCGCCGCGACCTTGCGGGCCCCGCCGAACCAGCATGCCGCGACCCCGATCCCGCCGTGCCAGAATCCCGGACGGTCGAGGTATGCGCCCGGTTCGCCGATCGCGTCGGCGGGCACGGCGTCGAAGGTGACGGTCCCGGTGTCGGAGTCCCGCATGCCCGCGTTGGCCCACCCCGAGCTGTCCGCGGACACCCCCGGGTGGCCGAGGTCGACGCCGAACAACCGGTTGCCGGTGTCGGTGCGCGCGGTGACCAGCGCGTGGGTGCACGACGACGCGCCCGAGCACCACTCCTTGGTCCCGTTCAGTTCCCAGCCGTGTGCGCCGCGGCGGGCGTCGACGCCGCTCCCGCGGGTCTCGGCCGCCCACACACCCCAGAACTCGCCCGGGGCGGTCCCGCCGTCGCAGATCTCGGCGAGGATGGCGTCGGCGTCGGCGTGCGCCTCGACGAGGCGACCCGTGCTGATGTCGTCGGAGCAGGCCCGGACGAGGGCGGCGAACCGGTCGAGGGTGCGTCCGCCGCCCGGGCGGGGGAGCGCGAAGGACGGGTCGCCGACGATCGCGCGTGCCCGTGCGGGCGTCACCCGGCGACCTCGTCGGGCCGGGCCCCGGACAGTTGCCGCAGGTAGCCCGCGAAGCCGTGCCGTGCGCGCCCGTCGCGTCGCGTCGAGGTGCGGACCGGCGCGTGCGCACCCCGTTCGATGACCGCGTCCGCGGCATGCAGGCGGTCGACGAGATCAACGTCCTCGTCGGTGTCGAGCTCACGGAACCCGCCGACCTCGGCGTAGGTCGAGGCGCGGACGCCGAGATTGGCGCCGTGGACGTGGCCGTGCCCGGGGGACGGGTCGTACTCCCGCAGGTACATCTCGCCCGTTCCCGCCGGCCACTCGTCGAAACCGTCCGGGGTGACCGTGCCCACGTACGCGTCCGCCCCCGCGTCCGCGGCGGCGACATGCTCGGCGAACCAGTCGCGCGGAACCGTCGAATCGGCATCGGTCGTCGCGAACCACGTGGTGTCCGGTTCCGACGACGACGCAACCACGGACGCGAAACCGGCTCCGCGCGCCGCGCCGACACAGCGGACATCGACCACCACGGTCGACACCTCGTCCGTGACCAGCGTCGCGGAGTCGTCGTCGCAGGCGTCGAGCACCACGATCACCTCCACGGGGATCGGCACCGCCGTGGCCGCGGCCTGCAGGGCTTCGAGGCACGCGGGCAGACGCTCGGCCTCGTTGTGGACGGGCACCACGACGACGATGCGCTCGACCGGAGCCGTTGCCTGGTGTTCCTTGGGGAGCCCCGGAGCCTGCGAGGACACCCGGTCGTCGGGCGATCGTACGAACAGCGGCGTCACTGAAACCCCGAACTGATCACAGGAGAGGATGGGGCCCGGGGGCTACAGGCCGATGTTCGAAACAATACCCGCCTTCCGTGCCAGGCCACGTGGCTCGGAGATTACTCAGGGAGGGTCCGTTACCCTGAGGACCCGTGGCAACCAGTAGCAGCTATGACCTGATCGTCGTCGGCTCCGGATTCTTCGGCCTCACCGTCGCCGAGCGGGCCGCGACGCAGCTGGGCAAACGGGTCCTCGTGCTCGACCGGCGCGACCACCTCGGTGGCAACGCGTACTCCGAAGCCGAGCCGACGACCGGCATCGAGATCCACAAGTACGGGGCGCACCTGTTCCACACGTCCAACGAGCGGGTGTGGGAGTACGTCAACCAGTTCACCGACTTCACCGGCTATCAGCACCGGGTGTTCGCCCTGCACAACGGGCAGGCCTACCAGTTCCCGATGGGCCTCGGGCTGGTCAGCCAGTTCTTCGGCCGTTACTTCAGTCCCGACGAGGCGCGGAAGCTGATCGCCGAGCAGGCCAGCGAGATCGAGACCGCCGAGGCGCGCAACCTCGAGGAGAAGGCGATCAGCCTGATCGGCCGCCCGTTGTACGAGGCGTTCATCAAGCACTACACCGCCAAGCAGTGGCAGACCGATCCCAAAGAACTGCCCGCGGGCAACATCACCCGGCTTCCGGTCCGTTACACCTTCGACAACCGCTACTTCAACGACACCTACGAGGGTCTACCGGTCGACGGTTACACCGCGTGGCTCGAGAACATGGCGGCCGACGACCGCATCGAGGTGCGCCTGTCCACCGACTGGTTCGACGTCCGTGAGCAACTGCGCGCGGACAGTCCCGACGCCCCGATCGTCTACACCGGCCCCGTGGACCGTTACTTCGAGTACTCGGCCGGCCGACTCGGCTGGCGCACACTCGACTTCGAGACCGAGGTGCTCGACACCGGCGACTTCCAGGGCACACCGGTGATGAACTACAACGACGCCGACGTCCCGTTCACCCGTATCCACGAGTTCCGGCATTTTCATCCCGAGCGGGACTCCTACCCCGACGACAAGACGGTCATCATGCGGGAGTTCAGCCGGTTCGCCGAGAACGACGACGAGCCGTACTACCCGATCAACACACCCGAGGACCGGGCGATGCTGACCACCTACCGTGACCTCGCCCGCACCGAGACCGCAAGTGCCGGAGTGTTGTTCGGTGGTCGCCTGGGCACCTATCAGTACCTCGACATGCACATGGCGATCGCGAGTGCGCTCACCATGTTCGACAACACCCTGGCACCGCATCTGCGTGATGGTGCGCCGCTGGTGGCCGACCCCGCAGGAGCCGAATAGATGACGGTGACTCCCGTGAACCAATCCGACATCCCCGACGCCGGAGTGGGGCCGTCGAAGGCGAAATCGCTTCTGCAGCGGGTGATCTTCCCGCGCGCAGGCGAACCCCTCGACGTCCGATCGCTGTACGTCGTGGAGTCCGAGAGCAACAACCGCCGGGCGCACGCCCCCAGCCGGACCTCGGTGCTCCTCGGTGCCGAGTCCGAGGTGAGTTTCGAGACCTACTTCAACGCCTTCGCCGCGGCCTACTGGCGCCGCTGGAGCATCCTCGACTCCGTGGTGCTCCGCGTCGAGGTGATCGGCACCTGCCGCGTCGACCTGTACCGCTCCAAGATCGACGGATCGCGTATCGGCATCGGCGGTGACCTCGTGGACACCGACGAAACCGGCCGTGGCGTAGTCGAATTCGAGCTGGACCTCGGCCCCTTCGAAGACGGCGGCTGGATCTGGTTCGACGTCACCACCGACACCGACACCGAGATCGTCTCCGCCGGTTGGTACGCGCCCGTCGAGGCGCCGACCCCGGACGCGGAGACCAAGCGCGTCACGGTGGGCATCCCGACCTTCAACCGCCCCACCGACGCGGTGAACGCGTTGGCCGCGTTGACCTCCGACCCCATGGTCGACGAGGTGATCGACGCGGTGATGATGCCCGACCAGGGCACCAGGAAGGTCGTCGACGAACCCGGGTACACCGAGGCCGCGGCCGCTCTCGGCGACCGGCTGCACATCTTCGACCAGGGCAACCTCGGCGGCTCGGGCGGGTACGCGCGCGTCATGTACGAGGCGCTGCGGCTCACCGACTCGCCCTACGTCCTCTACATGGACGACGACATCGCGATCGAACCCGACTCGATCCTGCGGGCGCTGGCCATGTCGCGATTCGCGAAGGCGCCCATGCTCGTCGGCGGTCAGATGCTGAACCTGCAGGACCGCAGTCACCTCCACTGCATGGGTGAGGTCATCCGGCGCGACACCTTCATGTGGACCGCGGCGCCGTTCGTCGAGTACGACCACAACTTCTCCAAACACCCACTGCGCGACCGCGAGAACTCGAAGAACCTGCACCGGCGGATCGACGTCGAGGGCAACGGTTGGTGGATGTGCATGATCCCGCGCGAATGTGCGGAGCAGATCGGCCTCCCGATGCCCCTGTTCATCAAGTGGGACGACTGGGAGTTCGCACTCCGCGCGTCGAAGGCCGGTTACCCCACCGCCACCGTGCCGGGTATCGCGATCTGGCACATGGCCTGGAGCGACAAGGACGACGCGATCGACTGGCAGGCGTACTTCCACCTGCGCAACCGGCTCGTCGTCGCTTCGATCCACCACGACGGTCCCATCAAGGGGATCGTCCGGTCGATGACCAAGGCGACCGCGAAACACCTCCTCTGCCTGGAGTATTCGACGGTCGCGATCCAGAACGAGGCGATCCGGGACTTCCTCGCCGGACCCGATCACATCCGCAGTCTGCTGCCCCACGCGCTGCCGAAGGTCGCGCAGATGCGCAAGCAGTATCCGGACGCGGTCGTCCTCCCCTCGGCGACCGAGCTGCCGCGGACCTCGGGCGAGGCAACGCATCTCGGGACCTCGATACCGCTGAACCCGATCAGCAAGATCAAGGCGCTGACCGCCGCGGTGGTGAACAATGTCCGCCCGGCCGATCCCCGGCATCACGAGGTGCCGCAGGCCAACTTCCCACCGATCGAGGCGCGATGGTTCTCCCTCGGACGGGTCGACGGTGTCACGGTCACCACCGCCGACGGCCGCGGCGTCGTCTACCGGCAGCGCGACCGCGAGAAGATGATCGAGCTCGCCCGGGAACATTTCGCCCTCGTGAAGGAATTGCAGGACAAGTTCCCGGAGATGAAGCAGCAGTACAGGTCCGCACACCGCGACCTGACGTCGAAGGAGAGCTGGGCGGGTGTCTTCGGAATCTGATGGTCCGGTGATCGGCAGCGGGGGCGACACGGTCCTGGAGGACCGTGCGGAGACGGGGAAGGTCCCGGCCGACGACACCCCGCGTCCCCTGAACGGCGAGGAGAAGGCGCTGGTCGCCATCCAGGCCGGGCTCGGCGCCCGCCCGGGCGTCCGCCCGGCCGCGCGCGGACTGTCGCACGTGGGCGAGCACGCGCTGGGCTGGCTCGCGATCTCGGGGACCGGTTGGGCCCTGGCCCGCCGCCGCGGTGACGTACGGGCGCAACAGCTCTGGCTCGAGGCGGGAGTGGGCGCCTTCGGCGCGCACGCCGCGTCGGTGATCATCAAGCGGATCGTGCGCCGCCCGCGGCCCGCACACCCGGCGATCGCCATCGGGGTGTCGACGCCGAGCAAACTGAGTTTCCCGTCCTCACACGCCACCTCGACCACCGCGGCCGCGATCCTCATCGGCCGCGCCGCCGGCTGGGACCCGAAGGTGCTGCCCGCTGTGCTGGTCCCGCCGATGCTGCTGTCCCGACTGGTGCTGGGCGTGCACTACCCGACCGACGTCACCGCGGGTGCCGCGATCGGTGCCGCGAGCGCAGCGGCGGTCATCGTGGGCGATAAGGTGCTGCTCGAACCCACCCGGAATGACCAGGAGTCCGGACGTGCCCGCCGCGCGGCGCGCGTCCTGGCCCGGCTCGGCCTGACGGCCGCGGTCCCCGGCGGGACGCTGCGTCTTGCCGCGTCCCCCGTCATCGCGCGGGTGACACGACACAGGGAGAGTGCATGAGCGAGGAGCCGATCGAGCACGGGAAGGTTCTCGGACCGCCGAAGAACCTGACGTCCGGGCTGATCAAGGCCGTCCGGCCGCGGCAGTGGGTCAAGAACGTCCTGGTGCTCGCCGCTCCGCTCGCCGCGGGCAACATCACCGACGTCTCGGTGCTGGGCTCCGCCGGTATCGCCTTCGTCGCCTTCTGCCTCGCCGCGTCGAGCATCTACCTGGTCAACGACGCGATGGACGTCGAGTCCGACCGCAACCACCCGACCAAGCGGTTCCGGCCGATCGCGGCCGGCGTCGTCCCGGTGACCCTGGCCTATGTCCTCGCCGCCGTCCTCCTCGTCGGCTCGATCGGCATCGCGTTCCTCGCCAACTGGCAGACGGCCGTCGTCATCGCCATCTACCTGGTGATCCAGCTCGGCTACTGCTTCGGCCTGAAGAACCAGGCCGTCATCGACATCTGCATCGTGTCGTCGGGCTTCCTGCTGCGCGCCATCGCCGGTGGTGTCGCCGCCGAGATCGTGCTGTCGCAGTGGTTCCTGCTCGTGATGGCCTTCGGGTCGCTCTTCATGGCGGCGGGTAAGCGCTACGCCGAACTCCAGCTCGCCGAACGCACGGGCGCCAAGATCCGCAAGGCCCTCGAGTACTACACGACCACCTACCTGCGCTTCGTGTGGACCCTGTCGGCGACCGCGGTCGTGATCTTCTACGGCCTGTGGGCCTTCGACAAGGGCGACACCAACGTCGCGTACGCCATCTCGATGGTGCCGTTCACCGTGGCGATCCTCCGTTACGCCGTCGACGTCGACGGGGGTGCCGCGGGCGAGCCCGAGGAGATCGCGCTCGGCGATCGTGTCCTGCAGCTGCTCGCCGTGGCGTGGCTGGTGTGTGTGGGTGTCGCGGTCTATGCAGTCAATTGATGAGTCGCCAACCGGATTCCGGGCGCTGACGACCGGCCGCACCAAGGTCGCGGTCATCAGTTTCGTCGTCGGGGCCGCCGTCGTCACGACGTTCTTCGCGATCGGTGCGTGGCAGCGCCGGTGGATCGCCGACGACGGACTCATCGTCCTGCGGACGCTGCGCAACCTCTTCGCCGGCAACGGTCCGGTCTTCAACGCCGGTGAGCGGGTGGAGGCGAACACCTCGACCGCCTGGACCTACCTGCTGTGGTTCTGGGCGTGGCTCACCGACGGTCAACTCGAGTACGTCGCGCTCTGGGTGGCGCTGGTCTGCTCGGTCGCCGCGATCCCGATCGCGATGTACGGCAGCGCGCGACTGTTCGGAACACGCATCGGCGGGCTCACCGGCGACGGCTGGACCCTGCTGCTGCCGTTCGGCGCGGTCATCTACATCGCCATTCCGCCCGCGCGCGACTTCGCCACGAGCGGGCTCGAGAACGGACTCTGCATCTTCTGGGCGGCCGTCCTGTGGTGCCAGCTCGTCGCCTGGGCGCGGCGCGGCCCGCGCACGAGCCGCAGGAGCGCGGCGGCCACGCTCGTACTCGCCTTCACCGCCGGTCTGGCGCCGCTGATCCGGCCCGAACTGGCGATCCTCGGCGGCCTCGTGCTGCTGCTGGTGTTCTTCGCGCCCCTCGGCTGGAAGATGCGTCTGGGCGTCGTCGTGGTCGCGGGGACCCTGCCGGTCGGCTACCAGATCTTCCGGATGGGCTACTACGCCCTGCTGGTTCCCAACCCCGCAGTCGCGAAGGACGCCAGCGGTGCCAAGTGGGACCAGGGCTTCGCCTATCTGACCAATCTCTTCGGCCCCTACGTGCTCGTGCTGCCGGTCGTCCTGGCGGCGGTGGCCGGGGTGCTGCTGGTCGTCGGCGGCCGCATGCGGTCGAAGAGGGCCGACGCCACGGGTGCCGACGCGACCGCGGATTCGGTTGACGCAACGGCTGACTCGACGACGGACACCCGGTCGTCGCGCCTCGCCGGATGGTCGCGCCGGCTGCAGTCCTCGACCGCGGTCGTGACCGTCGTGGTCCTCGCCGGCATCGTGCTGATCGTCTACTGGATGCGTCAGGGCGGCGACTTCATGCACGGTCGGGTGCTGCTCGTTCCGGTCTTCATCACCCTGTTGCCCTTGATGGTCGTGCCGGTGACGATTCCCGCCCACGTCGGCGCGGCATTCCGTCGCCGGCCGTCGACGGACTCCGAGTCCGTGATCTCCGACCCGGTGGACGACGCCGCTGCACCGGTGACCGCACCCAGCCCCGCCGACCGCCGGCGCGCGCGGGCCCAGCTGGTCGGCGCGGTGGCCATGAGCGCCATGTGGATCACCGTCGTCGTGTGGGCGGTCTCCACCCACGCCAACGTGCTGCCGAACGCGGGCATCGACATCGGCCGCAGCGGCATCGTCGACGAGCGCCGCTTCTACGTCACCAACATGGGCAACGAGAATCCCGTCACCGCCGAGGACTACCTCGACTACCCGCGCATGAGCGCGATGGTCGAGAAGATCGACGAGTACCGCGAGGACGGCGGCGTCATCCTGCCGTCGTTCAACTACGACGAGTGGTACGTGGCGCAACTTCCCGCCGTGATGCCGAAGGGTGCCGAGCGGCAGGTGACCGTCTACTTCCTCAACCTCGGCATGACGAGCATGAACGCCCCGCTGGATGTGCGCGTCATCGACCAGATGGGTCTGGCGTACCCGCTCGCCGCGCACACCGAGCGTCTCGAGGACGGCCGTATCGGCCACGACAAGATCCTGCCGAGCGAGTGGGTCGTCGCCGAGGCCGGGGCATACCCGCGCCGCCCCGTGCTGCCCGGTTATCTCGACGAGGACCTGGTCCGTCAGGCCCAGGTGGCGCTGCAGTGCCCGGAGACCAAGGACCGGTTCGCCTCGTTCGAGGCACCGTGGTCCTTCGACCGCTTCAAGCACAACCTGCGTCAGGCGTTCACCTTCAACAGCTACCGCATCCAGCGTGAGCCGGAGTACGAGATCCAGCGCTGCGGCCTGGAGATGCCACCGCCGGTGAACCCACGCTAGTGACGCGCGCCCGGGCGCGGCACCCAACCACACGACACCAAGAGAATCCCGAGAAAACGCGGGGTCGAACCTGTGGAGTTGCCGTCGAACATCTCGGATCGGTAACGTCCCCGTGGGCGCGGCCGATAGAAAGGTCGTGACTGAGGCGTTCTGAACTGCTGGGACGCCGAAGTGACGGGGGTTGTGATCGCGATCACATGGTTTGTCACGTTCGGGGGCATCGAATAGGCTCGCCGACGGTGAATCGCATGCGAGAACGACTCGTGAACGACGTCGCGCCGCGCAATGAGCCGGGGGACGAAAAATGTGTGACGCACAAGGACCGGTAGGCCACCGGGGACCATGAGTTCCGGCCGATCGGCTGAAGAGGGAGATTCTGTACATGCGTGAAGCTGCCACCGAGGCGCCGAGGCCTGCGCGCAACCGGATGAGCAACCGGTTGATCGCCGCTGTCGTCGCCATCCTGACAGTTGTGGGACTGACCGGTGTCGTCGCCGGCCAGGCCAACGCCCGGATCGGCGGAACGCAGGTCGGCAAGCAGGAGTTCTGGGTCAACGGCTGCGGGATGCCGAACGTCAAGGTCCGCGCCTGGAAGAAGCCCGGCAACTACAAGACCGTCATCCTCCTCGACGGCATGCGCGCCCAGTACGACTACAGCGGCTGGGAGATCAACACCAACGTCCAGGAGATGGTGAAGTCCGGCGTCAACGTCGTCGAGCCCATCGGTGGACCCGCGAGCTTCTACACGGACTGGGACGCACCCAGCAACTTCAACCGGCAGCCCTACCGGTACCGCTGGAACTGTGTCATCAGCCGGACTCTCATCAGTGCGCTCGACGCCCGTGGCTTCCGCGTCGGACCGTCGAAGCGCTACGCCATCATGGGCCTGTCCATGGGTGGTAACGCCGCACTGGTCCTCGGTGCCCAGAACCGTCAGCACTTCGACCGCGCCGGCTCGCTCTCGGGTTACAACTTCCTGAGCGCGCCCGGCATGCGTACCGCGCTGCGCCTGGCGATGCTCGACGTCGACCCGAAGCCGTGGAACATCGACGCGATGTGGGGCCCGCCGTGGAGCATCCGCTGGTTCCAGAACGATCCCTTCTGGAACATCGGCCTGATGCGCGGAATGAAGGTGTTCGTCGGTTCCGGTAACGGTCTGTTCGGCCGCTACAACGCACTGCCCAACGTGTTCGACGACCTGTTCAAGGGTTCGACCCTCGAGCTGCTCGCCTTCACACAGTCCAAGGCCTTCGAGGCCGCGGCCTTTGTCCAGGGCGTCCCGCTGATGACCTACTACGCCAACGGCACCCACGCCTGGGGCTACTGGCAGGACATGATCTGGAACGCCAAGAACCGCGGGTTCTTCCGCTGATCTGACATCGCCGGTCCGCCGGCCACACGACGCCCCGCCCGGGTTTCCGGGCGGGGCGTCGTCGTGCGTGGGCGCACCCTGCTCTGAGGTCCACGCTGAAAACCACCCTCCAGAGGGGCCCCAACGCCCTACGGTCCGCCGCCGCTGTATGGAGGGTGGTTTCCAGCGGACGACCGACCCCACAGATATCAACTGTCACACAAATCCCACGTGTCACAGCGTGGCGTGCGGACACGCCTCGCTGCGGCGTGTAAGAAACTCCTGAGGCGTTTGATACTCATGATGCACGTGTGACTGACGGGGAATCGGTCACGACGCTGCGGGCGCCGGCGTACAGGGGCGAAGGAGTTCTGGAGAGTGATGCGGCGAAACAGTGGTACAGGCAGGGTAGACGCGCGACCGGCTGACGCAGGACAGGGTGACGCGCGCCCGGCCGGTCGTCGGGCGACCCTTCGCCCGGTGACGGCGGCCGTGGTCGCGCTGGCGACCGCCGCGGTGCTCGTCATCGGCAACGGTCTCGCCGGCGCCGAGCCCGCTCCGGCCCCGCCTGCCCCCGCGGCCCCGCCGGCGTCGCCGAGCGCTCCGGCGCCCGCGCCACCGAGCTCGCGCGCCCCGGTCGCTCCGGCGTCGGTGCCGGCCGCCCAGCCGGCGAAGGTGACGAACACCTACTGGTACACCGACCGGCGCGTGGCCCTGTGGGTCTACTCGCCGGCGATGAACACCAACATCCAGGTGCAGATCCTGCTGGCCCGTGACTGGCACGCGAAGCCGAAGGAGAAGTTCCCGCAGCTGACGATGCTCGACGGCCTGCGTGCGCAGGACGATCAGAGCGGCTGGATCATCAACACCAAGATCGTCGACTTCTACAAGGACAAGAACGTCAACGTCATCCTGCCGATCGGTGGTGAGTCGAGCTTCTACACCGACTGGAAGGAACCCGACCGCGGCAAGAACTACAAGTGGGAGACGTTCCTCATGCGGGAACTGCCGCCCATCCTGGAGAACGACTGGCGCTCCACGGACGTCCGCGGCATCGAGGGACTGTCGATGGGTGGCTCCGCGGCCATGATGCTGGCCGCGCGCAATCCCGGCTTCTACAAGTTCGCGGCGTCGTTCTCGGGGATCCTGCAGCTGAGTTCGTTCGGCATGCCGCAGGCCATCCAGTTCGCGGTGCGCGACGGTGGCGGCTACGACTCGATGAAGATGTTCGGTCCGCCCTCCGATCCGGCGTGGAAAGAGCACGACCCCTATCTGATGGTCGACAAACTGCAGGGCACGAGCCTGTACGTCTCCTCGGGCAATGGCATGGTCGGTCCGCACGACAAGCCGTCGGACATCCCGATGCTCGCGACCAACTATTCCGGCGTCGGACTCGAGATGCTCAGCCGCGTGACCTCGCAACAGTTCGCGATCCAGCTGAACCGCAAGGGGATTCCGGGCCAGGCGAACTACCGGCCGTCGGGCACCCACACCTGGCCGTACTGGGAGTTCGAGATGATGCAGGCGTGGCCGCAGGCCGCCGCGGCCCTCGGACTGTCGCGCGACGCGGTCGCATGCCGCGTCGACGGCGCCTTCCGCAAGGTCTGGGACGCCAACAAGGCGACGCTCGGGGGCTGCCTCACCCCGTCGTACCCGGTTGCCGGTGGCAAGGCACAGGACTTCGCCGGCGGACGCATGTTCACCGGCCCGAAGGGTCCGAAGATCGTCACCGGCGCGATCGGTGGCGCCTACGTCGCTGCCGGTGGACCGAGCGGACGTCTCGGCAAGCCGACGACCGACGAACTCCCGACCCGCGATGGCAAGGGCCGCGTCAACCACTTCGAGCACGGCCGGATCACCTGGACGGCGAAGGACGGCACCAAGGTCCTGAAGTGACGGTCAGAAGGAGGGGACGGGGCGCCGACGGTGCCCCAACCTCGACCCCACGTGTGTACGGCCTGAAACTTCGCTGAGGAATCGGACCGTTACCGCAGGTGGTGCTGGTGCGGCGGCCGGAACGGCCCCGCGCGGACGGTAGCCTGACGTGGTGTGCGATGCAGGGTGCCCCTGCGTTGCGATCGGCCGCAGGCCGGACGTGAGTGTCGCCGGACGAGACCGTCCGGCGGTGCGTTGATCTCGACCCGAAAGGTTCGGCAGGAAGTGGCGATGACAACGAAGTGTGTGCGGCTGGTGCTGGCCGTGACGGGCCTCGCTCTCGCGCTCGGGTCCGTGTCGGCCTGCGCCGATGACTCGACGGCCAGTGCGCCGATCACCAACAACCCGGTCACGACGACATCGCTGTACTCGGCCGCTCCTTCGACGAGCGCGTCGCAGGATTCCACATCCGAGGCGACCACCCCGTCCACGCCCGGCGGCACGTCGGAGCTGCCGGCGACCGAACCGAACCCCAGCACGAAGGTCCCGGCCAGCTTTCCCGGACCCAGCGGTCAGCCGCTCGACGACAAGGCCCGCGCGTATCTCGCCGCGTTGAAGCAGCAGGACGTCACGTTCATGGGTGACAACGACAATTCAGTGGCCCTGACGATGGCGAAGTACGTCTGTGGTGCCAAGCAGAAGGGCACCGACCCGAGCATGGTGAAGGCCTTCGTCACCGCCTCCGTGGGTCCGGGGGCGGACAACGTCGAGGAAGCGAACTCGAAGGCCGACAAGGTCATCCGCGCGGCCGAACAGCACTACTGCTGACGTGGCCGCTCGACGCAACGCCGCGGGCCGCACCCGGAAGGGTCCCGTCCGGCGGCTCGGCGCTTTCGCGCTGCTCCTCCTCGCGCTCGCGGTCATCGCGATCGTGCTCATCGTCGTGCTGGTCCTGGTGTGGCTGGCTCCGGGGCCCGCGCCGATCGGCCCCGGCGGGCCGTCGACGACCCCGCCGTCGAAAGAACGGCCGGATGCACAGCCGGCGGACTGCCCGGACGTCCTGACCGTCGTCGTGCCCGGGACCTGGGAGTCGAGCGCCGACGACGATCCGTACGCGCCGTCGGCGAATCCGAACTCGTTGATGCTGCGCGTGTCGCGTGCCCTCTCGAATGATTTCGACTCGTCCCGCAGCGAGATCTACACCGTTCCCTACACGGCGCAGTTCCGGAATCCGACCAACCTCGCCGACCGGCAGGCCGACTACAACGTGTCACGCACGCAGGGATACAAGCGCGCGGCGGGCAAGATCATCTCCACCAACGAACGCTGCCCGCTGACGAGCTACGTGATCATGGGATTCAGTCAGGGTGCGGTCATCGCCGGCGATCTGGCCAGCAACATCGGCAACGGCCGGGGCGTCCTCGAGGACGGCGACCAGGATCTCGTGCTGGGCGTCGGGCTGATTGCCGACGGTCGGCGCCAACCGGGTGAGCAGAACGACATCGAGCCGAGCCCGAACGGCGTGGGTGCCGAGATCGCGCTCGGCGGCATGGGCAACCTCGTTCCCGGCATCTCCATGACCGGCCCGCGCACCGGCGGTTTCGGCGACCTCCGTGACCGGGTTCAATCCATCTGCGCCCCGGGCGATCTCATCTGTGACTCGCCGACGATCGTCAACCCGCTGGCGGCGGTGTCGAAGCTGGCGAACGCGGCGTCGAATCCCGTCCACGCGATGTACGCGACCACCCGCTACTGGGAGAACGACGGTCAGACCGCGACCCAGTGGATGTACGACTGGTCCAAGGATCTCATCGAGGGCGCACCCCAGCCGAAGCACAACTGACCGGCAACCTGCCGGTCACGGCTGGCCGGATAGAAGCGTCCCCAGACGCGACTCACCCGACCGCCCGCATCGTCGAACTAACCGGCCGGTAACCTCTTCTCGCGGCTGCGGCCGATTCGTTTGGCGGCGCCGTCACGCTGCATTAACGTGTTGGGCTGGCCCGAGGAACACCGCAGTGCGCCGCAGACGCCGCACGCGACCTCACCAGCCGGCGATCACGATGAGAGGACAGCGATGACGCAACCCCCGAGCGATGCCGGTGCCACCTCGGCCGGATTGCGGAAGTTCCGCTTCGGCGCGGGTGGTGAGGGCAACAAAGACGAGGGCGGTGCCCGCAAGTTCGTCAAGCTGGCGCAGACGGCCGAGGAATACGGCTACGACACCTTCGCGGTGCCCGACCACCTCGGCAACCAGGTCGGTCCGCTCGCGGCCCTCGGCGCGCTGACGCAGGCCACCAGCACGATCCGCCTCGCGACCTCGGTGCTGGCCAACGGCTGGCGTCATCCCGCCCTCCTCGCCAAGGAGGCCAACACGATCGACGTCCTGAGCAGGGGACGACTCGAGTTGGGCATCGGCGCCGGGTGGATGAAAGAGGAGTTCGACAAGGCCGGCATCGAATTCGAGTCGCCCGGCGTCCGGATCCGTCGCCTCGACGAGGCGCTGACCGTCCTCGACGGCCTGATGCGCGGGGAGACGGTGAACTTCGACGGCGAGTTCTATCAGATCAACGGCCTCGAGGGCAGTCCACGGCCGCGGCAGGGACCGCGTCCGCCGATCGCCGTCGGCGGCGGTGGACCCAAGATGCTCGCCCTGGCCGCCAAGCACGCCGACATCATCTCCGTCGCGCCCGGCACCACCACCGACGGCAAGATGAAGCTGTCCGACATGACCATCGAGAAGACCGCCGAGCGTGTCGACCGGATCCGGCAGGCCGCCGGCGACCGGTTCGACGAGCTCGAACTGAACTGGACGATCGCTGTCATCGTCATCACCGACGATCGGGTCGCCACCGCCGAGATGGCGCTGAAGGCGCTCGAACAGGGCTATCCGCCCAACATCGCGCACGACACCGAGTTCACCGTCGACGACGTGCTGACCTCGCCGTACATCGCGATCGGGAGCTTCGACGAGATCGCCGACCAGATCCGGGAGGTGCGCCGCCGCACCACCATGTCCTACGTAGGGGTGTTCCCCACGCAGATGGATGCTTTTGCGCCCGTGCTGGCGCAATTGAAGGGGGAGTAGGATGGCCGACGGTCTCGCGAGTCAACAGCGAGGTGACGGGGCGGTAAACCCGGGGGCGCGCGTCGAAGGGCGACGCGCGCTCATGCGAAGCCGAGCATGACGAACGCGAGTTTTTTCGTTGGGTAACTGGACGTGCGCTACCGTATCCCGCGGTCGGCACAGGACGTGGACAGCAGGACTGCGTGGTGGTGTCGTCAAGACCTCGCCGGAGAACTGCGCCCGCGTGGGGGAGTCCACGAGGGGGCACAGGAGTAATGAATGCTGAGTACTGAACTCGAAGACTTTCTCGATGAGACCGGGAACATCTCTTTCACCGAGGAAGCGACACTGGTCGACTATGTCGAGCAGAACGTCCGCGAACAGGCCGACACACTGGCCTACCGGTTCATCGACTACAGCCGCGAACGCGATGGCGAGCCCCAGGATCTGACGTGGGCGCAGTTCGGCAAGCGACTCCGCGCCGTTGCAGCACGTCTGCAGCAGGTCACCAAGCCGGGCGACCGCGTGGCGATCCTCGCGCCGCAGTCGCTGGAGTACGTGATCGGGTTCTTCGCGGCGCTCTACGCCAGCAACGTCGCCGTCCCGCTGTTCTCTCCGGACGAGCCCGGACACACCGACCGACTGCACGCGGTCCTCGACGACTGCAAGCCGACCGCGATCCTCACCTCGACGAAGTCCGCCGAGGCGGTGCGTGACTTCTTCGCGCCGCTGCCGGCCAAGGAGCGTCCGCGCGTCATCGCCGTCGACGCCGTCCCGGATTCGGTCGGGTCGAGCTGGGTGGCACCGGTCGCCGGTCAGGACCACAACAAGGACACCGTCGCCTACCTGCAGTACACCTCGGGTTCGACGCGCGTCCCGGCCGGTGTGGAGATCACCTATCAGGCGGTCGCCGCGAACGTGCTGCAGATCTCCGACACCATCGGGATCGATCGCAAGGCCCGCGGCGTCACCTGGCTGCCGATGTTCCACGACATGGGTCTGCTCACCGTGATCCTGCCCGCGCTCGGCGGCCGCTACATCACGATCATGAGCCCGCAGGCATTCGTGCGCCGTCCCGGTCGCTGGATCAAGGAGCTCGCCGCCGCCGCCGACGGCGCGGAGACCTTCGCCGCGGCTCCCAACTTCGCCTTCGAGCACGCCGCCGCGCGCGGTCTGCCGAAGGAGGGCGAGGAGCTCGACCTCTCCAACGTCATCGGTCTGATCAACGGGTCGGAGCCGGTCACGGTCAGCTCGATGAAGAAGTTCAACGAGGCGTTCGCGCCGTACGGGCTGCCGAAGACGGCGATCAAGCCCTGTTACGGCATGGCCGAGGCCACGCTGTTCGTGTCCGCGACGCAGCGCGAGAACGAGGCGAAGGTCGTCTATGTCGACCGCGACGACCTCAACGCCGGCAGTTTCACCCTCGTCGAGTCCGACGCGCCCAACGCGGTCGCGCAGGTGTCGTGTGGTCAGGTCGCGGTGAGCCAGTGGGCCACCATCGTCGACACCGAGACGGCGACCGAACAGCCCGACGGCCATGTCGGGGAGATCTGGTTGCACGGTCTGAACATCGGCGCCGGCTACTGGAACAAGCCGGAGGAGACCGAGGAGACATTCCACAACAAGCTGGTCACCCCGCTCCCGGAGAACAGTCACGCCGAGGGTGCGCCCGCGGACGCGATCTGGATGCGCACCGGCGACTTCGGGGTCTGGCTCGACGGTGAGCTCTACATCACCGGGCGAGTCAAGGACCTGGTGATCGTCGACGGCCGCAACCACTACCCGCAGGACCTCGAGTACAGCGCGCAGGAAGCCAGCGACGCGCTGCGCCCCGGCTTCGTCGCCGCGTTCTCGGTGCCGGCCAATCAGTTGCCGGGCGAGGTGTTCGAGTTCGCCGGCAGCGGCTTGAAGCCCGACACCGACGACGCGTCCGAGCAGTTGGTCATCGTCGCCGAGCGCGGACCCGGCCGCAAGGCCGACCCGCAGGAGGTCGCCGACACCGTGCGTGCCGCGGTGGCCCAGCGTCATGGCGTGATGGTCCGTGACGTCCTGCTGGTCCCGGCCGGCTCGATCCCGCGCACGTCGTCGGGCAAGATCGCGCGGCGCGCGACCCGTGCGGCCTACATCGACGGCAGTCTCCGGGGCGGCTACAAGCAGACGGCGTTCCCGGACGCCGAGTAGCGAATCTGCGGACCCGGGCGGGGTGAGTGCGTCGAGTTGCCGCGCCCGGACACCCCGCGGGCTGATAATGCACCCGGCACCAGTTCAGGTGCCCCGAGATCAGTAGTCTGGAAGCGATGTCTGAACTGAATACCGACGAGGCCCGCAGTATCGATTCCGCCGCGGCCGGCACCGACGGCGAGACCGCCGGTGACCTCACTGTCGACCAGCTTCGTGATTGGCTGCGCGAGTGGGTGTCACAGGCGACCGGGCTCCCCGTCGAGCAGATCGCCGTCGACCGTCCCATGGAGGAGCTCGGTCTCTCGTCCCGCGACGCCGTGGCGCTCGCCGCCGACGTCGAGGACAAGACCGGGGTGATCCTCACCGCGACGGTCGTCTACAACCATCCGACGATCGCCACGCTCGCGCAGCGCATCATCGAGGGCGACCCCGACGAGGGCGCCGACGGCGACGCGGACACCTTCTGGCGGCGCGAGCGCACCGCGGACGACGACATCGCGATCGTCGGGCTGTCGACCCGGTTCCCGAAGTCGGGCACGACGCCCGAGTCGACGTGGGACGCGCTCATCGCCGGCGTCGACGGTGTCTCGGACCTGCCCGCGGATCGGTGGTCGGAGTTCCGGTCCGATCCCCGGCTCGTCGAGATCCTCGACGCGGCCAACACCAAGGGCGGCTACCTCGACGACGTCCGCACCTTCGACGCCGACTTCTTCCAGATGAGCCCGCGCGAGGTCGAGATGGTCGACCCGCAGCAGCGTCTCGCGCTCGAGCTGACCTGGGAGGCACTCGAGCACGCGCACATCCCGCCGAGCGATCTCAAGGGCGCTCCGGTCGGTGTGTTCATCGGCTCCTCCACGAACGACTACCAGCTGCTGGCGACCCTCGGCCTGAGCGAGGGCGCCGAGGACACCGCCGCGTATGCGCTGACCGGCACCTCCACCGCGATCGTCGCGAACCGGGTGTCCTACTTCTACGACTTCCGCGGACCGTCGATCGCCCTCGACACCGCGTGCTCGTCGTCGCTGGTGGCCGTCCATCAGGCCGTCCGCAGCCTGCGGACCGGCGAATCCGACCTCGCGCTGGCCGGCGGCGTCAACATGATCATCAACCCGGCGGCGACGCTCGGTTTCGACAAGATCGGCGCCCAGGCGGCGGACGGACACGTGAAGGCGTTCTCCGCCGACGCGGACGGATTCATCCGCGCCGAGGGCGGCGGACTGTTCGTCCTGAAGCGACTGTCCGACGCGCGTCGTGACGGCGACGACGTCCTCGCGGTCATCGCGGGCTCGGCGGTCAACAGCGACGGTCGCTCGAACGGCCTGCCGGCCCCGAACCCCGAGGCGCAGGTCGACGTCCTGCGGGACGCCTATGCCGACGCCGCGATCGATCCGCGCACCGTCGACTACGTGGAGGCCCACGGCACCGGGACCATCCTCGGCGATCCCATCGAGGCCGACGCCCTGGGCCGCGTGGTCGGTCGCGGACGCCTCCCCGGCTCGCCGATGCTGCTCGGGTCGGTCAAGACGAACTACGGCCACATGGAGTCGGCCGCGGGCGCGGGTGCGCTGGCCAAGGTCGTCCTCGCGATGCAGCACGGCACCATCCCGGCGTCGCTGAACTACAGCGGCCCCAACCCGTACATCCAGTTCGACGCCAACAATCTCAAGGTCATCCCGGAGGCCACCGAGTGGCCGCGCTATTCCGGTCATGCCGTCGCCGGTGTCTCCGGATTCGGTTTCGGCGGCACCAACGCGCACGTCGTCGTCCGCGAGGTGCGGCCCGAGGATCTCGCGCCGGAGTCCGCGCCCGCAGGCGATGCGGGCGCATCCGAGTTGCCGGCGTCGGCGTCGCTGCCGGGAGAGCCTGACCGTTCCCCGCTGGTTGAGCCTGTCGAAACCGATGATGAGTTCCTCACCGAGGCCGAGCGCGCCGTGCTCGCCGCGCAGGCGAAGAACATCGATCCGGTGATCGAGGAGACCGCGCCGGATCCGGCCGCCGGATTCGCCCCGTGCGCGGTCGAGGGTTCGGTTGTGCCGCTGGTCATCTCGGGCTTCCTGCCATCGCGTCGGCGCAAGACCGCCGCGGACCTGCTCGAGTGGCTCGAGTCCGACGAGGGACGGTCGACGCCGCTCGCCGACATCGGCCGCGCGCTGGCACACCGCAACCACGGACGCTCGCGCGCCGTCGTCATGGCCCGTACGCACGACGACGCGATCACCGGTGTCCGCGCGGTGGCCGAGGGCAAGAGCAATCCGCTTGTCTACTCGTCGGATTCGCCCGACGCCGCGTCCGCGGTCTGGCTGCTCTCCGGCTTCGGTTCGCAGCACCGCAAGATGGCCAAGCAGCTCTACACCGAGAACCCGATCTTCGCCAAGTACGTCGACCGGGTCGACGAGCTGGTGCAGAACGAGCTCGGGTACTCGATCGCGGAGATGTTCGTCGACGACGAGCAGACCTACGGCATCGAGCAGAGCCAGGTCGGCATCTACACGATCCAGGTCGCGCTCGCCGACACCCTGCGGCACCACGGCGCCGAACCCGGTGTGCTCGTGCCGCATTCGATGGGCGAGGCCTCGGCCGCGTACATCAGCGGCGGCCTCTCGCTGGAGGACGCGACCAGGGTGATCTGCCAGCGCTCGCGCCTGATGGGCGAGGGCGAGTCGATGCTCCAGGGCGACGACATCCGCCTGATGGCGCTCGTCGAGTACAGCGCCGAGGACATCACCGACGTCCTCACCGACTACCCCGACCTCGAGATCTGCGTCTACGCCGCTCCGACGCACACCGTCATCGGCGGACCGGAGTCGCAGGTCGACGCCATCGTCGAGCGTGCCGAGAAGGAGGGCAAGCTCGGACGCAAACTGGCTACCAAGGGTGCGAGTCACACCTCGCAGATGGACCCCCTGCTGGGTGAACTGGCCTACGAGCTCACCGGTATCACGCCGCTGCGGCCCACCACCGGGTTCTACAGCTCGGTCGACCGCGAGGTCTTCTACCGCGCCGGCCACGAGCCCGTCCACACGATCGACTACTTCACCAAGGGCCTGCGCCACAGCGTGTGGTTCAGCCAGGCGATCGCGAAGTCGGTCGAGAACGGCCACCGCACCTTCCTGGAGCTCTCGCCGAACCCGGCCGTCCTGATCTCCGTTGCCGCGGTGACCTTCTCGGCTGGGCTGCACGACGCCGAGCTCATCGAGACGCTGCGGCGTAAGGAGGACGAGAGCTACGGACTCGTCAACGCGCTGATGAAGCTCTACGTGCACGGACATCCGGTCGACGTCGCGTCGCTGTTCGGTCGCGGTGGTCACGCGGCCATTCCGCGTACCCGCTTCGAGCGCAAAGAGTTCTGGCTCACCGCGAAGATCTCCTCGGGCGGCTCGGCCGGCACGGTCCCGGGATCGCACGTGGCACTGCCCGACGGCCGTCACGCCTGGGAGGTCAGCGCGGCCGCGGTCACCGATCCGCGTGAACTGGTGCGTGCCGCGGCGGCCCAGGTCCTGGCGAATGCGGCTGTCGGGGCGTCGGTCGCGCACGGCGCCATCCCGGCATCGGGAACCCTCACGACGACGCTGAGCCCGCATCCCGGCGGTGCGGCGGTGACCGTGCACGCCAAGGCGGACAAGAACTTTCAGCTGCTGTTCGAGGCGGCGGTGACCGGTGACCTCGACGACACCGCAGGTGAGGTCACGGCCGCGCCGGCAGCCCCGAAACGGTCCGGTGCCGAGGTGTTCGCCGATGACACGGTGGTCGTCGAGGACGACGTCGTCGACGACATCGGCAACCGATGGAGTCCCGAATCCGGTGAGACGGTGGGTGATCGGCTCGCAATCATCGTCGGCGAGTCCATGGGCTACGACCCCGAGGACCTGCCGCGCGAGATCCCGCTGATCGAGCTCGGTCTCGACTCCCTGATGGCGGTGCGGATCAAGAACCGCGTCGAGTACGAGTTCGACATCCCGCAGCTGCAACTGCAGGCGATGCGCCAGGCGAACCTCGCCGACGTCGAGAAGTTCGTCGACTTCGCGGTGACGCATCGCGATCAGCTCGACGATCTCGCCCAGAATGCCGCCGGCGGTGGCGAACTCGACACCGCGGCGCTCAATGCCTACATCGACGAGCAGAACGCCGGCGGTGGTGAGTCGGCAGCCTCCGCACCGGCCGGTCAGTCCGACGAGCCCGGCGAGCAGTCGCCGGAGCCGAAGCGGCACATTGCCGAGGATCTGGCCGACGTCGAGCAGGCGGTCGCGAACTCGCCCGAACCGGAGGTGTCGTCACGCGAGGAGGCGGTCGAGGAGTCGGCCGCTCCCGCGGCAACCCCGAAGCCGGCCACCGACATCACCTCGCAGCGGGCCGTCGCCGAGGCGGCCGGCTCGGACGTGCCGCCGCGGGATGCCGCCGAGCGATTGACCTTCGGCACGTACGCGGTGGTCACCAAGGCCTCGGCCGGCGGCATCTTCAACAAGCTGCCGGTGCTGTCGGAGGACGTGGCCCAGCAGCTCACCGATCGCCTCAACGAGCGTACCGGCGGGGATCTCGACGTCGAGGACATCCTCGACTCCGAGACGATCGAGGAGATGTCGAACTACGTGCGCGAGCATCTCGATGCCGGCGCGTCGACCGACGGGTTCCTGCGCTACCTGCGCCTCGTCCCGGACGGCAAGAAGGTCTATGACCCGTCCGCCGGCGATCCTACGCCGATCCTGCTGTTCCATCCCGCGGGCGGGAACACCTCCGCCTACGAGGCGCTGCTGAAGCGTCTGCCGGCGGACCGGCCCGTCATCGGCTTCGACCGTGGAGTCGAGGGATCGATCGAAGACCGTGTGCGCGAATACCTTCCGCGCCTGCGTGAGCTGCAGCCGAACGGCCCGTACGTGCTGGTCGGCTGGTCCTTCGGCGGTGCGCTCGCCTATGGCGTCGCGCAACTCCTGCGTGAGGCCGGGGAAGAAGTTGCCTTCGTGGGCCTCATCGACGTGGTGCGCCCTCGCGCGGACATGACCGAGACGCCGGACAGCAAGCGGGCGCGGCTCGAGCGCTGGAAGGAGTTCGCGATCCGCAACTACGACCTCGACCCCGATGTACCGATCCCGATGGATCGGCTCGTCGAGGCCGACGACGAGGGGCAGTTCGCGATCATCATGGAGATGATGTCGATGTCGGGCACCAAGATCCCCGGCGGCATCATCGAACACCAGCGGACCTCGTTCATCGAGAACCGCGTGCTGAGCAGCATCGCGCCGGAACCCTACGACGGCAAGGTCGTGCTGTACCGGGCCGACAAGATGCACGCCGGCGCCGTCGAACTCGAACCGCAGTGGGCCGAGATAGACGAAGACGGCCGCTGGGGTGAGGTCGTCGACGACCTGGAGATCATCCACGTCGGCGGTGACCACCTCTCGATCGTCGACGAGCCGTACATCGCCAAGATCGGCAACGACCTGGCCGCGCGGGTCGGACGGCTCGATGAGCAGTAGCGGCACGGCTGCTCATCGTCAATCAGTGGTCGCGTAGAAAGTGAGACACCGTGGCTGACACCACCGCAGGCAAGCTCGCCGACCTCCGTCAGAAGTTGGAGGCCGCTCGCGAGCCGGGAGGCGAGAAGGCGCTCGCGAAACGCGCGGCGAAGGGGATCTGTTCTCCGCGTGAGCGTCTGAGCATGCTCTTCGATCCCGGGACCTTCGTCGAGATCGGTGCGCTGGCGAAGATGCCGGGTGCGGCCGAGAGTGGTTACGGCGACGGCGTGGTCACCGGACACGGGCTGGTGCACGGGCGCCCGGTGGCGGCGTTCTCCCACGACCAGTCGGTCTTCGGCGGAACCGTCGGTGAGATGTTCGGCCGCAAGGTCGCCTCGCTGATGGAGTGGGCGGGCAAGATCGGCTGCCCGATGGTCGGTATCAACGACTCGGCCGGCGCGCGGATTCAGGACGCCGTCACCTCACTCGCGTGGTACGCCGAGATGGGTCGCCGCAACGATCTGCTCTCCGGTCTCGCGCCGCAGATCTCGGTGATCCTGGGCAAGTGCGCCGGCGGCGCGGTCTACACCCCCGCCAACACCGACATCCTGGTGGCCGTCGAGGACAAGTCGTACATGTTCGTGACCGGACCCGATGTGCTGAAACAGGTGAACGGCGAGGAGATCTCGGCCGAGGACCTCGGCAGCGCGCACAATCAGGCGCGGTGGGGCAACATCCATCACGTCGCCCCCGACGAGAAGTCCGCGTTCGACTGGGTCCGTGAGTACCTGCAGTACATGCCGTCGAGTGCCTACGAGCGGCCGCCCGTCGTCAACCCGGGTCTCGAGCCGGAGATCACCGAGTCCGATCTGTCGCTCAACGACTTCATGCCCGACAACGACAACGCCGGGTACGACATGCACGACATCATCATCAAGCTGTTCGACGACGGCGCCTTTCACGAGGTGGGAGAGTTGTTCGCGCCCAACATCATCACCGGGTACGCACGGGTCGACGGCCGGTCGGTGGGTGTGGTCGCCAATCAGCCGAGCGTGATGTCGGGTGTGCTCGACACCGACTCGTCGGAGAAGGCGACGCGTTTCGTGCGCATCTGCAACGCCTTCAGCATCCCGTTGGTGTTCCTGGTGGACACCCCGGGCATCCTCCCGGGTCTCGCGGAGGAGCAGAAGGGCACCATCCGACGCTCCGGCCGCTTCCTGTACGCCTACGTCGAAGCCGATGTCCCCAAGGTGACCGTCGTGCTGCGCAAGGCTTACGGCGGCGCCTACGCGGTGATGGGCAGCAAGCATCTCGGTGCCGACGTCAACTTCGCCTGGCCGACAGCGAAGATCGCGGTGATGGGCGCCGAGTCGGCGGCCGCGGTGCTGACCCGACGCCAGACCGAAGGTCTCTCGGCCGCCGAGGCGGACAAGATCCGCCGCGAGTTCATCGACTTCTACAACACGATGATGGCCACCCCTTACCTCGCCGCCGAGCGTGGCTACGTCGACGCGGTCATCGAACCCGCCGAGACCCGGTTGCAGCTCCGCAAGGCGTTGGCGCAGTTGCGCGACAAGGAGGTCCTCAAGACCCCGCGCAAGCACTTCCTGATGCCGATCTAGCGACGGGCCTCGCTCCGCTCTGAGGTGCGAGCGCTACCTGTACCTCCTCCGCTCCCAATCAGAGAGGATCACAGCCCCCCTGCTCCCTGAGGAGCGAGCTTGCGAGCGTCACGAAGGGTCCTGGTGACTCGGGTCGCGAAGACCCTTCGTGACGCGCCCTCCGCAAGCTCCGGGCGCTCCTCAGGGAGCAGAGGGCGTGGTAGTGGCGCGGGTAGCAGGACTGCTCAGTTCTTCACCGCCCGCATGGGTCCCGGGGTCCAGAGTCCGTGGTGGGTGTCGGTGGTGATGGTCAATTCGGCGTCGGTCTGCGGGAGGATCGGGGTCAGGCTCTGAAGCATGCCCCAATCCTTGGCCCAGTCGTTGCGCAGGTACGACGGGTACACGCGCGGCCGCAACTCGTTCTCGATGATGCCGAGCGGGCCACCGGAGTCGCCGGCCATCCAGCGCTGGGAGTTGACCCGTTCGCCTTCGCGGTCCGGCGAGATCCGCCACTCCGGTGTCTCCAGAACCCCGTACTTCACCTGGGCGGGACGCTGACACGGGAAGGCGAGACCTGCCTCCCAGTCGATGAGCACCGGATCCTCGCTGCCCACCAGCGAATTCAGCGTCACCATCGACGAGACGCGTGGCGGGGTGACGGCCAGCCACTGGTCGCGCAGCGTCGAGGTGTCCTCGGCGAGAACGCGGACCACCGTCGCGCCCGGGGGCGCCTGGTCCATCGGGAAGCGCAGGTTGCGCCACTCGGGGGCACCACCGATGTCGAGCGGCACCATCTGACCGGCCGGTGCCACCGTGCCGTCCGGCGCGACGCGGCCGAACTGCAGTCGCACCCGCTGTCCGGGTCGGGTGACGGCGAGGTCGTCGATGTACTCGACCTGTCCCGCCACCGACATCGTGACGAGCGGTTGCTCGCCGGAGGAGTTGTCCGGCAACTGATACCAATCGGAGGTGAGGCGACCGGTGCCACTGGGGGAGTTGTAGGTGCCGAGGACCGGGGTCTCGCCCGGTGACAGACCGAACGGCAGCTTCACGGTCGACCCGTTGACGCCGGCCTGGGCGGTCCGCCCACCGCTGGTGTCGCTGGAACCGGTCGTGGTGTCGGTCTCGGCGCCGGTGCCGTCCTCGGTCGGATCGGACTGGGTGCGATCGACTTCCGCGGTCGAGGTGCCCGACGAGGACTCCTCGGCTTCCTCTTCGGTCTCCTCGGACAGGTCCGACGCCACCCCGTTGGGGTCGAACCCTTCCATCCCGGTTCCGGCCAGCGCGGCGCCCGGCGACGGGTTGTCCTGTCCCGCCACTCGCGCGGGTGACAGCAGTCCGGCGTTCGGATCGTCCTCCACCAGTACGGCGTCGGCGAGCGCGCACGGCTGTCCTTGGAGCGCGTTGACGTTCGAGCTCAGCCACGACCACGAATTGCGCTGCGTCCAGTCCGCTTTCGCGAATGACACCAGGGTGAACAGCAACATGATGGTCGACACGACGATGATCGACGGGCTGCGGAGTCGGGCGAACACCGACCGCGACGCACCGGTCCGGACGGCGTCGTCGACGTAGTCGTCGCGGAAATGCTGCCACAGACCGAGGGCGGTCAGCGCTACTGCCACCGCGAGGATCCCGGTCCAGAGCGGGATGCCCCGGACGTCGGGAACCGCGTCCCGCCAGGGGATTCCGTAGCTGCCGACGTACCACCACTGGTTGCGTCCGGAGAACGCGAGCGCCAGGACATATGCGCAGGCGGCGGCGAACAGGGTCCGGTTGCGGCGACGACGCATGATCGTGCGATCGGCGCAGGCGGTCGCCACTGCGGCGAGCGCGCCGCCGATCGCGGCGTACACACCGAGCTGGTGGGTCCACTTGGTCGGCAGGAATGCCATCAGCACGGCCGAGCCGGCGACCATGGCGACCAGACGCCACGTGGGTGCGGTGGCGATGCCGGGCAGGCGGCGCCGGTTGAGCAGCATCACCACGACCAGGACGAAGCAGGTGAACACGATGAGAATGCCGAAACGCCGGGCGATTCCGCCATCGGCGGTCGGATTCATCAGCATGTAGTAGCGCATCGGCTCTTCCCACCACTTGTTGGTGGGGCCGACCTGTCCGTTGACCGACACCGCTTCCAGGATCGGTGCCAGCGGCTGGTCGGCGAAGATCTCGAACATCACCGCGAGCCCGGCGGCGAGAATCGGGAGAAGCAACGGCCACAGACCGTCGCGCTTGCGGCGCACCGCGAGACGTTTGATGAGCGGCCGGATGCCGGCGATCAGGGCGATCGAGGCGATGACGCCGGTGGGATGGATGGTGAGGGTGAACGCCGCGGAGATGATGCCGATCGTCAGCGGGAAGAACCGGCCGGTGGCGATCGCGCGCTCGACGCACACCCAGGTGAAGATGGTGCCCAGCGCGATGAGCGGCTCGACGCGCAGTCCGTTGTTGTACGGCATCCACACCGCCAGGAAGACCAGGGCGGCAGCCCAGATCGCCGGCGTCGACTCGCGGACGGCCCGCCCGAGACGGGGGATCGCCGCCCGGCTGATCAACCACCACGACGCCATCGCGAACAGGAACGGCAACAATCGCAACCACGGCGTCGCGGTGCTGATCTCCATCCACGCCGACAGGTAGTGGTAGTGCCAGCCGAACGGATCCTGCGGGACACCGAAGTAGCGGTAGTAGTTGTCGAGATAACCGGCCTCGCCGGCGATCCGGCCGACCGTCACCTGGTATCCGTCGTCGGCGGTGTTGCCGCCGACGAACAACCAGATCAGCAGCACCAGGGTGACGACTCCGTCGACCGGGCGTACGCGCCACCAGCCCGCCGGGAAGATCTTGTGATGGCCGCGCGCGTCGCGGGCGTCGAGGACCGCCAGCGCGGCAAGGGAGAGGATCGTCGACGCGATGCCGAGGACCAGCAGCCAGAACTTGAGTGTCGTGGGCGTGGAGACGAACCGGGTGTCGATGGTCGACCGGAAGGAGAGTCCGTCGGTGCTGACGTCGGCCGGAAGGCTCGAGTACACACCGATGATCTGCGGCCGGGCGTTGGGATCCCGCAGATCGAAGGACCGGACAGCGCCGGCCTCATCGTCATTCGGCCCGCTCCCTCCGCTCCCGGCGCCGGCGGCGTTCTCCGGCAGACCCTGGATCGACCCCCGCGTGCCTTCGGTGTCGGATTCGACGACGATCCGACAGTCCGGCGCCGACTGTGCGGCCGCGCGAGGAGTGTTGAGCAGCACGACGTTTCGTTGCACGACCTGGAGCGAGTCAGCGGTGGCCCGGACGAAGAGGCCGACCTTGCCTGCCTCCGCGCCGCCTTCGGGCACCGTCGACAACAGCACTCCGCCGGACGCGGGCAAGGACGCGCCGAGTGCACACGGAACCGTGACGTCCATCGAGACCGGGACGAACGACACGTTCGGTGCGGCGACGTTCGCCACCGAACCCTGTTGCGGCCAGGTCAGTTCGGCCTTCGTGTAGTCGACCGGCAGGAACGGGCTGAGCAGTGCTAGCAGGATGCCCACGATGCCCGCGGCCATCGCGACGATACGCGCGGTGCCGGCGTGGCGTTCGGCGAAGCCCGGGCGGCGGTCACTCACGAATGACGCGGTGTCGGCGGGACTTCGGGAAGAAGTGTCGGTGTCTGCCACGTCTGCCTGGTTCTCTCCGGTGTGCCGCGTCGCCGGTTCGGCGTGCGAGTGGTCGGGGTCAGTCATCTTCGGGCACCACCCTGATCGGGCCGGGGCGCGACCATCCCCAGGTGGTCGACGTTCCCGTCTGCACCTCCGCGGGTCGCGCCTGCGGCACCAACGGGGTCAGGCGCTGCAGGTTGCCCCACTCGCGGTACCAGTCGTCGTCGAGGTAGGTGGCGAGGGTCGACGGCCGCGTGAGCGCCTCCACCGGCGCCAGCAGTCCGCCGTCCTCGGTGGCCATCCAGGTCTTGGACTGCGAGTTGGCGATCCACGACTCGGGCAGGATGCGCCACTGCGGGAGGTCGAAGACGCCGTGGTGGGCGGTCATCGGACGCTGGCACGGGAACACCGCGCCGGCGGCGAAGTCGATGAGCACGGGATCGGTGGAGCCGACGACGGTCTGGAGGGTCTGCAGCACCGGGGCCCGCGGCGGGGTGACCGCGAGCCACTGGTCCGGGTCGAGGTTGTTGTCCCGGGCGACGATCCGCATCACGGTCGCATCAGCGGGAACGCGGTCCATCGGGATGCGCAGGTTTCGCCACGGGCGGTTGGTCCGCTCGGGGTCGATCGGGATCGCGGGCGCGCCGACCTCCTCGAACTGTCCGTTGGCAGGAACATTCGGCCCGCTCGCTTCGCTCCCGGCGCCGGCTTCGGACTCCCTACCGAACTGAACCTCCAACGCCTGCCCGAAGTTCGGGACGCCGTCCCGGTCGAGCGTGAAAACCGCGCCGGCGGCGGTGATGACGATCAGCGGCGAGGAGTCGCGGGCGGGCAGGCGATACCAACCGGTGGTCAGAGTGGCCTGGCCGCTGTTGGTCTCGTGGCTGCCCAGCACGGGTGTGGTCGCCGGATCGAGACCGAACGGCAGTGCGGCAGTGCTGCCGTTGACGCCGCGAGGCCCGACGCCGCCGGTGGTTCCCGGGTTGCTGCCGTAGACGATGAACGTCTTCGACAGGTCCGCCGAGGTGTTCATCGCGCCGGGTTTCTGGGCTCCGGCCTGCGGCGTCAGATCGGGCTTCACCCCGTCGGGACGGAATCCCTGGGACTGACCCTGCAGCGTCGACGACGCCGTGCCGCCGTCCGCCGGCGTCAGCATGCCGCGATTGGGATCGGGTTCGACGAGCACGGAATCGGCCATCGCGCAGGTGTTTCCGCGCGCGGAGTCGAGATTGGCGGACAGCATCGTGAAGGTGTCCGCGCGGCTGGTCGCGGCCTTCGCGAACACCGCGAGTTCACTGACGACGATGAGGACGGCGATCACCGCGATCGGCGCGGAGGCGACCCCGATGCGCCAGCCGGCGGGCGCGGCACCGCGGTCATGGGCGAGGCCGGTCTCGTCGACGAAGTCCATCCGGAGGTGTTGCCAGATGGCGAACAGCAATGCCACCACCGCGAGCGCGAGGAGCACGGTCGACACCTGGATCCCGGCGACGACAGGTGCCTTGTCGAACCAGGCGATGCCGAAGTTGTAGGGCCACGGCCAGGCGTTCTTGCCCGCCGCTGCGGCCGCGCACGCCACCAGCAGCCCGGCGACCAGGATCGACAGGTTGCGGAGCGTGCGGCGCGCCGCCTGCCCGATCGCCACGCAGGCGACGGCGGCCAGCGCCGCGCCGAGGCCGGCGAAGATGCCGAACTGGATGGTCCACTTCGTCGGCGTGAACGACAGGAACAGGATCGTCAGCAGGGAGGCGCCCAGTGCGCGCCACACCGCACCCGGATCGAGGCCGTCGATCCGCTTGCGGCGCAACATGATCGCCAGGACGACGAACATGGACACGGCGAACAGGAGCACCGGGATGCGGCGGGCCAGGGCGCCGTCGGTGGTGTTCACCGCGAGGAAGTAGTAGCGCAGGAGTTCCTGATACCACGCCAGCGTCGGACCGACCGAGTAACGGATCCGCAGGGCCTCGAAGACGGTCGCGAGGGTCTGGTCGCGGAAGACGATGATGACGACCAGCGCCACACCCGCGAGAAGGGGGGCGAGCAGCGGCAGGAGCCCGTCTTCGGCGCGGCGTCGGACCAGGATGCGGAGCATGGGCCGGGCGCTCGCGATGAGCAGGGCGAGCGCGACGAGACCATGCGGGGCCAGGGCGAGCGTCAGCGCCGCGGTGAATGCGGCGATGACGGCCGGCAGCATCCGTCGCGTCGAGACCGTGACCTCCACCGCCCACCAGGTCGCCAGGGTGCCGAGGACGATGATTCCCTCGCTGCGCAGCCCCGAACACATCGGGAGCCAGAACGCGAGGAAGACCGCCGCGCCGGTGAGCATCGCCCACTGCGACCGCCGCACGGCGCCACCCAGGCGGGGCAGGAGAACTCGGCTGAGGATGAACCAGGCGGCCAGGCCCGCGAAAAGCGACGGGAGCCGCATCCACAGGCCGGTCGTCGAGATGGTCGACCAGTACGCCAGGAAGTTGTAGTACCAGTCGAACGGCGCTTCGGGGATGCCGTAGAAGCGGTAGTAGTTCGCGAGGTATCCGGCGTCGGCGGCGTTGCGCCCCATGTTGAGGATGTAACCGTCGTCGGGTGACCCCGCCCCGAGGAAGTGCCAGACCACCAGCGTCACCGTCACGCCGATGTCGGTGGGGCCGGGCCGCAGGACCCGGCGCCACCGGAGGCGCCGGCCGACTCGTCGGTGATAGCCGTGGATGCGGTCGAGGCGTCCGACGGCCACGAGCGCGACGATCGCGGCTCCGACACCGACGACCATCACCACCCACTTGAGGATCGACGGCGACGAGTCGAAGCGATCGTCGATCTCGAGGCGGACGTCGACACCCGGGGCGGCCCGGAGCTGTTCGGGCGTGAGGTCGGTGAAGATGCCGGCGATCTGCGGGTTCGACGCCGGTTCGGCGAGGCCGACGGCGCCGCCGCCCGCGATCGCCGGTCCCGGGGGCAGACCGACGAACTGCGCGCCGGTCGTCGTGGCGTCGGAGAAGATACGGAGTTCGGTACAACCGGCCAGCGCGTCCCGCGGCACCGAGGCGAGCGTCTTGTTGCGGTTGGCGACGGATACGCCGTTCGCGTCGGCGACGACGAACAGCCCGTTGTCCCGCGCATTCACCGCGGCCGCGGGCATCGTCGACAGCACGACGGTCGACGTGTCGGCGGGGGTCGTCGACAGCACGCGACACGGGATCGAGATGTCGACGTTCCGGGCGGTCTGCGCCACGAGCGGAGCCGTGACCGATGCCGAAGTGCCGGTCTGTTGTGGCCATGTGATCGACGCCGTCGAGGTGCTGACGGGCAGGAACGGGGTCAGGATGCCGGCGACGACGGCGATGAGCCCGGCGACCGCGGCGACGAGCGCGACGGTGCGGGACTGCGGTGCGCCGGACGCACGCTGGGCAGCAGCTCCAACGGTGGTGTCGGCGTTGCCAGCGGACACTTCAGGCGACTTCGGCACAGGCGCATCGTAGTCAGCCATGCTGTGACAAACCCAAATCCCCTGACCGGATAGCTCGACGTGGCCTGGGTGGCTTCGACACGGCTCCTCGCTGCGCTCGTCACCTGCTCAACCAGCGGGAGAGGCGAGGCCGCCGGATCCCCTCCTGCTGGCCGAGCAGCGTCGTCCGAGCGCAGCGAGGCAGCCGGCTCCCCGCCCGCTGGCCGAGCAGCGTCGTCCGAGTGCAGCGAGGCAGCCGGCTCCCCGCCTGCTGGCCGAGCAGCGTCGTCCGAGCGCAGCGAGGCCGCCGGCTCCCCGCCTGCTGGCCGAGCAGCGTCGTCCGAGCGCAGCGAGGCCGCCGCGTCCGTCGAGGTCACTTCCCGCGCGCGACTCGGATCAGGAGAACCGCATGAGGATCGAGTGCACGGCCTGGGTGACGGTCATGCGGTCGTAGGTCTGCACGAACTCGAAGGTGCGCTCGAGATCGGGACCGGCGTCGTGCTGGTCGCGCGCCGAGAGCAGCGCCGCGAAATGTGGCCCGAGGACGGCGACATTCCACTCGTTGATCAGGTCGTCCTCCGCGTCGAGCGGCGCGCGGTGGACGTTCCCGTCCCGGATGTCGGGCAACCCGACACCGTAGACCCCGGCCAGGCCGGTCTTCTCCGACATCTCCCGCCACCGCTTGGCGGTTCGCGAGGTGAAGTGTTCGGCGAACTGGAAGGTGCCCAGCACGATCGCGGCGCCGCCGATCGCCGCCTGCTCCTCGAGTGCCTTGCTCATCTCGATGAGCAGACGTTTGTTGCCCATACGCGGCGGGATCGAGGTCGACGCGATGCGGTACGGCGTCGACTTGTCCGGGCCGGGGGTGGTCCACACCGGCATCTCGGGCAGCGGCACGACGGTCCGGGTGGCGAGGACGGACGGGTCGGTCACGGCGGGATACAGGTCGCCGATACCGAAGGCGGCGCCCATCGTCTGGGCGGTGATCCGGGTGGCCTCGTCGTCGACGCCCTCGGCGATGACGACGGCATGGCTGCGTTCGGTGTGCGCGGCCAGCGCGTGGGCGAGGTGCGCGGCGTCGGAGTTGGTCTGCGACGTGAGCAGTTCGGCACCGGTGACGATGATGTCGGGTTCGACGAGGGAGAGCAGCGTGGCCGCGTGCTCGCTGCGGACGAGCCCGTCGACGCAGATGATCTTGCCGGCCGCCCGGGCGCGGGCGACGCGGGCGAGTGTCCGCTGCGGGCTGCGTTCGACGGCGTCGGGGAGGATGACCATGACGTGACGTTCGAGGCTTCGCGCCGTCTCGTCGTCGAGGTTGTCGATCAGGTCGAGATCGAGGGAGACCAGCAGCGGCAGGATCTTGGCCAGCGACTGCGCACGTTGGGACGCGGCCATCTTGCGCTTCCGCTCGTCGAGCACAGGGTGTTCTTCGACGAGACGGGCGGCGCGTTTGAGGGCGGCGGCGGTGGCGAGCCGGGTGCCGGCCGGCCCCCGGAGCTGCAGTTCGACGGCGGCGAGAGCGCCATCGGACAGCCGGCAGACCGGCGCGAACTGCATGTGGAGCTCCAGATCATCGAACAGGGTGAATGATCGCGTTTCGGACACACGTGCCTCCCCGTCAGAGCGGAAGAGCGCCCCGATCGATCTGGTGGACGCGGATTGCTTCACATCCTGTTCGCGGCATTAGCCTGTGGTCAGCGTAACAAACCACGAACCGTGGACATGGTCGAGAAGCCCTTGGTTCCTGAGGTCCCAAGCGGCGCAAGGTATTCGGCTGTGAATCCGGGTGCGGGTGTCAGTGCCTGTTCGTAGTTGGTGGGTACAGAGAGGTGTTACCGCGGCCGCGACCAACGGGGCGGAAGGTCGCGGCCGCGGCTCCGGGGCGGGTCCGGGGGTGTGGTGACCCGCTACTCGGTCTGTTGCGCCAGGTCAGCGGGCTGCGTCGGCCGCTGCCTTTTCGCCGCTGGCGCCGGCGTGGGTGAGCTCACCGGTGTAGCTCTCGAGGTGTGCGCGGACGAACCACTGGAATTTCTCCAGTTCGGCGGTCTGTCCGATGAGGATGTCCTCGGTGATCGGATCGATGTCGCCGATCTTCTTGATTCCGTCGCGGTGCGATGTGATGAACCCGTCATAGACCAGGTCGAGCGCGCCGAGGTGGGCCTGCGCGGTGTCGCGTCCGATGGAGTAGTCGTTCCACGAGCGGTCGTTCTCGATCGCCTTGGCGGTGCCCTTCGGCGACGCGCCGAGCGTGGCGATGCGTTCGGCGATGGTGTCGGCGTAACCGCGGACGAGCTCGACCTGAGGGTCAATCATCTCGTGCACGCCGATGAAGTTCGCGCCGACCACGTTCCAGTGGATGTGCTTGAGGGTGAGGTGCAGGTCGTTCAGCGCGCTGAGACGCTCCTGCAGGATGCCCACGACCTCGTTGGCGGCTTCGTTGCTGAGTCCAGGTGCGGTGAATGAAGGCATGACTCGAAGCTAGGCCGGTTTCGACGGAGTGACGAGGACTGCCGGCCATGAGTGACGGAACCGAGACAGCACATCACAGTGAGATAACGAAGGCCTCGAGCGTGTTTGCCGCACCGACCGTGGGGAACGGGAAATCCCAGGTCGGCGCGGTGTCAGACACCAGGTCAATACCCGCTGGAGCGCATCGGCGCGGGGTCGTACAACCCTGAACGGCGAGCCGTCCCGAGGTCCAGTTCCGCAGCCGGCGCCGGGATGATCTCGGTGAACTTCTGCAGCCCGCCCCAGTCGCGTCCCCAGTTGTTCCGGAGGTACGTCGGCAACAGGGTCGGTCGCAGCATCGCCTCGGTGATGCCGAGCGGACCGCCCGCGGTGCCCGACATCCAGGTCTGGCTGTTCTTCCGGGTGGCCTCGGCGTCGGGCATGATTCGCCATTGCGGTACCTCGAGGACGCCGTTGCGCACCTTCATCGGCTGCTGACACGGGAAGACCATGCCGGGCAGCCAGTCGATGAAGACCGGGTCGGTCTGGCCGACGACGTCGTTGAGGGTGGCCAGGGTGCTGACCCGCGGTGGCGTCACCGCGACCCATTCCGACGGTGCGGCCGCGGTGTCGGCGACCTCGACCCGGACGACATTCGCCCGCGGCGGTGAGTCGGCGAGCGGGAACCGCAGGTTGCGCCAGGTGGGGGTCTCGCCGATGTCGATCGGGAACATCCGGCCCAGCGCGCTCACCCGCCCGTCGGCCTCCACGCGGCCGAACTGCATCGTGACCTTCTGGCCGGCGTGCACGACCCCGATGCCGTCGACCGCCTCGACCGATCCGGCGACCGCCATCGTCAGCAGCGGGGTGTCGTCGGAACGTTCGGGCAGCCGGTACCAGTCCGAGGTCAGCGAGCCGGTACCCGACGGCGAGCCGTAGCTGCCCAGGACGGGGGTCTGGGCGGGGTTCAGGCCGAACGGCAGACGCACCGTCGACCCGTTGACGCCTCGTGCACCCTGACCACCTTCGGTGCCGCCCTGCGCGGACGAGCTGTCGCCGGATTCGTCTGAGCCGGCGCCGGTCTGGGCGCTGTTCTGCGCGCCGGAGGTGGTCGACGACTGGGTGTCTTCGGTGGCGTCGACGGACAGGCGATCGGGTACGCCGTTCGGGGAGAAGCCCGTCGCGTCCGGTCCGGCCAGCGCCGCGGCGATGCCGGGGGCGGGCCGGCCGTCGACGGCCGCGGGCTGCAGCAGTCCGGCGGTCGGATCGGCCTCGACGAGAACGTCGTTGGCCAGCCCACACGAGTTCCCGGTGAGAGCGCGTGCGTTGGACTTCATCCACGACCACGAATCACGTTGCTCGTAGGCGCCTTTCGCGAACGAAGCGACCATGAACAGCACCATCAGCCCGGAGATGACCGGCAGCGGCGAGAACTTGAGCTTCGAATACCACTTGTCGGCCCCGCGCGTACGGGTCTGTTCGTCGACGAAGTCGTCGCGGAAGTGGAACCACAGGCCGGCAAGTGCGGTGGCGACCGCGGCGGCGAGGATGAACCAGGCGATGTTGATGCCGCCCACCGTCGGCGGGCGATCCCACCACGGGACGCCGTAGCTGCCGACGAACCACCAGCCGTTGGTGCCGGCGAACGAGATCCCCGTGATCGCGAGCACCGCGGCGGCGAAGAAGCTGCGATTGCGTCGCGACCGCAGCACGGCCGGCGCCATCATGGCGCCCGCCGCGGCGGCGAGGCCCGCGGCGATGCCCGCGTACACACCGAAGTGGTGGGTCCACTTGGTCGGCGTGAAGGCGATGAAGAACATCGTGCCGAGGGTGACGGCGACCAGTCGCCAGATAGGTGCGCGCGCAATGCCGTTGGGATGCTCCCGCCGAAGTAGGCGGAGCAACACGACGAACAGGCACAGGATCATCGCCAGCACGCCGAAGCGTCGTGCGAGCGTGCCGTCGGCGGTCGGCAGGATCAGGTAGTAGTACCGGATCGGTTCCTGCCACCACTCCAGCGTCGGGCCGACGTCGGAGGCGACCTTGTTACCCGCGATGAGCGGGGCGAGCGGCTGATCGGCGAAGATCTGGAACAGTACCGCGGTGCCGGCCGCCAGGATGGGCGCGAGCATCGGCAGCAGGCCGTCCCGGGACCGGCGCGACACCAGGGTCTTCACGATCGGTCGGATCCCGGCGAGCAGTGCGGCGACCGCCATCAGACCGCCGGGCGCGAGCGCGAGGGTGAAGGCGGCGGTGACCACCGCGACGGCGTAGGGGAGCAGTCGGCGAGTGGCGATCGCGCGTTCCACGCAGCACCAGGTGAGCAGAGCGCCGACGGCCTCGGCCGGTTCCGGACGCAGACCGTTGTTGAACGGCAACCAGATCGCGAGGAAGACGAACGCGGCCGACCACACCGCCGGCGTGCTGTGCCGCACCGCGCGGCCCAGGCGCGGGATGACCTCTCGGCTGATGAGCCACCAGCCCAGCAACCCGAGGAGGAAGGCCGGTAGTCGCATGAACGGTGCCGCGACGCTCACGTCCGTCATGGCCGAGATGACCTGGAAGTGCCAGCCGAACGGGTCCTGTGGCACACCGAAGTAGCGGAAGTAGTTGTCGGCGTACCCGGCGTCTCCGGTGATCCGGCCGACGATGAAGTTGTAGCCGTCGTCGGAGGTGTTGGCGCCCGCGAACCACCAGAAGGCGAGAATCGCGAACACCGCGACATCGGGCGGCCGGATCGTGAACCAGCCCGACGGCAGGAAACGCTTGTGGCTGCGGCCGTCCCGGCGATCGAGGATGCCGAGCGCGATCAGCGAGACGATCGTCATGAGGATGCCGAGCACGATCGCGGTGAGCTTCAGCAGGGTCGGGGTGCTGACGTAGCGGGTGTCGATGGTGGCGCGCAGCGACAACCCGTCACGAGAGACATCGGCGGGCAGATCGCTGTAGACGCCGACGATCTGGGGACGCATCTCGTGGTCGGCCAGCGCGAAGCCGTGCGCGGCGCCGGAGTCCGCGGCCGGTTCGGGCAGGCCCTCGAATCGTCCGCTCACCCCCTCGCCGTCGGCCCGGAAGACGATGCGACAGTTCGGATTCGATTGCGCGGCCGCTCGATCGGTGTTCAGCAGGGCGACGTTGCGGTCGGTGAGGGTCAGTGCGTCGGACGTCGCCCGGACGAAGAGCCCGCGGGCCCCGGCGTCCTGGCCGCCTTCGGGGATCGTCGACAGCAGTACTCCGCCCTGGTCGGGCAGGCGGGTGGCGAGTGCACATGGCACCGACGTCTCCATGTCGATCGGCACGAAGGAGACCAGCGGGGCGGCGACATCGGAGACGTCGCCGCCCTGCGGCCACTGCAGTTCGGCGGTCGACTGGTTCACCGGCAACAGCGGGGTGAGGATCGCCAACAGGAATCCGAGCAGACCGGTGACGGTCGCGACGATCTTCGGGTTGACCGTGGTCGCCAGACGGGACGTACGAGGCGTACGGGACTCACTCATCGGATTGGGGCTCCACCCTGATCGAGCCGGCTCGTGACCAGCCCCATTGCGTCGTCTGTGCCGTGTCGATCCGCGCATCCGGTGCGTCGGACACGAGCGGGGTCAGCTTCTCCAGTGCGCCCCAGTCGCGCACCCAGTCGTCCTGCAGGTACGTCGAGACCGCCGACGCGGACGTGGCGGCCTCCGAGATCCCCAGCAACCCGCCGTCCACGCCGGCCTGCCATGTCTTGGACTGGGAATTGGTCAGCGGATAGTCACCCAGGATGCGCCACTGCGGGACCTGGGCGACGCCGTGGGACACACCCATCGGCCGCTGGCACGGGAAGTGCGACGCCACCCCGAAGTCGATGAGGGTGGGTGCCGTCGAGCCGACGACCGCCTGCAGCGTCTGCAACTGCGGTGCGCGCGGCGGGGTGATCCCGATGAACTGCTTCTCGCCGAGGTTGTTGTCCTGCAGCGACAATCGCATCACGGTCGCGCGCGGCGGGGCGGCCGACATCGGTACGCGCATGTTGCGCCAGGGCATGTTCAGGATCACGGGACCGGGGTCGATGGGCAGGATGTCGGGGCCGACCTGTTCGAAGTTCCCGTCCGCACCCGGGCGGCCGAACTGCACCACCATCTTTTGCCCGAAGTTGCGTACGCCGAAGGTGTCGATGGTCGAGACGGCGCCCGCGGTGCTGAACACCAGCAGCGGTGACGCCGCGCGGTCGGCGGGCAGGTCGTACCAACCGGTCGTGAGCCGGGCCTCGCCCGGATACCCGTAGCTGCCCAGGACCGGCGTGGTGGCGGGGTCGAGCCCGTACGGCAACTTGGCGGTGGAACCGTTCACGGTTTCCAGTCCGCGCCCGCCGGTGGTCCCGGCGCCCAGCCCGCCGGTGATCGCGAACGGGCGGGCCATACTCGCCGACACGTTCATCTGTCCGGGGCGCTGGCTACCCGGCTCGGGCTGGAGGTCGTCGGGAATCCCGTTCGGGGAGAACCCGACCGGGTTCTCGCCGCGCAGCGCCTGCGTCGTGGTGGCGCCGCCGGCCGGGGTGAGCATGCCGGCGTTGGGATCGAGTTCGACGAGGACATCGTCGGCGAGGCCACAGCTGTTGCCGCGCAGCGTGTTCAGGTTCTCGGCGAGTGCGGTCGACGCCGGATACCGGGTCACCGCGGCTTTGGCGAACAGCAGTAACTCCACGATCACCAGCAGACCGGCGATCACCGCCAGTGGTGAGGAGGCGAGAAAGAGCCGTCGGCGATCGGCTCGGGTCTCGCCGGGCCCGGTGTCGGCATGTGCGAGACCGCGATTGGTCACGTAGTCCAGCCGCAGGTGTTGCCAGACCGCGACCGCGGCCGCGATCACGGCGAGGATGAGGAACAGCGTCGACGCCTGGTAGCCGGCGATGACGGGGGCGCGGTCGAACCAGGAGATGCCGTATTCGTAGAGGAACGGCCACGAGTTGTAACCGGCCATCGCGGCGGCCATCGCGAACAACAGTCCGGAGACGAAGACCGTCAGGTTTCGCGCCGAACGCGCCGCCGACTGGGCCACGGCGACGGTGGCCGCCGCCGCGATCGCCGCCGCCAGCCCGGCGAGCACGCCGAACTGGATGGTCCACTTGGTCGGCGTGAACGCGAACAGGAGGAGGGTGACCCCGACGGCGCCGATGAGACGCCAGACGGGTCCCGGGTCGACTCCGCGAATCCTCGTGCGCCGCAACATGACCGCGACCGTGACGAACAGGCCGGCGAGCAGCAGGAGCAGCGGTACGCGACGGGTGAGGGCGCCGTCGTCGGTGACGACCGAGATGAAGTAGTACCGCAGGAACTCCTGATGCCAGGAGATGACCGGCCCGACCGAGTAGCGCAGCTTGATCGCTTCGAGGACGGTGGCCAGGGTCTGATCGCGGAACACCACGATGAGCACCACCATGCTGGCGGCGGCGATCGGCGCGAGGAGGGCGAGCGTTGCCGCCCAGCGGGATCCGTCCATCCGGTTCCGTCGGTCGATGAGGATGTGCAGCAGTGAGCGGGCCGCCACCAGCAGGATGGCCACGCCGACGACGCCGTGCGGGGCGAGCGCCAGGGTGAAGCCCGCGACGAGGGCGGCCAGTGCCGCTGGCAGGAGCCGCCGGGTCGCGATGGCGTATTCCGCTGCCCACCAGGTCAGTAGCGAACCGAGGACGATGATCCCCTCGCTGCGCAAGCCGCTGCAGAACGGCAACCAGAACGCGGTGAACGTCAGGGCGCCCGCCCAGATGGCCCACGAACTGCGCCGCACCGCGGGGCCGAGGCGTGGCAGCAGCACCCGGCTCAGGACGAACCACGACACGAGTCCGGCGACGAGTTGCGGGATGTGCATCCACAGCACCGACGGCGAGACCGACGACCACGCCGCAAGGAAGCTGTAGTACCAGTCGAACGGTGCTTCGGGGATGCCGTAGAAGCGGTAGTAGTTGGCGAGGTAGCCGAAACCGTCGGCGGTACGGCCCATGTTGAGGATGTAACCGTCGTCGGGCGAACCGGCCCCGAGGACGCTCCAAACCAGCAGGATCGCGGTGACGACCAAGTCGCTGGCCCGGGGTTTCAGTGAATGCCACCACGAGCGGGTGCGCGCGCCGATCCGCCGGTGGTACCCGCCGATGCGGTCGAGCAGCCCGAGCGCGACGACGGCGACGAGTACCGACAGCGCGGCGAGCACCATCACGATGATCTTGAGGATCGACGGGGACGACTCGTACCGGTTGTCGATGGCCACCTGCACGCGCAGGCCGTTACCAGCGGCGTCGCGTGCCTGTTCCGGGCTGAGGTTGCTGAAGATGCCGTCGACCTGCGGGCGGCGGTCCGGCGGCAGGGTCGTCGACTCGCCGAGCCCGACGAACTGCGCACCCGGGCCGGTGGGGGCGGAGAAGATGCGCAAGTCCGAACATCGGCTCAGGTCGGCGCGGGAGGCGGTCGCGGCGAGACTGTTCCGGAAGGTCACGGTGATCGCGGCGTCGGTGGCGGTGACCCACAGCGACGACGACTTCGAGCGTGGTGCATTGGTCGGCATCGTGGCGAGGACCACGCCGTCCGGTGCCGACGCCAGCGTCGCGCACGGAATGCGGGCGTCGAGGGTCTGCGGGGTCTGCGCGATGAGCGGCGCCATCACCGACGACGTGTCGGCGTTCAGATCCTGCCCGGCCGGCCACTCGAAACCGGCGTCGACGGCCTTGACCGGCAGCAGCGGGGTGAGGGCACACAGCACGATGCCGGCGATCCCCGCCACGATCGCGATCCACCGGGCGGTGCCCGCGGAAATCCTGGTCCCGTGCCCCGACGATTCCGGCCCCGACGAGGACGGTTCGGCGGAATCCTCAGGCGAGGTCGGGGCTGTCACAGGCACGGTGCCTCATCGTAAGCGACGTCCCCCGGGGTACCTAGGGCCCACCCCGCGGCTCTGGAGGTTGGTGACGGCCTCCGCAGGCTCCGGTCTCCCTCTGGGAGCAGTAAGTGGGCCCGCTCCGAGCACAACAGTTCTTTCGCAGTCCACGACGGCCGTCAGGCCACAGCTGCTGAGGGGCGGCCGGAGCTTGCGGAGGGCGCGTCAACCCCCTGCTCCCTGAGGAGCGTCCGGAGCTTGCGGAGGGCGCGTCACGAAGGGTTCCGCACTGCAAAGACAGTTCTCGCCCGCGGGCGGACACTACCAGCAACCACCGACAATTTAAGGTGGCAACTCCGCGCAGCAAAGATTCTGTTGGACAACGTATTTCGAGCTGCCGTTTACCCTTCTTTCGTGTACAGTCGAACGTACATTCGCAGCACGGGTTCTCGGGGGAGGTGACCGTCATGTTCGATTCCCAGCAGGTCGTCGGCACCGACGCGCCTTCGCCTCGTGTGGTCGAGTTGGTGGCCGATCTCCACCGCACCCTCGACAAGTTGCAGACCGTGGATCTGTCGCCGTGTACCGATGCCGAACTCGCTGAGGTGGCCGCGGAGACCGAACGCGCCATCGCTCGTCTGACCGTTGCCGGTGACCGGCAGATCGATCAGGCCGTCGCTCGCGACCTGCCCCGCAAGGCCGGCTGCCGCACCCTCATGCAGTACATGACGCACCAGCTACGAGTGTCGAACCCGATGCGCCGCCGTAAGCAGATGGACGCCACCGCCCACCGGACCAGCCTCGGCGGCGAGGTCCTCCCACCCGAATACCCCTGCCTCGCCGAAGCGTTCGCACACGGCGCGGTCGGCACCGCGCACGTGCAGGCCGCATTGGATGTCCTCGACCGCATCCCGGTCGCCGTCGACCACGACATCAAGGTCGCCGCTGAGCGGCAGATGGCCGAGATCGCCACCGACCACACCCCCGCTGAGATCACCCAACTCGGTGCCCGCCTGCTCGCCCACCTCGACCCCGACGGCACCCTGACCGACGACACCGACCAGAAACGACGCCGCGGCCTGTGGATCGGTCGGCAACGCGCCGATGGCACCGCCAAGATCTCCGGCACCCTGACACCCGCACTCGCCGCCCGACTCACCATGATGTTCGCCGTGTGGGGCAAACCCGGACTCAACAACCCCGACGACCCCGCCTCGCCCAGCGGGCCGGCCGGTGCCGCCGACCCCGACGCCCTGGCCACCGCAGCCGACCGCGACGGCCGCACCCTCGCCCAGTCCAATCACGACGCGCTCGACGCTGCACTCGCCGCAGGTTTCGCCGACGGCGCACTCGGCACCTCGCACCGCGGCCTGCCCGTCCAACTGATCATCAAAGCCGACCTCGGCGACCTCGTCCGCGAAGCCGGACTCGCGACCACCGCCACCGGAACCCTGCTGCCCATCCGGGACTTGATCGCGATGGCCGGTGACGTCCAGCCGTGGTTGGCGATCTTCAAAGACGCCACCACTGTGCCGCTGCACTTCGGGCGCGGCAGACGTCTGGCCACCCGCGAACAGCGCCTCGTCTCTTTCGCCCGCCCCGACGGGGAAGTGTGCTCGGCACCCGGGTGTGATCAGCCCGCCACCCAGGTCGACATGCATCACGCCCACAGGGATTGGGCCAAGGGCGGTCTCACCGACATCGACGACCTCGCCCCGGCCTGCCCGCGACATAACCGGATGGTCGGTGACCAGCCCGGGCAGTACACCACCCGCATCGCCCGGTCCGGACCCGACGAAGGCCGCTGCCTGTGGCGGTTGAACGCCGAACCTGGCGCACCGCCCAACCCCGAGCGCCTCAACCGCCGACCCGACATACCCCGGCGGTTCGCAGAACACCTGAACACCGTGCGCAACGACATCCACGGACCTGCCACCAGGCCCGGCGATGAGTCACGCCCGACCCTTCGTGACGCGCCCTCCGCAAGCTCCGGGCGCTCCTCAGGGAGCAGCGGGCGCCCCGACGCCGTCGGCTACGGCGACCGCGGCCTCCGTCTCGAACTCGCTTATCGCGAACTGGTCCATCCGCGAACACCGCCGGAGCACCTCACCAGCCCACCGCTGACCCCGGTCGAAGCAGAACTCGCACGCATACTCACCGACCACCGGTGACGGCAAAGCAGATCGCCGCGCCGACTACCACCGCGGCGACCGGGCCGTCGAACCGTCAGTGCCGCAACGGCGCGGGACTCCACAGTCCGCTGCGGGTGGCGGTGCCGGTCTCGATCTCGGCGAGCGTGTCGACGTCGCCGTATGGCTCGTAGCGTTCGAGGGCGCCCCAGTCGCGTCCGATGTCGGCCATCAGATAGGTCGGCACCGCCGTCGCCTGCTGGGAGACCTCGAGCCAGCCGAGGGGGCCGCCGCCGAAGCGGTTCTGCCACGCCGACACCGCGGCTGCCAGGTCTGAGCCCGGCTTGATGCGCCACTTCGGGATCTCCGCGACCCCGACGTCGTGGGTGAACGGGCGCTGGCACGGGAACGCCAGGCCCGAAGTCCAGTCGATGTGGACCGGATCGGTGCTGCCGACCACGTCCTGCAGGGTGTCCATCTGCGGGATCCGTGGCGGGGTGAGCACGATGAACCGGTCCTCGGCGAGGTTGTCGTCGGTCGCGACGATCCGCACGGCGGTGGTGTCGGACGGCAGCTCGTCGGTGTTGTAGCGCAGGTTGCGCCACGACGGGCGCGGGCCCGGGTCGATGAGTTCGGTGTCGCCGGCGGCCTCGAGGTCGGCATCGCGGGTGTCGGGACCGATCGGGTCCGCGGTGTACTCGAGCATCACGTTCGGATTGTCGTACTCACCGGCCACCGACATCGTGAGCAGCGGGCGGTCCCGCCAATCCGACGGTAGCGCGTACCACCCGGAGGTGAGGCGGGCCGGGACCTGGTCGAGCTTGGAGTAGCTGCCCATGACCGGCGTCGAGGCGGGATCGAGGAAGAACGGGAGCGCCGCGGTGCTGCCGTTGATCCCGGGTTCGGCGATCTCGCCGCCGCCGGTACCGCCGGGGTTGGAGTTGACGATGTCGGGGGACTGCCAGACGTCGCCGGACAGGACACCCAGCGACCCCTCGCTGGCTGTCGACTCGAGTGCTGTCGGCACACCGTTGGGGGAGAATCCCGAGGTGGACGGCACGCTGCCCGGTGCGGGCGGTGGTCCGCCGAGAGGGTTGGGCAGCGTCGGGTCGACCGGGCGGAGCATGTCGCGGTCGGGGTCGGACTCCACCCAGACCTTGTCGGCCATCCCGCACGGGTTGCCGGCGACGGCGGCGAAGTTGGACCGGGGTACCGAGTACGACGAGCTCTGGTGGATGCCGGCGAAGATCGCGGTGACGATCTGGAAGACGACCACCGCCATCGCCAGATAGGCCAGCGGGGCGGCCGCCATCGAGGCGACCAGTCGTCGGTACCACCGCTGATGCGCGGCGTCGGCGCCGGTGGATTCCTCGACGTGCGGATCGGTCCCGGTGAACGGCTCGCGGAAGTGGAACCACAGTGCGACCAGCAGCAGGGCGAGCGCGGCATAGAGCAGCACGCTGCCGAGCATGATGCCGCCGATCTTGACCTGCTCGACGCCCCACGGCATGCCCCACGCGGAGTAGTAGTAGTACGAGTTCGGCGCGGTGAAGGCGAGACCGCCGATGAACAGGACGAGCGCGCAGAACAGGGTGCGGTTTCGCCTCGAATGCATGGACTGCTGGCTGGCGGCGATGGCCGCGATCGCGGCGAGGGCGGCCGCGATACCGGCGAAGACGCCGAAGTGGTGGGTCCACTTGGTGGGCGTGAACATGAGGAACACCAGCGATGCGAAGGTGATCGCGACGATGCGGCGGGTCGGGCCGATGGCGGTGCCGGGGATGCGGTTCTTGCGGACCAGCACTGCCGCCGAGACGACCAAGCCCAGGATCATGGCCAGTACCGCGAACCGACGGGCGATGGAACCGTCGGCAGAGAAGGCGAAGAGCGCCGAGTAGCGACCGATCTCGTTGTACCAGCTCATCGACGGCCCGAGCGCCGACTTCATGCTCGATGCCTCGACGAACGACCGCAGGGTCAGGTTCGAGAACACGACGAAGACGACGAAGGTGCCGGCGGCGAGGATCGGCGCGATGAGCGCCACGAACGACCATCGCAGCGAGCGCTTGCTTTCGCGGTCGGCGGTCTCGGGATCGCCGGATGCCGATCCCGCGGATTCGGTGTCAGCGGAGGACAGTTCGGCGACGACGCGGGCTCGCTTGATGAGCGCCATGATCATCGGGCGTGCGCCGGCGATCAGTGCCGCCACCGCGAGCAGGCCCGTCGGGCCGGCGGCGATGCTGAACGCTCCGATCAGGCACGCGACGGCGGCCGGCAGCATGCGACCGGTGGCGATGGCCCGTTCGACGGAACACCAGGTCAGCAGGGCGCCCAGGCAGATGATCGGTTCGGGGCGCAGGCCGTTGTTGAAGGGGAACCAGCACGCGAGGAACGCGAACGCCGCCGTCCAGGCGACCATCGGGCGGGTCAGCGCGGCACGTCCCAGGCGGGGCAGAACCTCGTGACTGACGATGAGCCACACCAGGATTCCGCACAACAGTGCGGGCAGACGCATCCACGGACTCGCCACCGAGATGTGGCTGAGCAGTCCGAAGACCTGGTAGTACCAGCCGAACGGCGCCTCGGGTGCGCCGTACCAGCGGAAGTAGTTCGCGGTGTAGTCGCTGTCCTGGGCCACCCTCGACATGGTCAGGAGGTAACCGTCGTCGGAGGTGTTGGGCCCGATCATGTGCCACACGATCAGCGCGCCGATCACCACATAGTCGCGCGCATTGAGTCGCCACCACCGTGCCGGGAAGATCCGACGATGCCGTCGGCCGTCGGTCGAGTCCAGTGCTGCCAGGGCGGACAGAGCCAGTAGCGTCGACGCCACTCCGACGATCACGACCAGCCACTTCGAGATGGTCGGCGCGGTGTTGTAGCGCGAATCGATGGTGACGTGGGCGTCGAGTCCCGCGATGTCGGCCGCCGGCCCGGTGAGATCGGTGAAGAGGCCGGTCACCTGGGGGCGCTGGTCGGACGAATACTTGAAGGCCTCTGTGTCCTCGGTCGTGCCGGCGAGTGGCTCGTCCTCGCCGTCCTCGTTCCGGATGCCGCTCGTCATGCCGACGAATTCGGCGGTCACCGCGTCGGAATCGGCATGCACGACGATCTCTCGGCACCCCTGGTCGCGCATGTCCTGCAGCGTCGCCGACACCAGCGAGACGTTGCGGATGACCACCTCGACGCCCTGCCGGTCCAGGGGCGCATCGGCAGCACCGGTCTTGCGGATGAACAGGCCGCGCTCACCGGACTTCGGTGCCTGCTTGGGAGTCGTCGAGAGCAGCACCGACCCGCCGGGCGGCAGGGCGTTCACAGCGGTGCAGGGAATCGAGACGTCGAGGTCGACGGGCGTGTAGCCGATCAGCGGGGCCGACACCGAACCGATCTGACCGTTCTGCGGCCAGTCGATCTCGGCCGTTCGCTGCGACACCGGCATGAGGGGAGTCGCGAGTGCGAGCAGGAATCCGAGTAGACCGGTGACGATGGCGACGATCCTCGCTCGTCGAACGGTCTGCGCTGGCACAAAGAGAGATGGTAGCCGTTGGGATGTCTCGCCCCCGTCGGCGGCGGTGCGGGCACGACGGGCGGGTGCTCACGGTCGCGCCGCGGCGACGCAGGAACGCCGATCGCCAGGTCAGGGCCAGTAAGGTGAACGCCATGTCCGACGCCGAGGTGCCCGACCGTCTGCCGATCCTGCTGCTCAACGGCCCCAACCTGAACACTCTCGGCACCCGGGAGCCGGCCGTCTACGGCTCGGACACCCTGGCCGACGTGGTCGACCTGGCCAAGCGCACCGCCGCCGAACTCGGTTTCGGTGTACGCGCGGCGCAGACCAATCACGAGGGGCAGATGCTCGACTGGATCCACGAATCCGTCGGCGAGATCAGCGGCATCGTCATCAACCCCGGGGGATGGACACACACCTCGGTCGCCCTCGCCGATGCGCTGGTCGTCCCCGATGTCCCGATCCTCGAGGTGCACATCAGCAACGTCCATCGGCGCGAGGCATTCCGGCATCACTCCTATGTGTCACCGATCGCCGCCGGGGTCATCGCCGGTTTCGGCATCCGCGGTTACGAATTCGCGGTTCGCCGACTCGTCGATCTGGTCGGCTGACCAGAGCGGCACGGTTCCCAGGAACCGTCCAGGTTTCTCCCAGGGAGGGAGCAGTGGGCGCCGATAGCTTTCGTCGTATGCACAAGCGAACCTCTGCCTCTGCCCCTGCCTCTTCTCCTCGCCGCGTGCGCGTCGCCATCGTGTCGGCGCTGCTGGCCGGGGGCCTGCTCCTCGGTGGCTGCACCACCGACGCTCCCAGCACGTCATGGGCCTCGACCTCTGCGTCTTCGTCCGTGTCCTCCTCGATCACCACCGAAGACGCGTCAACCACCGCCACCACGATCTCGTCGTCCGCCGAAGCCGCTCAGGCGTTCCTGGCCACCCTGTCCGATGAACAACGCGAGCAGGTCCTCTACGACTACGACGACGAGACCAAGACGACGTCGTGGTCGAACTTCCCGGTCACCTTCGTCGACCGCGCCGGGGTGAACCTCGCAGATCTGTCCGACGAGCAGCGGGCCGCCGCGATGAAGGTCCTGGAAGCGCTCCTCAGCGACGAGGGCTACGCCACCGTCACCGGAATCATGGGCGGTGACGAATATCTTCATGAGAAGAGCAGTTCGACGGAGGAGTCGCTCGGCCAGTACTACATCGCCTTCTTCGGCGATCCGTCTGATTCGAGTGCCTGGGAGATCCAGTTCGGCGGGCACCATCTCGGCATCAACGCCACACTCGATGGCGCGGCCGATGAGATCACCTTCGCTCCCACACATCTGGGAATTCAGCCGGCGGTGTACACCGATTCCGACGGCAACGAGGTCCAACCGTTCGACGGCATCTACACCACGGCGTTCGCGTTCTACGACAGCCTGACCGACGAACAAAAGGCAACCCTGTACCAGGGGTCGACCGTCGCGAACATGGTGTGCGCTCCCGGAAGCACTTGTGATTACCCCACGGGGACAGGAATTTCGGGCGCTGATCTGACCGATGAGGAGAAGAAGCTGCTGCTCGACGTCATCGCGAACTGGGTGGGCCTGTCCGACGAGGAGACGACCTCCGAGGCGCTCGCCGAGATCGAAGCGACGCTCGACGAGACCTACATCAACTGGTCGGGAGCCACCGTCTACGACATGACACAGGGTGATGGTATCTACTTCCAGATCTCCGGCCCCGACGTGTACATCGAATTCGCCGCCCAGCAGGGTTCCGCCGGTGCCGATGTCGAGGGCGTCACGACGTCGGGCTGGGGACACGTCCATACGATTTATCGCGATCCCGGCAACGACTACGCCGGCAGCGTGACCCAGCAAGCCGCCACCGGCATGGCCGGAGGAGCGGGCGGTCCCGGCGGGCAGGCTCCGGCTGGATCTCGCCCCGCCAGTGGTTAGTTGTCAGCCTCGGGCAGCCGCCGTCACGCGACTCGCGAGTCCAGAACTCATCGACTAGCGCAACCGTAGGGTTGCAGAACCTCCGGACTACTGCAACTATGGAGTTGCAGCAATCAACTTAGGCGAGGGAGTATCGATGAGCGAGAACACAACCACACATGACGTGAACGATTCGGCGACAGGAGAATTCGACCGGATCGAGCGCGAGATCGCGATCGACGCACCCGCCGACCGGGTCTGGTCTCTGGTCAGCGAACCGGGATGGTTCATCAACGACAAGGCGATCACCGAGCACCGGATCGAACGCGACGGCGACCTGTCGACCATCCACGACCCGGTCCACGGCGCCTTCACCTTCCGCACCGTCGAACTCGACGAGCCGCGTTACGCGGCGTTTCGATGGCTCGCCGATGCCGCTGATCCGCAATCGGATTCGACGCTCGTCGAGTTCTGGATCACGCCGGCGGACTCCGGCGTGCTCCTCAAGGTCGTGGAGTCCGGTTTCTCGTCGCTGCCGGGAACGGAAGCGGAGCGACGCGCACGGTTCGACGGCAACAACGAGGGATGGACCATCGAACTCGAGCTGGCCCGAACACATCTCGGCGGCGTGCATGCCTGACGTCGCTCCCGTCGAGGTCTTCGCCGCGCTGTCCGACGAGAGCCGATGGCAGATCCTCACGCGACTGGGTTCGGAACCCGCGTCCGCGTCACATCTCGCGGCCGAACTCCCGATCAGCAGGCAGGCGATCGCGAAACACCTTCGGGTCCTCACCGAGGCGGGGCTGGTGACGTCCTCACGTGTCGGCCGCGAGATCCGTTACGAAGCCGTGGGGGCACAGCTGTCGCGGGTTGCGCATCGGCTCGACACCATCGGCCGTGGTTGGGATCGCCGTCTGGCCGACATCAAACTCCGCGCCGAAGAGGGCTGAGCCGCAGGATAGTTCTCGCCTGAGGCGCGAGGGGCGTGACCACTCCGCTCCCTGAAGTGCGAAGAGCGGTGGCGACGTCTTCCCTTAGCTCCCTGGGGTGGGGGAGCGGTGGCGACGTCGACTCGCTCCCTCAGCTCAGAGAGCGCAGGGCTCCTCACGGGGCGGCTGTAGCGGAGGGAGCGGCGGAGCTGATCACCTCGTCGATCGCCCTGGCGGTGTCGGCGGCGTGGGGTGCGCGGATCATCGAGATGTGGTCGCCGGAGACGTCGTGAAAGGTCACGGCACCGGTCGACATCCGCCGCCACAGGTCCGGGTCGTCGGGATTGGTGCGGGCGCGGATGACGCCGACGGGACCCGCGTACTCCCGGGGTCGGTACCGGCGGATCATCCTGGTGCCCAACCGGAAGAACACGATCCACTGCACCGGCGTCGGGAGCTCGACCATCCCGGCAGTGGGGACGAGGACGGCCAGCGCGAGCTCCTTCACGATTCGCTGGGGGAGTGGTTCGCGGGCGGGCGTGGGGTCGTCCCCGGTGCGGTCGGGCAGGGCGGTGTCGCGGGTACCGCCGCGCAGCGCACGCAGGCGTCCGACGATCCCGACCTTCTCGCCACGAACACGCTTGGCGAGTGCCGGGTCGAAGAGCGAGTCCAGCACGACGACTGGATCGCAGTTCTCGCCTGCCTTGGTCAGCTGCGCCGCGACCTCCATCGCGACGAACCCGCCCAGAGAGTAACCGCCGACCTGGTACGGACCGTCGGGTTGCACCGATCGGATGTCGGCGATCGCCCGCCGTGCCGCGGCGCGCACGGAATGATCAGCGCGGCCGCGCTTTTCGACGCCCCGCGACTGGATCGCGTAGACCGGCCGATCGGTCTGCAGTGCTCGGACGACCGGGGTGAGGCTGGTCGCCAGGCTACCGGCGCCGGCCACCAGGAAGATCGGCCGGCCCGTGCCCTGTCGCAGCGGGATGAGGGTGGCCCCCGACGCGTTCGCCGACCGCTCCTTCGCAGCCGACTCGATGCGCTGGGCGAACAGCGCGATGGTCGGCGCCTCGGCGAGCATCGCGGTGTTGACGTCCAGTTGGAGGTGATGCTGCACCTCGGCCAGCATCTTCGCGGCGGCCAGCGAGTCGCCGCCGAGTTCGACGAAATCCTCGTTCCGGCCGATGGATTCGAGGCCGAGGATCTGGCACCAGAACCGGTGCAGCGCCATCTCGGTCATCCCACGGGGCGGTTCGTGATCCGGACGTGCGGGCGGCGGCAGGGCCGCCCGGTCCACCTTGCCGCGCTCGTTGCGCGGGAGTTCGGCGAGCACGATGATGTCGCGCGGAATCATCCACGGGGTCAACGTCTTCCCGAGCTCCTGCCGGATCTCGGCCGGGGAGGGTGACCACTTCTCGGGGTCCACGGCGACGTGGGCGGCGAGCCGTGCCTCGTCGCGGTTGGCGGTGACGACCGCGTCGGTGGTCCAGGCCAGCGCGCGGATGGCGGCTTCCACCTCGAGCGGTTCGACGAGGTACCCGCGGATCTTGATCGCGTCATCGCTGCGGCCGAGGAGCGCGAGTTCGCCGGACTCGTCGAAGCGTCCGAGATCACCGGTGCGATAACGTGTCCGGCCGTCGTGCAACCCGATGAAGCGCGTCGCCGTCAGCTCCGGATCCTGGTGGTAACCGGACGCTACATGTGCGGATTCGACGATGACCTCGCCCGTGCTGCCGACCGGCAGGTCGTTCCCGTCCGCGTCGACGATCCGGACGTGCTTGTCCGACGCCGGCACGCCCACGGGGATGGCGCCGGGCTCTACTTCCCGCTCGGGCGGGAACAGGTTGAAGGCCAGGTTGCCGACCTCCGATGCGCCTGCCCAGCAACAGAAGACTCCGTCGGCCAGGATCGTGTCGCGGGCCAGCTGGATGTCGGCGCGGTGGGTCGGCTCACCGCAGGTGGACAGCAGTCGCAGGGAGTCGACGGCATCGTCGGCCGACAGTTCACCCAGCCAGGATCGCAGCAGCGACGGGGTGCAGTGCGCGGTGGTCGCCTCCTGCGCGACGAGCCAGTCCCGGAGCCCGGTCGTGGTGCGGCGGCGGACATCCCAGAGCAGCATGGTCGACCCGTTGAGCAAGCTCATCGCGAGCGCGTCGAGGCCGCCGCCGAAGCTGAGGGGCAGCAGGACGACGGCGCGGTCGTCGGGTCGCATGCCGAGGAAGCGACGGCCGTCCCGGGCGTGGTTGACCGGCATCTTCTGCGCCAGCACCACGCCTTTGGGGGTGCCGGTCGAGCCCGAGGTGAACAGCAGGACCGCCGGATTGTCAGGGCCGGGCTGGTCCGCGATACGCGTCTGACCTGGTTCTGGGGCATCGGCGGCGGTGTCCAGGACATGGGCACCGGATCGTTCGAGCACGACGTCGCGTCGGTCCGGCGGCAGGAACGGGTCGAGAAGGACGAGGGGGCGTCCCGAACACAGCACCGCCAGCATCCCGATCACCGAGTCGATGTCGGATTCGATCTCCACCGCCACGGGTCGGCCCGGATCGGTGGTGGCGACGATCGTGCGCGCGAGGTCGTCGACCCGGGAGGCGGCGTCGGCGAACGTGATCGACTGCTCGGGGGTTTGGAGTGCGATGGCCTCGCCACGTACCGCGGCGACGGCTCGCCAGCGGGCCGCGGCGGTGTCGGCGGCGTCGACGCCCGGGAGGTCGGTGACTGCCGTGGCGCCGGTGGGAGTCACACGGACTTCGGGAGGGTTATGGCTGTTCATGTCCTCAAACTTCCGCGGAGGCGGGAAACGTCGACGGTCATGGACGGGCCACGGAACTCTCAGCCCGGGCAACAGTGCCACGCCGCGCGGGACTCGGCCCCTCCTCCGGCCCCGACAGCTTGCCTGGCGAGCCTACCCTTAGTCGCGCGAAGGAGCGCGATCGGTGCGGGTGGGAGCACGTGGAAGCGGCCTGGTCGGCTGGGCTTGACCCAGGAGGCGCAGACATCCGCCCGGCCGGCGGTAACGTGTTCACCGGTCGTCGGACGGTGTGGTCGCTGGATCGCTATCCGCGACGACGGGGTTGTTCGAGGCGTGCGAGGAGAGATCGACGATGCAGTACGACGAAGTGGTCTTGGGACGTCGCAGCACCCGCGGGTTCACCTCCGACCCCGTGCCTCGGGAGCTCATCGAGGAGATCCTCACCCTCGCCATGCGAGCCCCGTCGTCGATGAACACACAACCGTGGAACTTCCACGTGATCACGGGCGAACCGTTGGATCGCATCCGCGCGGGCAACACCGAGCGCAACCTGGCCGGCGTTCCCCATTCGCGAGAGTTCCGGACGGGCGCGGAGAAGTTCACCGGAACGCACCGCGACCGTCAGGTCCAGGTTGCGAAGCAACTGTTCGGCGCGATGGGCATCGCCCGAGAGGACATGGAGATGCGGCAGGACTGGGTGCTGCGGGGGTTCCGTCAGTTCGACGCCCCGGTCTGCGTGATCGTGACCTACGACCGCATCCTCGACGGCAGCGACGACACCCCGTTCGATTGCGGCGCGGTCTCGAATGCGCTGGTCAACGCCGCCTGGTCGCGCGGTCTCGGCGCGGTCATCAACAGCCAGGGCATCATGCAGTCGCCCGTGGTTCGCGAGCACGCCGGGATCCCCGACGATCAGGTGATCATGAAGAGCATCGCGCTCGGCTGGCCGGATGAGACCTTCCCGGCCAATGCGGTGGTCTCCGAACGCAAGTCGGTCGCCGAGGCCGCGACGTTCGTCGGCTTCGAGTAGCGGTGGGGCTGATCCTGCCGGGGCTCAGCGTGACAGCGCCGCACGCGCGGCCGCGGCCACGCCCCCGTGATGAATCGGGCCGTGGCCCGGGAGCAGGATGTCGGCGTCGAGGTCGGTGAACCGTTCGACGCTGCGTCGCGCGGTGGGTTCGTCGTGCTGGAAGAGCGACGGGATGCACTGCGGGCCGGTGATCGACGAGATCTCGTGTCCGCTCACCAGTGCGTCGCCGGACACCAAGGCGCGGCCGTCGGCGACGAGGTAGGCGCTGTGGCCGTCGGTGTGGCCGGGGCTCGCCACGGGGACCGGTGCGCCCGGGAGGTCGAGCGGTCGGTGCCCATCGGTGGAGAACCCCGACGCCCGCGCGAGACCCGCGCGGCTGAGGACGCCGAGCGGAGTGGTCTTGGCCAGCCACGCCCACAGGCGGGGATTCGCCACCTGCGGGGCGAGATCGAGCGCGTTCGCCTGCTGGAGGTGATGGCGCAGCGCGTGATCCACCTCGACCGGGTCCATGTAGACGTCGAACCCGTACTGCGCCTGCAGCTTGACGAGACCACCCAGGTGGTCGACGTGAGCATGGGTGAGGAGCGCGCCACGTACGTCCTCGGGCTTGCGGCCGATCCGTTCGATGGACTCGACGACCTGGGCGGCCTGGCCCGGATAACCGCCGTCGATGAGCGTCAGCTCGCCGTCCTGCTCGAGCAGCACCCAGTTCACGACGTCGGTGGAGACGAAATGGGTTGTCGACGAATCGCCGTCGACCCGGGTGATCGTCATCGGTCGCGCGGTACGGAACGGGAGTCGCATCATCATCACTTCCGGACGACGAGGACGAACGGACCGCGCTCGGTGACCTCGAAGCGCGGGTCGTCGAACACCGCCGGGTCGAATGTGACCGTGTAGCGTTTCACGTTCGGATCGTTGGGATAGACGTCCTCGGCGAGGCGGAGCGTGTAACCGTCTGCGCTGTAACGGAACAGGAAGACATTCGGCGGGGTCCAGGGGGATCGGTCGAGCGCGTCGACGAGCTGGTCGGCGTTCTCGCTCTTCGCCCAACGCTCGATCGCGGCTGCGCGCTTGTCGAACTCGGCCAGAGGGTTCGCGTAGTGCGAGGTGAGTCCCTGGAATCCCCAATACGGGTAGATCGACAGGAAACCGAAGTCGGCGGTGAGGACGACGTTTTCGGTGCGCGGCCGGCCGGTCTGTTCACCGATCAGCTTGTCCAGCTCCGCGAAATAGGATTCGGCACCCGCCGGGCGGGCGTCGGCGCGTTCGCCGTATCCGTCGGTGTCGGTGTAGGCGGTGGTGATCTCGGTGGCGAGATGACCCGGGATGCTCTGTGCCATCGCGATTGCCGAGAGGACGGCGAGTGCGCCGACGACCACACGAACGTCGCCGAAGCGCCGTACCGCCGCATGCGCGAGGTCGACGACACCGAAGACGCCCGCCGCGCTCAGTGTGGCCACCAGGATCGGCTCGAGACGGAACGAGAGCAGGGTCGTGCCCAGGGCGGTCATCAGCATCGACAGCAGGCAGAAAAGATAGACCGTCACCACCGTGACGCCCATGGCCAGTGCGACGGTGCGGGTGCGGAAGCGCAGCAGAATCCAGAGGAGGCCGATCATCGTGATCGCGCCCACGAGGTTCAGCCCGAACATCGGCAGCGGCAGCACCGAACCGCGTTCGGGCAGATAGTGTTCGGCGGTACCGCCGCTGGCGGGCGTGTTGGTCAGGCGTGCCCACAGGTAGGGCGCCCACACCAGCAGGGCGATCAGGCCGGAGATGACCCCGACGGCGACCAGACGACCGATCACAGCGAGCACGACACCGCGCCGGCGGCTGGTCACCGTGGCCGACGGAGTGGCCTTGTTCGACGCGCTCAGCCAGCCTTGGACGGCGAAGTAACCGGCCAGCAGGACAGCTGAGAGGGCGAACAGTCCGGTGTAGAGCGTGTAGGTAGCGGCCGAGATCCCCAGGAACACACCGGACGCCGCCACCGCAGGCCAACTCGTCGCGCCGAAGAGCGGACCCACGGGTCCGTCGGCGGCTCGGGTTCGTCCGCGCAGCGCGTAGGTCAGCGTGATCAGCATGGGTACGCCGATCAGCACCAGAATGGCCGCGTACGGTTCCGGCGAGGCGTACAGCAACGTGACGGTGGTGACCGCGAGGCCCAGCGCGACACCGCGATCGGCGCCGAACATGCGGATGAACAGGATGACGCCGACCGCCGCGGCCACCGCCATCGACACGATCGCCCAGGTCTTGTAGGCCTCCCAGCCGGGCTGGCCGAGCAGGTTCGCGAACCGGCCGCCCCACCAGAACCAGCCGGCCGGGTAATAGGGCGGCAGATCGGTGTAGGTCATGTCCGCGAGGTGCGGGCTCGACGTCATGCGGGTGAGGTATTCGGTGCGGAACTCCTGGTCGACCGAGAGTCCGAAGAGGTAGAGACGTGTCGCGCCCAGCGGCATTCCGATGGTCACCGTGACGAAGCCCGACATCGCGGCCGCCGACAGCACCGGCACCAGCAGTCGGCCTTTGCCGTAGCGATAGAGCAGTGCGGCGATCACCAGGATGGCGATCGCCAGCACCTGTCCGGCGGTCGTCAGCGACCGGGTCACGTTGGAGGAGTTGAACGCCGGCCACTCGACGGTTCCGATGGCCGTCAGTCCCGCCATCGACACCAACCCGCCGACCACCACGGCGATCAGCAGCGACAGAACGGCCCGCCCGTAGCCTGTTGTACTTCGAAGGTCGGCCGGCGAGGCTTCCCCCGCTCCCTGAGGTGCGGTTGGCGACTCTCCCCCGGCTCCCTGAGGTGCGGTGGGCGACTCTCCCCCCGCTCCCTGAGGAGTCCCGGAGCTTGCGGAGGGCGCTTCGCCTTCCGCTCCGTGAGGAGTCCCGGAGCTTGCGGGGGGCGAGTCCTCTTCCGCTCCCTGAGGAGTCCCGGAGCTTGCGGAGGGACGTCTCGAAGGGTCAGGTCGGTTCATCACGTCCACTCAGACTCTGCTGTTCAGCGATTGGGCGATTCAGCGATCAGATCGGCAACTTGCGGAAGATCGGACGCGGGATGTGGCGGAGCACCATCATGATGTAGCGGAACGGCCCCGGCACCCAGACGATCTCCTTGCCCTTGGTGGCCGCGGCCACCGCCAGGCGACCGACGTCCTCCTTGTCGACCGTGAGCGGCGCTTCCTTGACATGCGCCGACAACCGGGTGCGGACCTGGCCGGGGCGGATGACGAGGACGCGAGCACCGAAGGGGCGCAGCGCCTCTCCGAGCCCGAGGTAGAAGCCGTCGAGTCCGGCCTTCGTGGAGCCGTAGACGAAGTTGCTGCGGCGGACGCGCTCGCCGGCGACGGAGCTCATCGCGATGATCTGTCCGTGGCCCTGCGCCTTGAACTTTTCGCCCAGCAGAACACCGACGGAAACCGCTGCGGTGTAGTTGATCTCGGCTTCGGCGACCGCGAGGCCGTGGTCCTGCCAGGCCTGCTCGTCGTCACCCTGGATGCCGAAGGCGACGATCGCGACGTCGACGTCACCGTCGGCGAACGCCTTGTCGATGACCGCCCGGTGGGTGTCGGTGGCGCGGGCGTCGAAGTCGATCTGCGTGACCTCGGTGGCGCCGGCGTTCTTGGCCTTCTCCACCGCCGCGGCGGCGGTGGGGTCACCCGGCAGGGTGGCGAGGATGACCCGCGCGGGGCCCTTGCTGAGGTACTCCGCGGTGATGGCGAGCCCGATCTCGGAGCTGCCGCCCAGGACCAGGATGGACTGTGGGACGCCCACGGCGTTGATCATTATGTACTCGCTTTCGGTGACGTACAGGTCGGGTGCGCGTGCGGCGCGTCGAAAAGGGCAGTCGGTCAGGCGAGTTCGAGGCGCCGACCCATGTCCGACATGAACACCCGGTTGGGGTCGATGCGACGACGCGTCGCGATCCAGTCGCCGATCTCCGGGTACATGGCGTGGAAGTTCTCGGCCGAGGTGCGCGAGTCCTTGGCGGTGTAGAGGCGGCCGCCCATCGCCATGACGCGGCGGTCGAGCTCGTTGAGGAACTCGGCGAGGCCGGCCTTGACCGGGAAGTCGAGGCAGACGTTCCAGCCCTTGAACGGGAAGCTCAGCGGCGCCCGGTTGCCCTCGCCGAAGAGTTTGATGACGTTGAGGAAGCTGACATGGCCCGACGCCTGGATGTCCTCGATGAGCGCGGTGAACTCGCCCTCGTTGCCGGTCGGCACGATGAACTGGTACTGGCAGAAACCACCGCCGCGTCCGTAGGCGTTGTTCCAGTCACCGAACACGTCGAGCATGTGGTAGAACTGCGCGAGATTTTTGACCTTGCCCTCACTGGGCGGTCCGATCCGGTAGTACGCCTCGCCGACTGCGGAGAAGCTGAGCTTGTTCGCCAACCCGCGCGGGAAGATGTCGGGGAACCGGACGAGTGGCTTGTTGTTGAACGACAGCGGGTTGTCGCGGTACTTCTCCGGCAGTTCGTCGACGCGGGCGAGATTCCCCCGGGAAAACGTGCCGCGACCGAGCTTCGGCGGCGCGCTGATGGTGTCGAACCAGCCCGAGGCGTATTCGTATCCGTCCTCGAATCCGTCCTGGAGATGCAGGTCGAGGGTCTCCTGCAGCGAGCCGGTGCGCGCGGTGTCGGCGATGAAGTAGGCGCTTTCGGTGCGCTTCATCTGGATCTTGGCGCGCAGCACGATGCCCGTCAGTCCGATGCCGCCGATGGTCGCCCAGAAGAGTTCGCCGTTCGGGTCGTCGGCCGAGCCGCCCGGGGTGAGGGTGAGGATGCGGCCGTCGGCGACGAGCAACTGCATCTCGACGACGTGGTTGCCGAAGCTGCCCTGGCTGTGGTGGTTCTTGCCGTGGATGTCGTGGGCGATCGCGCCGCCCACCGTCACCTGTCGGGTACCCGGGAGCACCGGGACCCACAAGCCGTGGGGGAGCGCCGCCTGCATGAGCGTGTCCAGGGAGACGCCGGCGTCGACGTCGACCGTGGCCGACTCGTCGTCGATCGCGTAAATCCTGGTCAGTGGGGTCATGTCGATCGTGAGGCCGCCACTGTTCTGGCCCGACTCGTTGTACGAGCGGCCCAGTCCGCGGGCGATGACGCCGCGCTTGAGGTAGTCCGGCTTGTCCGCGTTGTCGTCAGCCACGCGGGCCACCGCCTCGGCGATGACCTCTGGGTACGGCGTGGACAGGACGTGACCCTCGATCGGGGTGGTGCGAGACCAGCCCACCAGCTTGCGGGTCGTGATCGGCAGCAACTCTTCAGTAGACATCGCTAGAGAGGTTACCTGGGCGGGGTTCACAGACCGACCGTCATGCCGGGGACGCGGAGTCGTACCCATGACCTCCAAGCGCTCGTCGATGCCATCGAGAAACGCACCATTGACTGATGGCACGATACGTGGTGGCATGCATCACAGACGTACTACCGCGCACGACGAGGAGCCCGGCATGGAAGCGCTCAGAGATGTGACCCGTTCCGACGACGGAATCGACGAGGTGTCGCAGCGCTTGCTGGCATCTGCCGCGCGGTTGTCGCGCAATGCGCTGACCGAGATCGACTGGGATGCGCCGCTCGAGAAGGACAAGTACGGCTGCAGCCCGGAGTGGTCGACTCTGTATGGAACGGCCTACTGGAATGAGATGACCGAGCAGCAGCGGATCGCCCTCACCCGGCACGAGACGGCGTCGATCATGAGCATCGGCATCTGGTTCGAGATGATGCTGCAGGAGATGGTGATCCGCGATCAGTACCTCGGCGACTACCATCGCCCGGAGTTCCAGTTCGCCCTGACCGAGGTCGCCGACGAGTGTCGGCACTCGCTCATGTTCGCCAAGACGTCGCACAAGCTGACCGGGACCAGCTACACGCCGCATCCGCGCCTGGGTCGCTTCGGCAAGTTGTTCATGCGGGTCGCGGGCAGCGAAGTCGCCTACGCCGGAATCCTTGCCGCCGAGGAAGTCCTGGACGTGCTGCAGCGTGGCTGCATGCGTGACGATCGGGTGCTGCCGCTCGTGCGCACCGTCAACGAGATCCACGTCCTCGAGGAATCTCGCCACATGCGTTTCGCGCGAGAGGAGGTGCGCCAGTCCATGGCGGACGCCAGTTGGATTCGGCGACAACTCAGTTCGGTGATCACCGCGATGGCCGTGTCCTACATCCTCGTCAGCCTCGTCCGCCCGAAGGCCTACGCCGACGCCGGTCTGGACCACCGTCGGGCGGTCGGAGAGATGCGCCGCAACCACCATTTCCAGTCAATGGTCCGCTCGGGTTGCGCGCACTTGATGGGCTTCCTCGACGAGGTGGGTCTGCTCACCCGGCCCGCGGCGCGGATCTACCGCAAGGTGCACATGCTCTGACGGGCCGATGCCGAACGTCCCCCGGCGATCACGAATCCTGGTGCGGGGGAGTGATGATCACGGCGTTGACCAGCGAGAGCAGGTCTTCGATGCCGGTGCCGTCGGGCAATTGGTCGGCGAAGTCGGTCTCCAGTGCGGCCAGGCCGTGCGCCATGGCGAAGGTTGCGACGGCGATGAGTTTGCCGGGCACGCCGCCGCCCCAACCGTGGTCGGCGGCGTCGGAGACGGTGCGCGTGTGCAACTCCCATCCGCGCGCCCGTGCCGCGACCAGGTCGGGCGCCTTGTTGTCGACGAGTCGTGAGCCCATCATCAGCGTGACCGTGGCGCGGTTGTCACGCGCGAATCGGACGTAGACCTGCCCCAGCGTGGCGACGGCCTCGCCGAGCGGGGCGTCGTCCGGCAGTTGCTCGAGAGCACGCATGTGTTCGGTGTGGAGGTTGTCGAAACCGCGGACCGCGACCGCCGTGAACAACGCCCGACGATCGGCGAAATGGTGGGCCACCGACTGATGCGTGATACCCACCCGGCGGGCGATCGCACGCAGGCTCGCGTTCTCGGGTCCGGCCTCGTCGAGTTCGGCGACAGCCGCGACGAGCAGAGCTTCTCGGACCTCGGGCGCGGTCCGGCGTCGGATCGGGCAAGCCGGCTTCTGCATGCTCGCGATTATGGATCACGGCGTTCGTGACGTGGCCCGACCTCGCCCTCATGTGCGAGCTGGGCGGCGGGTCGGCCAGGACGTCGGCTTCGGATCTTCATGGTCTGCATTCCGATCTGGGCGGCCAACAGGCGATTGGTTCTGCGACGATGGGTGCCATGGAGCCAGCTCACGCCAGCTCAGTCGACGGCACTCGATGAGAACGACGGTGCTGGGTGTGCCCAGTAGTGCCGGCGCCTACTGCGTGGGTGTAGAACGAGCGCCCGGCGCGTTGCGAGCTGCCGGCCTCGTCGAACAGCTGCGGGCGTCAGGCACGGACGTCGTCGATGCCGGCGATCTGACGACACGGCTGTGGTTTCCCGACCGTGAGCGACCGTTCGCGCAGAACCTCGGCGAAGAGGCGGATGCACTCGTCGAGCTTTCCACCGCTGCGGCGAGCCTGCTCGCAGCTGACCAACGTCTGCTCGTGCTCGGCGGAAGCTGCACAGTCGCCTTCGGACTCTGTGACGCGATGGCACGTGCCGGAGAACGGCCCAGGCTCGTCTACATCGACCGGCATCTGGATCTCAACACCCCCCGCTCGACGACGGAGGGCTCGCTGAGTTGGATGGGGATGGCGCACGCGCTGGGTCTCGAGGGGGCCGCGCCGGAGTTGGTCGATCTGATGTACCGCACACCGTTGTTGCGGCCGTCGGAGCTGGTCTACCTCGGCGTTGATCTGAGTCGAGAGACAACTGATTGGGAACGCGGACAGGCTGCAGAACACAGAATCGCGGTCGTCGATCAGACCGCGCTCTGCGACGACCCCCGTCGTGCGGCCGCCGACGCCCGCCGGATTCTGGCGTCCGGACCGTTCCTGGTGCATCTCGATGTCGACGTACTCGACTTTCTGGACGCGCCGATCGCCGAGAACGTGAACGGCCGAAACAGCGGGCCGACCATCGCGATACTCGGACAGGCACTCGGCGCGCTGCTAGAAGATCCCGACTGCTGGGGAATGTCGATCGGGCAGCTCGACCCGGCGCATGCGTCGGCAGATCGAACCGCGATACCCAGGCTCGTGTCGGTGCTCGTTTCGGCACTGAGCTCCACCTAGCCTCGTGTGGTGACACCCGCTCACTCGTGTCTGTACCGGCTCGATCCGCGGTGAGCTGATCCGGCCGTGTCCCGAGTCACCGACCCATGGAATAGAACTCGTGATTGGGTGCCACCGCCGTCAGGTGTGCGAGTCGGTTCGACGCGGCGAAGAACGCAGTGATCGCCCCGACGTCCCAGATCTCGTCATCGGTGAGCCCCGCTTCCCGGGCGCGGGCCATGTCGCTGTCCGCGAACAGTTCTGGGGTCCTGGTCAGGGCGAGGGTGAGATCGACGATTGCGCGCTGACGCTCATCCAGGACCGCTCCGGCAGGGTTGGTTGCCACGTGATCGGAGAGGTGTGCGTCCTTGGATCGCACGCGCAGGATGGCGCCGTGGGCGACGACGCAATAGATGCAGCGGTTCGCTCCGGACGAGGCGACGACGACCAGCTCGCGTTCGGCTTTCGACAGCGGACCGGGGCCCTCCATCAGGACGTCGTGGTAGTCGAGAAAGGCTCGCAACTCGTTCGGGCGGTGACCCAGTGCGCGAAAGATGTTGGGGACGAAGCCCGACTTCTCCGCAATGGGTTCGATGCGTTCACGGAGGTCAGCCGGTAGGTCGGCGAGTTCGGTCAAGGGGAATCGGCTCGTGGTCATGGCAAGGCCTTCCGTCACAGGGGCGCACCCTGCTCGCTTCGCGAGGAGCCCATGGTCGCGCCTCGCGACGTGACTCACCACCCCCGGAAGAAGGGGTCACGGCCATCACGCATGGAGTTCATGGCGGAGGTCCGCGTCGGATGGCTGTCGAGACAAGACGCGGGCGTTCGGTGGACCTTGCCAACGTGCGATGTCACATATAGAGTCCCTGCCACTGGCAGGCTGAACGCGGCTCGGCAGGCATAAGGCCAGGTCGAGACGCGGATGTCTGATGTCGATGGGGGTCCGATGAAGAAGTCCGTCGCGTACGCAGGCTCGTGGTGGGTCGTTCTGGTGGTCATCGCGGTGATGTCCGTGTCGGCGTTCTACGTCGGCAAGCTGCGCCTGAGTGAGATCCCCGACCGGGCGATCGGCCACTCGCCGGCGGCGCCTGAGGCGGGCGTCGTGCGCGACAAGTCGATCGAGTACGTGGTGACCGGCCCGGCGGGCTCGTCAGCGCGGGTGTCCTACATCGAGCCCGGGGGACGGGTCGTCGACGACAAGGTGTCCGTTCCGTGGCGAGTGATTCTCCGTACGCGGGAACTGACGTCGTCTGTCGGTGTCCTGACCCAATCGTCCGGTCGAGGAGCGCTGTCATGTGCGGTGCGGGTCAACGGATTCGAGCGGGTACGTCAAACGGGGTCGGGCTCCGATGGCAGTACGGTCGCCAATTGTCTGGTCCCGGTGGCGTAGATGAGCGCCGAGGACGGGGAGCGATCGATGACCGCACGTGAGCGGTTCGCTCGACTCAGGCGTGGGCTCGCCGCGGAGGTCCGGCGGCCGGTGCATCGTGAGGTACTGCGCGACAAAGATTCTGCTCGGCCACGTTTCGCACGATTTCTCTACGCGTGTTCGGTACCGGTCATCGTCATCTGGCTTCTCATCGCAGGTGGTCTCAACATCGTTGTACCGCAACTGGAATCGACGGTCACCGAACATGCGCAGTCCTTCCTGCCCGACGAGGCGTCGTCCGTGCAGGCGCTCGTCAAGATGGGTGAGTACTTCGGCGGCGGGGGCAGCAACAACTTCGTCTACGTCCTGATGGAGGGCGACGAACCCCTTGGGCCCGAATCCCGTACGTACTACACCGACCTGTTGGCCGAGTTGACCGCGGACACCGAGCACGTCAACTCTGCGATGGACCTGTGGTCGAACCCCGACCTCGCCCCGGCCGCGCAGAGTGCCGACGGCCACGTCGCCTACGTCCTGGTGAACCTCGCCGGCAACATGGGCACCGCGCTCGCCATGGAATCGACCCAGGCAGCGCGTGACACCATCGCCGCGTCGACGCCGCCACCCGGCATCGACGTGCACGTCACCGGGCCGTCGGCCGTCGTCAACGACGAGATGGTCGCGATCAACGACTCCATCATCCTGCTGGTGTCGGTGTGCGCGTTGCTGGTCGGTGCCGTGTTGCTGCTGGTCTACCGGTCCGTCGTCACCGCGATGGTGCCACTGCTCGGGGTGGGGCTGGCGTTGGCCGTGGCCCGCGCAACGATCTCCTTCCTGGCCGAGAACGAGGTCATCAAGGTCTCGATCTTCGCCGCGGCGCTGTCGGCGGTGATCGTCCTGGGCGCGGGCACCAACTACGGGATCTTCCTGGTGGGCCGATATCAGGAGGCGCGCCGAAAGGGACGTGACCCCGAAGACGCCTACTACGACGCACTGGCCGGCGTACAGCACATCGTCGTGGCGTCGGCGCTGACAGTGGCCGGTGCGATGGCGTGCCTCGCGGCAACGCGTCTGGCGATGTTCAGCACCTCGGGATTACCCTGCACCATAGCCATTCTCATCACCCTCGCGGCTGCGCTCACCCTCGGCCCCGCGGTCCTGGCCCTCGCCACCCGGCTCGGGTTCGTGGAGCCTCGCGAGTCGGCGTCGCCACGCCGCTGGCGCCGGATCGGGACCACGGTCGCCCGCTGGCCCGGCCCGATACTCGCCGCGGCACTCGCTGTTCTCGCCGTCATGATCATCCCGCTCGCGATGTACGCGCCGAGCTACAACGAACGTCGCGCCCAGCCGGCGGACTCGCCGGCGAACGTGGGTTTCGCTGCGGCAGAAAGGCACCTGCCGCCGAACATCATGGCGCCGAGCGTGCTCATCGTCGAATCCGACCATGACATGCGCAATGCGGCGGATCTGATCGCTCTCGCGCAGATGACCGATGCCGTCGCCTCGATCGACGGCGTGAACGCGGTGCAGGGGATCACCCGACCCCTCGGGGAGACCCTCGACCAAGGCACCCTCACCTCGCAGGCGGGGTACATCGGCAACCGCTTCGGACAGATGACATCGCTTCTGCGCGACCGCATCTCCGAACTCGACGCAATCGGTGCAACGGTCGATCGCCTGGACACCGCCATCGACGGCCTCGACACCGCGCTGCAGCAAGGGGCGGCCGGCGCGGGCTCATTGTCCGATGCCACTGCGCAATTGCAACGAACGAGCGAGTCGACACTCACCAAGGTCGACGAACTGTCGGCGGGGATCGCGCCGGTGCGTGGACTCGTCGAATCGGTCCCGCAGTGCCGGGGTGTCGACGCGTGCCGTACCGCGCTTACCGGACTTTCGGTGCTCGATGACGTTCCCGCACTGCGTGATTCCGTGCGGGAACTGGCGAGCGGCACTCGTTCCCTGGGCGATGCGCTGCCCACTGCGGCCGCGCAGATCCCGACGCTGCGCGCGACGGTCACCGAGATCCGCGAGCTGATCGGCCCGCTACGCACGACCCTGGGGGCCCTGCTGCCGCAGATCGGCGAGATCACCGACTTCCTCGACGAGGTCAGCGGGGCGTACTCGGCGGGCAGTCCCGCTTCCGGCGGGTTCTTCCTACCCAGCCAGGCGCTGGAGAGTCCGCTCTTCCAGAGCGGCATCCCCTACTACTTCTCCGACGACGGCAAGGCGACCCGGATGATCGTCACGCCGCAGCGCGAAGGTTTCAGCCGCGACGCGATGGACGTCAGCGCGGAGGTGATCCCGACGTCACTGGCGGCGATCAAGAACACCTCGCTCGCCGGATCGACCGTCAGCATCGGCGGGCCGGGCGGCACGCTGCTGAACATCGAGTCGTTCGCGCACGAGGACTTCATCGCGATTGTCGTCGCCGCGTTCGCCTTCGTGTTCTGCGTCGTCCTCTTCCTGCTGCGCAGTCTGGTCGCCGCGCTCGCGGTGATCGGGACCGTCGGGCTTTCCTATCTGTCCGCGATGGGTGTCTCAGTCTTCCTGTGGCAGGGCCTCATCGGCAATCCACTGCACTGGTCGGTCGCACCCATCGCGTTCACCTTTCTGGTCGCCGTGGGTGCCGACTACAACATGTTGCTGTTCAGTCGTTTTCGTGAGGAGTACGGCGCGGGCGGTGGAACCGGTCTGATCCGCGCGATGGTCGGTACGGGCAGCGTGGTCACCCAGGCCGGCCTCACCTTCGGGATCACGATGCTGGCCATGCTCGCCAGCTACGCCCACAACGTCGCGCAGATCGGCACGACCGTGGCGATCGGACTGCTGATCGACACCCTTCTCGTCCGCACGTTGGTGATGCCGGCGATCGCGCGACTGTCCGGTCGCTGGTTCTGGTGGCCGACGCCGTTCGTGTCGCTACCCGCGCGAAAGGCGGATCGGGCGACGACGACCATCGCCGATGACCGTCCCCTCGCCGAGATGCGCTTGTAGGGCCCCGTCGACGGGTTTGGCGCCTGGCTCCGACGGGCACGCGGATATCTCACGACCCCGACGACAGGAGCGCGCAGATGAGTCACAAGCCACCGAAGGACGTCCAGGAGGCTGCCCAGCGCGCGGTGCGATGGATCGACGACGGCAAGGCGGGTAAGGGGTTCACCGACACCGGCCGTCATCGGGCCCATCAGTTGGCCGACGGCAAGGACGTCGACGACGACCAGATCAAGAAGATGCGCAACTACTTCTCTCGTCACGAGGTGGACAAGAACGCGACCGGGTTCAACAACGGCGAGGACGGCTTCCCGACAGCGGGACGTGTGGCCTGGGATGCGTGGGGCGGCGACCCGGGACGCCGGTGGGCGAATGCGCAGAAGATCGATGGGGACTGAACCGGATCGGGTCGATGATCACTGGTCCACCGCCACGTCGAAGCGAAGGATGTCGCGGACCAGAGTGGGGAGGCTGTCCGCACGAGATTTCGTCTTGATCCGTGTGCGGTGCACATCGACGGTCTTGACGCTCATGCCGAGTCTGGTCGCGATCTGCTGGCTGGGAAAGCCTTCGACGACCAAGCTGAGGATCTCCCGTTCACGCGGGGTCAGGATCGCCAGGTTCTCTTCGATCTCTCGCTTCTGCCGGAAGTTGGCGAACCTGTCCACCGCCGCATTCACGCCGCTCTCCACCGCGTCCAGGAGTTGCTGGGGATCGTAGGGCTTCTCCAGGAAGTCGAGCGCACCGGCACGCAGGGTCGTCACCGACAACCGGATGTCTCCGTGTGCCGAGACGAAGATGATCCCCACGTGTGGTGCGATCTCGTTGAGACGTTGCTGCAGCCTGGTGCCGCTCATTTGGGGCATCCGCACATCGAGGATGATGCACGCCGGATGCTCCCCGTCGTAGCGGGCCAGGAAGTCGTCGGCGGACAGGCAGATCTCCGGCGTGATGCCGATGGTCTCGAGGAGCAGCGCCACCGAATCGCAGAGGTCTCGGTCGTCGTCGACCACATAGACCTGCGGTTCTGGCGACTGGCTCGTCGACGGTCCCGGCATGTGTTCATCCTAAAGCGGTCCGGGGACGGTGGCGCGCGCTCAGGTGCGCCGCCGCCACCCGGTGCCGCTGTGGGTCATACCCGCGATCCCGCGTCGCTCGGTTCGTGCGCATCGCGAACCTGTCGGCGGATCGGAGCGGTCTCGGGGAGCACCAGCAGACACAGGAAGGACACCACGAGCAGCGCCGCGAGGTAGTAACCCACGTACTGTCCATTGCCGGTCTCGGCGATGATGCGATTCGCCACCAGCGGCGAGATCCCGCCGCCGAGGACCGCGCCCATGTGGAACGCGAATCCGAGGCCCGACTGGCGCTGCTCCTTGGGGAACAGCTCGGCGTAGAAGGTGTACATGGGTCCGAACAGGAAGCCCGTGGCGATGAAGCCGATGAAGATCGCCGTGTTCACGGCCGTGACGGTGCCGGCGGAGGTGATCTGGAACATGAACAACGCGGAGAAGAAGGACGCGACCGCGCCGAAGATCATGACGGGCTTCCGTCCGATCCGGTCGGACAACCATGCCGCGAACACGTTGACCACCGCGTGTCCGGCGAGGGCGAGCAGGGTGCCCTCGACGATGGGCTGACGTGAAAGCCCGAGGCCTTCCGGCGCGTCGGCGGCGGCGTAGGACAGCATGAAGGTCGCCAGCGCGAAGGTCGAAGCGTTCAGACCGATGTTCACGCCCGCGGCCAGCAGGAGGACACGCCAGCGGCGCCGCAGCACATCCATGAGCGGGACCTTGGGCAACTCGTCGGCCGGCTCGCCCTCGATCTCTTTGAACGCGGGGGTCTCGTCGACGCCCTTGCGTACCCAGATCCCGAACACCAGCACGACGCCGCCGGCGAGGAACGGCAGTCGCCATCCCCAGTCGGTGACCGCGTCGTCGGGCAGGAGTAGGACCAGCGCGAAGGCGAAGTTGGCCAGGATCAGTCCGATCGGCGACCCGATGGCGACGAAGGAGCCGTAGAGGCCTCGACTACGGTCCGGCGCGTGCTCGATGGCGAACACCGCGGCACCCGCGTTCTCACCGCCTCGAGCCAGCCCGTGACACAGGCGCAGCAGGACGAGGAGCAGGGGTGCGAGGATGCCGATCGCCGCGTATGTCGGGAGCAGCCCCATCAGGAGAGTCGATGCGCCCATGAGGCCGAAGGCGAGGAACAGCGACGGGCGGCGGCCGTAACGATCACCGATCCACCCGAACAGAACCGCACCCACCGGGGCCATCAGAAAGCCCAGAGCGAACGTCGCGAGGCTCATGAAAGTGGCGAACCATGCGTCGTCGGTCTGGAAGAAGATGTGCCCGAAGACGAGTGCGGCCGCAGTGCCGTAGATGGCGAAGTCGTAGAATTCCAGCGCTGTCCCGACGCCGGCGGCGAGCCCGACGCGGACTCTGCTGCTCTTGGTGTGGTGGGGGCTTGATGTCCGAGTCTTCATGTAGACCTTTTTCGTGGGGGCTGTGAAGTGCAATCCGTTGCGATCGGGCTGATCGATGAGTTGCATCTGCACAAAAATGCTAGGAACTACGCGAGTCACGGGCCATGAGGGAAGAGTGACAGGACCTAAAGGTTTCCCCTAGCGGCCTGAGTCAATCCCCCGACGGTTGGGTAGTCGGAATCCGAACTGGGAACCGACGGACAGGCGTCTCGCCCAGATCTGACCGCTCTGACGTGTGATGATCCGGTAGCTCAGCGCCAACCCGATGCCATTCCCGTCGGGCTTCGATGTGAACGATTCGGTGAAGGGATCGCGGGTGATCCCACGGCCTCGATCCTCGACGGTGAAGATCCCGGCCTCGTCGGCACTCCGGGTCGAGACGGTGATGGTGCGGACGTCTCGTTCGCTCTCCGCCATTTCGTCTATCGCGTTGAAACACAGGTTCAAGACGACCTGTCCGGTCAATACGCGCTCGCACCACACCGATACCTCGGTCGGTGAGATGTCTGTATTGACGGTGACCGCAGAAGCCTCCGCCCTCAGTCGGACGAAGTACAAGCACTCGTTCACGATGACGTTCAGATCGATTTGTTCCTGCGAGTGTTCGAGGTGCCCGACGAAGCGTCGCATGCTGGCGATCACCGCCGAGGCCCGGTCGACCTGCTTCTGGGCCCCCTGTAGGCCCCGGGTCACCGAGCCCGCAGCGATGTCATCGGCGACATGGCCGTTGGACACCGACGCCAGCGCGGCGGCGATGAAGTTTCTTGCCGCAGTCAGTGGTTGGCCGAGCTCGTGTGCGACGGCCATCGCGAGATCGCCCATGACGTTATAGCGGGCCTGATAGTTCTGCTGCTCCACATCGCGGGTGCGCTGCTGCTCGCGACGAATGCGATCGGAGATGTCGTAGACGGTGAGCAGCAGTTCCTCGTCAGGTCTGCCGGCCACGCGTTCGAGGGTGCCGCCGAGGAACGACGGGCCGCGTTGCAAACCGATTCGGACGGGGATCTCGAACTGCACGGTCGCGATCGGATCCATCGCCGCGACCGCGGCGCTCCACCCCGAGGCGTCATCGTCGGATCGGACACTGACGAACTCCTCGATCCGGTGATCGATGAAGGCGTTGCGCCTGATCCCGAACTGTTCCAGTGCGCGGTCGGTCGCATGAAGGATCGTGCCGTCGTGCGCCAATACGAGGAGACCGGCAGCAGTGTGCCGGCTCAGCGTCTCCACGTAGGTGGCGGTCAGCGACACCTCGTTGGGCTCCGCGTCCAGAGGTCCACGGTTGTCGACTTGGACCAACCAGCGCGCTTGTCCGTCGACGACGACGTCGACCACCGTCGCCTCGACCGAGGGGCCATCCTCGTCGTCGGAGGCGACCGTCGCCGACGACCCGGCCGGCCCGCTCGTCGGCGCGACGTGACGGTGCACCCGAGCGTTGGAGTACTCCGACGCGCTCTCGTTCGCCCAGGCGACACGGCCGGAGCTGGGCTCGGCGAGGAGTACGACTGCTGGCGACGCGCCGAACAAGGCGTCCACTTGGGACGAGTTGAGACGAATGATGCTGTCCACGGGTCGAGGCTAGAGTCGCCGGCAGCGGGACGCCACAGATACGTGGTTCGTCCCCGACGGTGCGCTCGCCACCGACCCGCGGGTTGAGCGAGCGGGTGCGGCGGTTGGCCGCCGAGCACGGCACTGTGCGCTGAGGGAGCCAAAAGTTTGTCCTAGCGCCCCATTACCGCGGCACATCGAGCGCATCCACACCCAGGACCGCCGCCGCGGCGTTGCGGCCCGGGATACCGCTGACCCCGCCGCCGCGTCGAGCGCCCGCGCCGCACAACAACACTCGCGGGTGAGGGGTCTCCACACCCCACCGGCCCACCTCGGATGCGGTCTCGGCCCACGGCCACTGCAGCGGCCGGTGGAAGATGTGTCCGCCGGGCAGTCCGACGGCGTCCTCGAGGTCCTGCGGGGTCTTCGCTTCGATGCACGGCCGGCCGTTCGCATCGTGTGCGATCACCGACTGGATCGGTTCCCCCAGCACCGAATTCAGCGAGGCGAAGGTCGCGCCGACGGCATGCTCGACGGCACCGGGTTCGTCGAACACCTCTGATGGCATGTGCATCCCGAAGAGCGTCAGCGTGTGTTTGCCTGCGAGCTCCGGGCCCAGGATCGACGGGTCGGTGAGCGTGTGGCAGTAGATCTCGCACGGCGGGACTTCCGGCACCTCACCACGATTTGCTTGCCGCCACGCGTCGTGCAGCTGGGTGGCGGTCTGGTTGATGTGAAAGGTCCCGGCGAAGGCCGACGCGGGCGGGGTCGACCCGTCGCGGAGTCGCGGCAACCGGTCGAGCAGCAGGTTGATCTTGAGTTGCGACCCGCGGGCGTCCGGCTCGCAGGGGATCGGCGTCCCGTCGAGGAACGTGTTGAACACCTGCGGCGCGCACGCGGCATAGAGCATCGAACCGCGGAAGGTGCCGCTCGTCGTCTCGACGGTCCCGTCGCCGGGATCGACGCCGGTGATCTCGACGCCCGTTCTGATCTCGGCTCCCGCCGAGGTCGCCGCCTGGTAGAGCGCACCCGACACCGCGCCCATCCCGCCGACCGGGACGTCCCAGTCGCCGGTTCCGCCGCCGATCACGTGGTACAGGAAGCAGATGTTCTGGCGCAGGGACGGATCATCGAGGTCGGCGAAGGTGCCGATGAGTCCGTCGGTGGCGGCGATCCCGCGGATCAGGTCGTCGTCGAAGTACTGACGGAGCAGCGAACCCAGCGGCAGCGTGGTGAGCGCCTCCCACAGTTCGGCGGTCGACGTGTCGGTGGTGGACTTGCCTGGGCCGACGACGAGGTCGTGCATGTCGGCGGCGGTCCGCAACGGCTGGGTCATGGTCGGGAAGACGCGGTCGGCGACCACGCCGAGCCGACGGTAGAACGACTGCCACGCGGTGAAGCCGAGGTCGGAGCCGGTCACCCGCCGGAACGACGCGGCCGTCGCATCGTCATCGAGGTTGTCGACGAGGATGCCGCGCGCCGGATCCGACGGCAGGGGCGTGTACGACGAATAGCGGCGTCGGATGAGTGTGACGTCGAGGTCGAGGTCGGTGATGATCTGGCTCGGCATCAACGAGACCAGGTACGAGTACCGCGACAACCGCGCGGAGAGACCGGCGAACGGCGTCGCCGACACCGTGGCGCCGCCGACGTGGTCGGCCTTCTCGAGGACGAGCACACGCCGGCCGGCACGAGCGAGGTAGGCGGCAGCCGTGAGGCCGTTGTGTCCCGCGCCCACCACGATGTCGTCGTACGACGCGTCGTCTCCGGTACTCATCGGTCAAGCGTTCCAGATCGACCGGCGGCGCAGGATGCGGTTGTCGACATATCCTGATGCGGTGGACATCCCCTCGGTCGAGCTCAGCAACGGCACCTCGATCCCCCTGGTGGGGCTCGGCACCTACAACATGCTCGGCCGGCCGGCTGTCAGCGCCGTCAGCTCGGCGATCAAGTCCGGATACCGCCTCCTCGACACCGCGCCCCGGTACAGCAATGAGCTGAGTGTCGGGATGGGGCTGCACGGCACCGGCGTCCCGCGCGAGGAGATCGTCGTGCAGACCAAGCTGAGCGGCGGCGACCAGGGTTTCGACGAGGCGATCAACGCCGCCAAGGAGAGCGCCCGCAGGCTCGGTGTCGCGCATATCGACGTCTACCTCATCCACTGGCCGTGCCCGAGCCTGGGCCGCACCGTCGACTCCTGGAAAGCGTTGCTCACGCTCGCCGACGAGGGATACGTCCGCACACCCGGCGTCTCGAACTTCAAACAGCACCACCTGCAGATGCTCTTCGACGAGACGGGACGCTGGCCGGTTCTGAATCAAATCCAGTGCTCTCCCTCACTGCCACGGACCGAATTGCGGGAGTTCATGTCCGACAAGGGTATTCATGCTCAGGCGTGGCATCCGACCGGCCGCAAGGAAGGCCTGCTCGCCGACCCGGTCATCCTCCGGATCGCGCGCAAGTACGGCAAGTCGCCGACGCAGATCGCGTTGCGCTGGTCGGTGCAGAACGGCATCAGCGTCGTCCCGAAGTCGTCGCACACCGGCCGTCAGGTGGAGAACGCCGACCTGTTCGACTTCGCTCTCGACCCCGCCGACCTGGCCGAACTCGCCACCCTCGACCGCGGTGAGCGCGCCGCCCGTGACTCCGACGTCGACGAGGAGTTCTGACCCTGCCCGTCGACTGGGCGTCCGCTTTCGTTGACCGTGCGTTCTCGGGTCAGCGGATCTTGAAGATGACCATCCGCTGGACGACGAAGTTGATGACCGTCGCCGTGCCTTGGGCGACGACGTACGCCGCGAAGCTGTACACCAGCGTCTCCTGCCAGGCATGCGAGAGAAGCGTGTAGATGCCGACGTTGACGAAGTAGGTCACCACGTAGAGCGCGACCACCGACACGAACCGCGCCATGCTCGGTTCGGCTCGGAACGTCCATCGACGGTTCAGCAGGTACGCGACGGTGGTGCCGAGGATGAATCCCGCGGATTTCGCGGGCCAGAACGGGACGTCCAGACCGTATTGCAGGAGGATCGTCAGCCCGAAGTCCAGCAGCCCGGAGAACCCGCCGGTGATGACGAAGCGCACCAGCTGGGTCTTCAGGCCGACATTCGTCGACGCCTCTTCGTCGTCGAGGGGCAGCTCGATCGGCATCGGTGCATGGCGTGTGGCGAAGTCCTCGTGGCTCGGTTCGTCGTCATCGCGAACGGGGCCGTCGGGCCCGACGGCGTTCTCGAGGTGGTCACCAGGGTCGGGTCGAGACACGCTGACACCCTAGCCGACGACGTCCTGGCAACCGTGCCGACGGGCGTGGCGGGGTTGCAACGCACAGTCGACGGGTCAGGCCCGCTGCGGGACCTCCGGCGGGATGGCCGCGAGCAACGCGCGGGTGTAGTCGGTCGCGGGGTCGTGGAGGATGGTCGACGCCGGTCCACTCTCCACGACCTTCCCGTCCTGCATCACCGCGACGGTGTCGCTGATCTGCTCGACGACGGCCAGGTCGTGCGCGATGAACAGATAGGTCAGCCCCTTCTGACGCTGGAGCTCGGCGAGCAGGTCGAGGACGCTGGCTTGCACCGACACGTCGAGCGATGCCGTCGATTCGTCCAGGATCAGGACCTCCGGGTCGGACGCCAGCGCGCGGGCGATGCTCACCCGCTGCCGCTGGCCGCCGGACATCTCGTGCGGATAGCGGTCGAGGTATGACGCGTCGAGGCTGACGTCGGCGAGCAACTCTTCGGCACGACTCCGCGTGCCGTCCCGGCCGTCGGTGAGGCCGTGCGTCCGCAGTGGTTCGGCGATCGACGCCGCCACCGTCATCCGCGGATCGAGCGAGGCGGCCGGGTCCTGGAACACCATGGCGACGCGGCGTCGGAGCAGGGCTTCGTCGGCACCGCGTGCCCCGATGGCCTCGACCCGCCGGCCGTCGAGGGTGACGGTCACGCTGCCTCGCACCGTCGTGCCCTGGGCGGACGTGATGAGGCCGGTGATGACGCCGGCCACGGTCGACTTCCCCGACCCCGATTCGCCGACGATCCCGAGCGTCCGGCCACGAGCGACCTGCAGGTCCACCCCGTCGGCGGCGTGCACCACCCGGCGCCCCGACGGGCCGCGGACCACATAGTCGACGCCCAACCCGGTGACACTCAGGAGAGGCTCGTCGTCGACCCGCTTCTGAAGGGGCGACGCGCCACCACGTTCGGTGACCTTGCTCAGCAGCGGGCGTGAGTCGAGCAGCGTGCGACTGTACTCGTCCTGCGGGTCGTCGAACAGCGTTGTGACGTCATTGCTCTCGACGATCCGGCCGGATCGAAGCACCATCACCCGGTCGGCGATCCGCCCGATGACGCCGAGGTCGTGGCTGATCCACACCACCGCCATACCGCGCTCGCGCTGGAGTTTCGCGACGAGGTCGATGATCTGTGCCTGCGTGGTCACGTCGAGTGCGGTGGTGGCCTCGTCGGCGATGAGGAGTTCCGGATCGCAGGCCAATGCGATCGCGATCATGACGCGCTGCCGTTGGCCGCCGGACAACTGATGCGGGTATGCGCGCAAACGGCTTTCGGGGTCGGGCAGGTTCACGTCGCGCAGCAGCGCCAGGGCCCGTTCGCGCGCCTCGCCCCGCGAGAGGCCGAGATGCCGGCGCGGGCCCTCGGTCAGTTGTTGTTCGACGGTGAGCAGGGGATTGAGGCTCGACGACGGGTCCTGGAAGACGAATCCGACGCGCGAACCGTGGAGGGCCCGGAGTTTTGCCGGTGTCGCGCCGACGATTTCGGTGTCGCCGAGGCGGGCCGACCCGCGGACGTACGCGCTGGGCGCGTCGAAGAGCCCGGTCGCCGACAACACGCTCAGTGACTTGCCCGATCCGCTCTCCCCGACGAGACCGAGCGTCTCACCCGGCGCGACCGAGAAACTGATGCCGTGCACGATCTCTCGCGGACCGACACCGACGACGAGGTCGTCCACGCGCAGCACCGATCCGTCGGAGTCGACGTGTTTCGAGGTCGACGGTGTGGTCACCGTCGGCGACTTGCGTTCGTACCCGCGGTTGCGCAGCAGCGTGCGCTGGCGCGGGTCGAGCACATCGCGTACGCCGTCGCCGACGAGGTTGAATGCGAAGACCGTCACGAGGATCGCCAGACCGGGGAACACACCCATCCACCAGGCGGTGGTGATGAACCCCTGTGCGTCGAAGAGCATCCGGCCCCACGACGGGTCCGGCGGCTGGACGCCCAGACCGAGGAACGACAGCGCCGCCTCCGACAGGATCGCGAACGCGAGGGAGATGGAGGTCTGGACGATGACCGGACCCGAGATGTTCGGCAGCACATGCCGCAGGAGGATGGCGGGTGTTCGTACGCCCATGGTTCGTGACGCCTGGACGTACTGGGTCTGCCGTACCCGCAGGGTGTCGGCGCGCGCCACCCGGGCGAAGATCGGGATATACACCACGCCGATAGCGATCATCGCCGAGGTGACGCCCGGACCCAGGATGGCCACGATGGCCAGCGCCAGCAGCAGCACCGGGAACGAGAACACCACGTCGACGATCCGCATGAGCGCGGTGTCGAGGACCCCGCCGGCGAAACCGGCGACCATACCGAGGATCACGCCGACGGTGAGGGAGATCGCCACTGCGATGACCGCCACGCGCATGCTCACCGACGCGGCGAGCACCACCCGGGAGAAGACGTCGCGACCCAGGTCGTCGGTCCCGAAGAGATGGGACCAACTGGGTGCCTGCAGCGCATTCGGGACGTCGATCTCGTTGGCGCCGTATGGAGCGATGAGCGGACCGAACACCGCGCACACGAGGACGACTGCGATGATGATCAGCCCGATCACCGAGGTGCGGTTGCGTAGCAGCAATCGCCAGGCCGAATCGGTCGACGTTCCGCTGTTGAGCTCGGTGCCGGCCGGTTCGTCGTCGACTCCGGTACCGGGCTCCGGCGGGTCGGGTGAGGTGAGGGTCATGACAGTCGAATCCTGGGATCGATGACGGCGTAGAGGATGTCGACGACGAGGTTGACGACCAGGAAGATCACCGCGATGAGCAGGATCGCACCCTGTAGGACCGGGTAGTCGCGCGCGGCGACCGAGTCGTAGACCAGCAGACCCAGTCCGGGCCAGGCGAACACGACCTCCACGACGATGACACCACCGAGCAGACCTGCGAACTGGATACCGGAGATGGTCAGCACGGGTACGAGCGCGTTGCGTCCGACGTGATCGAGGAGAACACGCTTGGTGCTCAGCCCTTTTGATTCGGCCGTCGTCACGAACGGTGCGTTCACCACGTCGAGCACCGACGAGCGCACGTAGCGCGTCATGATCGCCCCGGTCACCACCCCGACCGTGATCGCCGGCAGCACGAGGTGTTCGAGCCAACCGAGTGGGTCGTCGGCGAAGGGTTGGTACCCGGCCGATGGTAACCAGCCGAGCGCGGTGGAGAAGAGACCGATCAGCAGGATGCCCATCCAGAAGTCGGGCACGGAGATCCCGAACTGGCTCACCACGCGAATGACGTTGTCGGCCAGCCGACCTTCCCGCAGCGCGGCCCAGAAACCGAGTGGCACGGCGATGAGCAACGCGACGACGATCGCCGCGGTCGCGAGTGTGATGGTGGCGGGAAGCCGATCGAAGAGCATCGTCGTGACCGGTTCGCTGTTGCGGAAGCTGACACCGAGGTCACCGGTGAAGGCACTGCCGACATAGTTCACCAGCTGTGATGCCAGCGGCTGGTCGAGTCCGGAGGCGCTGCGCAGCGCCTCATACGATTCCGGGGTGTAGCGGGTGCCGAGCGCGATGCGGACGGGATCACCGGGCACGACCTGCATCAGGAAGAACACCGCGACGATCACGCCGAGCAGGACCGCGACGGTGTAGAGCAGCCGCACGATGATGAAGCGCACCAGCGGTGAGTGCAACGCGGTCATCTCAGCTCCTCTCCAGCCGGGCATCGCGGAATCGGATGGCCTTGTCGGGTCGGACGACATATCCCCGGAGCTGCGTCACAAAAGCCTGGGTCGACGACGGGTTGTAGAGGTAGAGGTAGCTCACGTCGTCGGCGATGATGCTCGCGGCCTCGGCGTAGATCCGCTTGCGGGCCTCGACGTCGAGTTCGGTTCGACCCCGGTCCAACAAGGCGTCGACCTCGGGGTTCGAGTACTTCTGCGAGTTCGACGTGCCCTCGGAATGGTGTTGGGCGTAGTAGAAGTCGTCTGGGTCGATGTTGCCCAGCCAACCGAGCAGCAGGGCGTCGAAGTCGCCGGCGGCCTGGCGATCGAGCCACGCGCCGAAGTCGAGTTGTTCGATCCGCACGTCGATCCCGACGTCGGCGAGGTTCGACGCGATCACCTGCGCCGCCGTCACCGTCTCGGGATACTCGGTGGTCACCATCAGGCGCATGTCGAGTCCGCGGATGCCGGCCTGCCGGAGCAGGTCTCTGGCCTTCGCGACGGCGGCGTCGCGGTCGAGTCCGGCGGTATAGCGGTCGTAGGGTGCGAACCAGGGACTGGTCGCGGGGATCGCGAGCTCGTTGGGCGTCGCGGTCCCGTACCCGACGACCTGCGCGATCGAGTCCCGGTCGATCGCATACGCGACCGCCTGGCGGACCCGGGTGTCGTCGAACGGCGGGGCGTCGAAGTTCATCGTGACGTACCAGTAGTCGTTGGCGACCACGGTCCCGACATCGAGTGCGTCGTCGCGGCGCAGGATGCTGAGCTGCTGGGCGGGAATGGCGTCGGTCCAATCGATCTCACCCGACCGTAGTGCGGACACCGCGGTCGTTCCCTGTGAGATGAAGCTGTAGCGCACGCCGTCGACGGCGGGCGCCCCACCCCAGTAGTCGGGATTCGACGCCAACACGATGGATGCGCCCGGCGACCGGGAGACGAACGAGAACGGCCCGGTGCCGATCGGCCTGGTCGTGATCTCACCGGATTCGACGTTGCGGCGGTTGACGATGGCCAACCCCTTGAATCCGCCGATGCTCGTCAGCAGATTGGGGGTCGGCGCGCTGACGGTGAACCGGACCCGACGGTCGTCGAGGGCGGTGATCGACGCGATGGTCTCGAGTTTGTATGCGTTGGACAGTTCTTCGTCGATGATCCGACGGAAGGAGTATTCGACATCGGCTGCGGTCAGCGGGTCGCCGTTGTGGAACGTGACCCCGTCGCGCAGCGTGAACGTCCATTGCAGGCCGTCGGGGCTGACCTCCCAGCTCTCGGCCAGTGCGGGCCGCATCTGCAGCTGTTCGTCGGGTTCGACGAGGGTGTCGAAGACGTTCTCGAGTACTTCGAAGGTGAAGTAGGAACTGGACTTCTGCGGGTCGAGCTGGTCGGGTTCACCGGCGATGGCGGCCTTGATGGTGTTGACGGTGTCCGACGACCCGCCACCGCATGCGGCCAGCACGGACGTGCCCAGCAAGGCGGTTCCGGCGACACCGGCGACGCGAAGGAACCCGCGGCGATCGAGAACGTCGGGTCTGCGCGGCGGAAGCTGCTCGCGCACAGATGAATACACCGACCCGCTCGGCGAATCGGTCATCACTGTCCTCCCGCCCGGCGAGTGTTCGCCTCGGAGTCTCACCGCACGTCGGCCGCGCCACGGCATGCGTGAGGCGCCCTGCTGTGCAGTGTGCCCCAGCGGTACAGGTGGTGCAACCGTGCCATACCCCAGGGCAGGGCGGAGAATACCGGGAGAGGCAGGACGATCAGCCGTTGACCTTGGCGATCACGTTGTCGGCGTACCAGTTCAGATGGTCGATCTTGGTCTGCAGCGGCTCGGTGTCGTCGCCCATGACATACGGCAGCCGGAAACCGACGATCACGTCGGTGATCCCCTTGTCTTCCAGCCGCTTACATCCGTCGACGGTGTAGGCGTCCATGGAGATCACGTGGATCTCGAACGGATCGTTGGTCTTTCCCTCGGCCTTGCGGATCTCGTTGATCCGGTCCAGCAGAGTCTCGAGCTCCTCGGGCGGACCGCCACCGTGCATCCAGCCGTCACCGCGGATGACCGCACGACGCAGCGCGGCGTCGGCGTGGCCGCCCACGAGTAGCGGGATCGGTTCGGTGGGCGCGGGCGTCATCTTGATCTTGGGGATGTCGTAGAACTCGCCGTGGAACTCGAAGTACTCGCCGGTGGTCAGGCCGCGAATGATGTCCATGCACTCGTCCATCCGCTTGCCGCGGCGCTTGAAGTCGACGCCCATGAAGTCGTAGTCCTCGGGCCACGGACTCGTGCCGACGCCCATCGCGAAGCGGTTGTTCGTCAGGTACGCCACCGAGCTGGCCTGCTTGGCGACCAGCGCGGGCGGGCGGACCGGCAGCTTCACCACGAAGGGTGTGAAACGGATGGTCGAGGTGACCGCGCCGAGCGCCGCGGCCTGGATGAACGTCTCGATGAACGCCTTGCCGTCGAGGAACTCGCGATTGCCGTCGGGGGTGTACGGATACTTCGCGTCCGATTCCTCCGGATAGGCCAGCGAGTCGGGAATGGTGAAGCCGGCGTACCCCGCGGCTTCGGCGGCCTGCGCGAGCGGCGCGTAGTACGACGGATCGGTCATGGCCTCGGCATACGTGAACCGCATCATGCTCCTCGGGACGGCGGTGAAACTCCGTCCACAGTAGAACACGTTCTAGTTATTCGACATGGACTTCGTCATCGTCGCAGGTCTCCAGCGCGCAGGGGGATGGCAATTGTTGGCTGTGTCGGCCCAGGGTCAGCGAAGCCCCGCGAGGGGATTGTCCGTAGTCGCGCCGGGGCCCGGGTGTACCCGTAGTTCGCCGGTGCCGATTCGCTCGCCGCATGCCGAGCATGTCGGCTCGACCGTCATCGTCTGACCGCAGGAGTGTGTCGACACCACTGGTGCGCCGTCCTCGGCGGTCCACCGGTCACCCCACTGACGTAACGCGGCCAGAACCGTCCAGAGGTCCCGGCCCTTCTCGGTGAGGCGGTAGTCGTAGCGCACCGGGTTGTCCTGGTACGGCTCCTTCGCCAGGATCTCGTGTTCGACGAGGGTGTCCAGTCGCTGGGTCAACACGTTGCGCGCGATGCCGAGCCGCGACGAGAACTCGTCGAATCGCGTCACGCCGAACATCGCGTCCCGGACGATCAGCAGCGTCCACCATTCGCCGACGATCTCCAACGTTTGGGCGATCGAGCAGTTCATCTCGGCGAATGAGGCGCGGCGCATAGGATCGAGAGTAGTGGGTTGCGTGACGCAACTCAACCTGCTTGCATGAGTTGCGTGAAGCAACTCAGCAGGCAAGAAGCCGTTGATGACGGATTGTTGGACAGTTTCGAAGCAAGCCCGACCGGAGACGGTCGATGGTCGGCGACCATCGGCCCCTCCTGGTGGGGATGGTCGGGCCCGCACGGTGGTGCCATCGCGGCGCTGGCCGTCCGGGTCGGCGCCGACGCGGCGCCTGGTACGTCGGTGCGCGCTCTCGATCTGCGATTCGTCGGCAAGCCCGACGGCGGGGAGTTGCTCCTGACGCCGACGGTCCGGGAGGTCGGTCGGCACACGAGGGTCGTCGACGTCACGGTCACCCAGGCGGGTGTCGACATCGCGTCGGCATCAGTCACGACCGGGCGGGTCGGGGAATCGGCACCCACCGATGTCATCGACCGGGTCGCGGGCGTTCCCGGCCCGGAAGGGCTCGACCCCTTCATGGTTCCGCCGGAGATCGTGCCGATGGGCGCGCAGCTCGATGTGCGACCGGTCGACGGTCCGCTCGCGCTCACCGGAGCCGACGAGGCCTGGATGCGGGCATGGATCACCACCCGAACCCCGATGGCCGTCGACGCCGGTTACCTGGCCCTGCTGGCGGATTGCCTACCGCCCGCCGTCTTCCCGATTCTGACCGCGCCGCTTGCACTTCCGACGGTGGCATTCTCCATGCATGTGACGGCGCCGCTGGACGACGCCACTCCGGCGCCGATTCTCGTCCATACGCGTAACACCTCGACGTCCGGCGGCTGGTCGGTCGACGACACCACGCTGCGCGACCGCGGCGGCCGGCTCCTCGCCTCCGCGCGCCAGAGTCGCCGGGTTCTCGGATGGCCGGTCCGATGACGGTCACTCGAAGCGGCCCGGCGACGCCGGCGCCGACTGTCGCGCGGCCCGGCCTCGTCCTGCTCATCCTGTCTGGGGCGGCGTTCATGGCCAGCCTCGACGTCTTCATCGTCAACGTCGCCTTCGACGACATCGGCGCCGACTTCACCGGCGCGACCCTGTCCCAGATGTCCTGGATCCTCAACGCGTACGCCATCCTGTATGCGGCGCTCCTTGTTCCGGCGGGCCGGATCGTCGATCGGTACGGCCGCAAGGGCGGCTTCCTACTCGGTCTCGCGATATTCACCGCGGCGAGTGCCGCATGTGCCGCGGCGCAGGGCGTCTGGTGGCTGGTGGCATTCCGCGCACTGCAGGCACTGGGCGCGGCGATTCTGACCCCGGCGAGTCTGGGTCTGGTCGTGGCGACGTTGCCGCCGGAACGTCGGGCCCGGTCGGTGCGCATCTGGGCGGCCACCGGCGCCCTGGCCGCGGCCTTCGGACCGGCCGTCGGCGGACTCCTCGTCGAGGCGTCGTGGCGCTGGGTGTTCCTGGTCAACGTGCCCGTCGGCGTGGCGGCGATCGTCGCCGGGGCGATCGTACTGTCCCGCCCCCAAAACGTCTCGGCCAGTGGCTTTCCCGACGCGTTGGGCGCGCTTCTCCTGGTCGTCTCGGTGGGGGCCTTGACACTCGGTCTGGTCCAGGGGAGTGAGTGGGGTTGGACGGACGCGCGGATCACCGGTGCGTGGATCGTCGCCGGGGCAGGGCTCGTCGGCTTCGTCCTCAGTTCGGCGCGTCATCCCGAACCGGTGATCTCGCCTGCACTGCTGCGGATCCGGGCCTTCTCGGTCGCGAACGTGACGATGCTGCTGTTCTCCATCCCGTTCGCCGGCGCACTTCTCGCGAACATCCTGTGGTTGCAGCAGGTCTGGGGCTTCTCGCCGATCGTGACGGGTCTCGCGGTGTCAACCGGACCGCTGATGGTCCCGATCTTCGCGGCCGTGTCGCATCGCCTCAGTGCGCGGGTCCCGGTGGGGCGACTCGTCGCCTTCGGTTGTGTGCTCTTCGGTCTCGGGTCGGCCCTCATCGCCCTGTCGGTCGACGCCACACCGGATTTCGCCACCGAGTTCCTGCCGGGCTGGCTGATCGGCGGTGTCGGAGTGGGCTTCGCGTTGCCGTCGATCCTCTCCTCGGCGACCGCCGACCTCCCCGCAGATCAGGCCGCCACCGGAAGCGCGGTGGTCAACATGAGTCGTCAGATCGGCATGTCGCTGGGTGTCAGCTTGCTGGTCGCGATCATCGGCACCTCGGCGGTGTACGCCGATGTGCACAACTCGTTCCTGACCGCCTGGTGGGTACTCGCGGGAATCGCTGCGCTGGGCGCGATCTCGGCGTTGGGGATGACCCCGCGAGCGGTGCTGAATTCCGCTGCCTGAGGTGTGAGGACCCATTGCTCCCTGAGGTGTGAGGAGCGCAAGCCGCCGGGCCGAGCAAGCGACGAAGGAGCGCGTCGAGGTCGACGAGCCTCGAAGGGCATGGTGACGTGCCTTGTGAAACCCTTCGTGGCTCGCTTCGCTCGCAGCTCAGGGAGCAGTGAAGGATCAACACCTCAGGGCCGCGTGAACCGCTCTCGGCGACCGAGGCCGCGAAGACGCACCCACTCGGCGAAGCCCTTCGGATCACGTTGCTGCACAAGGAAGAACCAGCCGAACCGGGCGTACTCCTGGGGCAGCAGCCTGCGGAGTCCGGGCTGGCTCATCAGGTAGCCGCGGTTGCGGTAGGTGAAGAACCGCTTGGTGTCGTTGTCGGGGTACTGGGTGTGCATGCGACCGCCCAGGATCGGTCGGAATTCCGCCGAGCCGTCGGGGTGGAGGTATCCCGCGCGCAGGCAGGTGCCGAACCGCACGCCCGAGCGGACCAGCCGACGGTGCACCTCCACCTCGTCGCCGCGGAAGAACAGCCGCAGGTCCGGCACGCCCACCTGTTCGAGGCACCGTGCAGAGAACAGAGCGCCGTTGAACAGCGACGCGATGCCGGGCAGCAGATCGTCGTCCTGGGTCTCACCGTCGGCAAAGAGTTCCGACCGCTTCCGTCGCCACACGAGTCCGCGTCGCAGCGGGAAGGCGAGGGTGTCCGGGTCGTCGAGGTTGGCGACCACCGGTGACACCTCGTCGAGGTCGTGCCGTGCGGCGCAGTCGAGCAGCGTCGAGAGGACCGCCGGACCGTCGGGTCGGCCGTCGTCGTCGGCGCACCAGACCCAGTCGGCGCCGAGGGCGAGCGCATGCAGCATGCCCAGCGCGAATCCGCCGGCACCGCCGAGGTTTCGTCTCGACCCGAGGTAGGTCGTCGGAACGGGCTGCGCCGCAACGAGTTCGGCGACTTCTGGTTCGTCGGCGTTGTCGACGACGATCAGATGGTCGACGGGCCGGTCCTGGCCAGAGACCACGGCCAGCGACTCGGCGAGCAGCTCCACGCGACGGTGCGTGACCACGACCGCGATGACCTTCGGAGCGACGGCGCCGTCGGTCACTCCGGGGTCCCCTTCTTGTCCGCCTTCTCCAGGTCGGCGATCACCCTGCGGACGTGTGCCGCGGCATCGGGGCCCTCGTAGGCCTCGACGACCTCTTCGATGCCGCCTTCCATGCGGACCTGTCCGTGGTCGATCCACAGGGCGCGGTCGCACAGCTGGGCCAGGAACTCATTGGAATGGCTGGCGAACACCAGGATTCCCGACCGCTCGACGAGCGCCTGGAGCCGACCCCGCGCCTTGCGCATGAAGTCGGCGTCGACGGCACCGATGCCCTCGTCGAGGATGAGGATCTCCGGGTCGATGGAGGTCACCACGCCGAGTGCGATGCGCACCCGCATACCGGTGGAGTAGGTGCGCAGCGGCATCTGCAGGTAGTCGCCGAGCTCGGTGAACTCCGCGATGTCGTCGATCTTCTTGAGCATCTCCTTGCGCGTCATGCCCAGGAACATGCCGCGGATGATGATGTTCTCGTAGCCGGAGATCTCGGGGTCCATGCCGACGCCGAGGTCGAAGACGGGGGCGACCCGGCCGTGCACCCGGCAGGCGCCGCGCGTGGGTTCGTAGATGCCCGACAGCAGACGAAGCAGCGTCGACTTGCCGGCGCCGTTGTGGCCGACCAGCCCGATCCGGTCGCCGTGCTTGAGGTGCAGGTTGATGTCCTTGAGTGCCTCGACGACGACCACGTTCGACTCGGTGGAGCCGATGACGCCGCCGGCCGCGCCGATGACCGACTTCTTGAGCGACCGGGTCTTGGCGTCGAAGATCGGGAAGTCCACACACGCGTCCCACGTGTCCACGCGGACGCGGTTGTCTCCGAGATCGTTGTTCCTGGCCATCGAATCCGTCCCTACACCCAGTACGCCACGCGGGCCCGGTAGTTGCGCAACACCAGCATGGCCAGCACCCAGCCCACGGCGGTGCAGCCCAGGACGACGGCCCAGTGGTAGAACTCGACCGGCTCGCCCAGCAGCGGTCCGCGCGCTATTTCCAGATAATGGAACATCGGGTTCAGCTCGACGAGCTTCAACCTCGACGACGCCTCGCCGGTCGCGTTCCCGAGGCTCTGCGTCGTCCAGATGATCGGCGTCATGAAGAAGACCAGCTGCACCGCGGTGGTGAGGAGCTGGCCGATGTCGCGGAATCGGGTCGACAGGATGCCGAACACGATCGTCACCCAGATCGAATTGACCACATACAGCGCGAGGGCCGGGACGATCAGCGTGACGGTCCAGTTGAGCGGCGGCGGGAAGATCAGGAACAGGATGACGATGATGACGACGTTGTGCGCGAAGATGATCAACGCGCGCCACACCACGCGGTAGACGTGCACGCTCACGGGAGCCGGAAGCTGTTTGATCAGGCCCTCGTTCTTCGAGAACACCTCGGATCCCTCGAGGATCGAGCTCGAGATGAAGTTCCAGAAGATGAAGCCAAGCGCGACGTATGGCAGGAACACCCTGATGTCCATGCCGAAGAGCTCGCCATAGAGCAGACCCATCGCGATCGCGGTCACACCGGTCGCGATCACGATCCACAGCGGTCCCAGGACCGAACGTCGGTAGCGCTGCTTGATGTCCTGCCAGCCGAGGTGGAACCACAGTTCGCGGCTCGCGAAACCGTCGCGGAGGTCCTTGACCGCGCGCGCGAAGCTGCGCGAATCAGAGCCCTGGGGACGCGCGGGGATCGCGTCGTCGTCTACTACCGCTGACACGAGGAGTCAGCGTACCCCTCGGCCCATCCGCTGCCCGCTGCCGGTTGAGCGGGTGACCCTCAGCCGGTTGAGCCGGTGTGGCGACCTAGAGGTACTGCCCCGTGCTGTGGCCGGGTCCGCCGGCGCCGCCGGGGGTGGGCATGCCGGGCGGAAGCGCGCCCTGACGCATCTGTTCGAGCTGGGCGCGGGCGGCCATCTGCTGGGCGAACAGTGCGGTCTGGATGCCGTGGAAGAGTCCCTCGAGCCAGCCCACGAGCTGGGCTTGGGCGATGCGGAGCTCGGCGTCCGACGGGGTGCCCTCGTCGGAGAAGGGGAGCGCGAGACGTTCGAGTTCTTCGCGCAGCTCGGGCGCGAGCCCCTCTTCGAGTTCACGCACCGACGATTGGTGGATCTCACGCAGGCGATTGCGCGACGCGTCGTCGAGAGGAGCCGCACGCACCTCTTCGAGCAGCTGCTTGATCATCGTGCCGATGCGCATGACCTTGGCGGGTTGCTCGACCATGTCGGCGACGCTGGTCGATTCCGACGACTCGCCGTCCGTCTGCCCATCCGTGCCCGCGCCGACGACGATCACGTTGTCGGAGTCGCCGGCCGAGCCGAACGGTCCTGAGGTGGGGCCGGGTCCTGGAGTGCCTTCGATAGCCATGCGTCCCATTGTGCCCGGACACCGCGAAACGGCAGATGGCCGACGTCTATCCTCGTGCCCATGGCTTTCGACGTCGCCTACGTGCGTGGATTGATTCCATCGCTCGGCGACGGCTGGATCCACCTCGACCCGCAGGCGGGGATGCAGATCCCCGATTCGGTCGCGACCGCTGTGACCACCAGTTTCCGCTCTCTGTCCGCCGCCCCGGGCGGGGTCTACCCGTCGGCTCGCACGAGCGCGGAGGTGGTCGACGGTGCCCGGCGCGCGATCGCCGATCTCGTCGGCGGAGACGCCGCGGGTGTGGTGCTCGGACCGTCGCGGTACGTGCTGCTGGCCGGTCTGGCGGAGGCCCTCGCGCCGCATGCGTGGCTGCGGGGTGACGTCGTCGTCACGCGTCAGGATGACGAGCCGAACATCGTGCCGTGGCTGCGCGCGGCGGATCGTTACGGCGGCCGGGTTCGCTGGGCCGAGGTCGACGTCGAGACCGGCGGACTACCGGCCTGGCAGTTCGGCGATCTCGTCACGCCCGATACGGAGGTCGTCGCGGTGACCCTCGCGTCGTCCACGACCGGGGCCGTCACCGACATCAGCGAGATCGCGCCGCTGGTCCGCGAAGCCGGCGCGCTTCTGGTCGTCGACGCCACCAACGCGGCGCCGTACATCAGCCTGGACATCCACGACCTGGGTGCCGACGTCCTCGTCGTCTCGGCCGAGCGGTGGGGTGGTCCGCGCATGGCGGCCATGGCCTTCCGCGAACCCCACCTGATCGACCGGCTGAAGCTGATGTCGATGGACCCGTCCGCGCGCGGGCCCGCCCGGCTCGAACCCGAACCGCATCAGGGCGCGATGCTCGCCGGATTGGTCGCTTCGGTGGAACACCTCGCCGGACTCGACGAGGCCGGGATCGGCAAGCGTCGGCGGCGTCTCGTCACGTCGATGGACGGTGTCTACGAGTATCTGCAGCGCCTCAACTATTACCTGGTCACGACGCTGTCCCAGCTCAACCATGTGAACCTCGTGGGGACCGAGGAGAACCGGATACCGCTGGCGAGCTTCACCGTGGAGTCGGTGGGTGCCGACAAGGTCGTCCGGCGCCTGGCCGACAACGGTGTCTGCGCACTCGCCGACCTTCCCAACCGTGCCCTGGCTCGGATGGGCGCACCCGACTTCGGCGGTGCTGTCACGGTCGGGTTGGCCCCGTACTCGACCCCGTACGAGGTCGATCACCTGGTGCGAACGCTGGGTTCATTGGCCTGAAGTGCCCGGCAACCCTTCCGAAATTCACTATGGTGTTGTTTGGGTTAACGACAATGTATGTTGTCATGCTGTGTCGGCAAAAACGATTGATGGTCCAGAAAAGGGCCCGCCCCGGTCGCTCACCGCTGCGGAGGCCGAGAGCTGGATGAACCTCGTCGACGGCGGCTGGGCGCTCTTCGCCCGCGTCAACGACGAGTTCGCGAAACGCGGTCTATCCGTATCCGATCTGCGCATTCTCGAAGCGGTCTGTACCAACCGGCAGTTGAGCGTCAGCGAGGTCGCCGACGCCGTGCACATGCGGGTCAGCACGGTGTCGCGCATGATCGGCCGACTCAGTGACGACGGCAACATCCACCGGTTCGAGTCGAAGGCCGACGGCAGACACCGACTCGTGCGTCTGACCGATCACGGTCGGCGCACCCTCGCCCTCCATGTGAACGCCCGAGATCAGGTGATCCGGCAGTTCGTCGTCGACGCGATGACCCCGGAGGAGTTCACCGCCCTGGGCGTCGCGTTCCGCAAGATCCGCGAGGCCGTCGACGCCGCGGAGCCCGCGGCCTCCGACTGAGCCACTCTCAGCCCGCGACGCTCAGCAGTACCTTCCCGACCACGTCACCGCTGTTGAGATGGTCGTGCGCGGCGCCGGCGTCGGCGAGCGGGAACACGCGATCGACGACGGGTACGACCGTCCCGGCTTCGATCAGCGGCCAGGTCCGGGTCAGGGTCGACGCCACGACCTCGGCCTTGCCGCCGGGACCGTGCACGGGCCGGGCGCGCAGCGTCGTACCCATCACCGACAACCGCTTGGCCAGTAGATGTCCGAGGTTGATCTCGGTCGTGGTGCCGCCCTGCATGCCGATGATCACGAGGCGTCCATCAGTGCGCAGTGCTTTCAGGTTCGACTTCAGATACTTCGCGCCGATGATGTCGAGGATGACGTCGGCGCCGCCGGCGTCCTGGAGGATCTCGGCGAAGTCCTGGCTCGAGTAGTCGATGAGGATGTCGGCGCCGAACTCGCGGCAGCGCTCGAGCTTGTCCTGCGTGCGGGCGGTCACCGCGACGCGAGCGCCCATCGCGTGGGCGATCTGGGTGGCGTGGGTGCCGATGCCGCTGGACCCGCCGTGGATCAGCAGGAGCTCGCCGGTGGTCAGATGCGCGGTGTCGAAGATGTTCGACGACACGGTGCACGCCACCTCGGGCAGCGCCGCCGCGGACACCAGGTCGACGCCCTTGGGAACCGCCAGGAGCTGCTCGGCCGGGACCGCCACCTTCTCGGCGTAACCGCCGCCGGCGAGCAGCGCGCACACCTCGTCGCCCTCCGACCAGCCGCTGACCCCGTCGCCGAGGGCCGAGATCCGCCCTGAGACCTCGAGTCCGAGGGTGTCCGACGCACCGGGTGGCGGGGGATAGTTGCCCGCACGCTGCAGGATGTCGGCGCGGTTGACGCCGGCCGCGACCACATCGATCACGACTTCGCCGGACGCGGGAGTGGGGTCGGGCACATCGGACAGGGACAGGTTCTCTAATTCGACGACGATGGCTTTCACCTCTTCGATGGTGTCACAGCGCACCGCAGTGCCAGGCGAGGTCCGGTCCGGCGTTCGTGTGTAACCTTGCTCGTCAGGGAAGCGTGGCAGAGCGGCCGAATGCACTCGCCTTGAAAGCGAGCGTGGGTAAAACCACCGGGGGTTCAAATCCCTCCGCTTCCGCCAAGGGCCCTCACCTCTCACCCGGGTGGGGGCTTTTTCGTGCAATCGCCCGGCCTACCGGCCGTTGGCTCCGAGGCGTGGAAGGTAGGGACATGGGCACCGGTGAATTCACCGTTGTGTCGTTCAACGTCAACGGGATTCGCGCTGCTCGCCGTCGTGGGTTCGACGCCTGGCTCGCCGGACGGCAGCCCGATGTAATCGGTCTGCAGGAACTGCGGTGTGGCATCGACGACGTCGGAGAGTTCGACGGTTACCACGCAGCGGTCGACGTCGGCTCCATCGCGGGACGTAACGGCGTCGCGGTGCTCACCCGTAGCGAACCGGCCGCGGTGCGTACCTGGCTGACCCATCCGCCGAAGGCTCGCGGTCTGCCCGCCTTCGCTCACGAGGGTCGCTACGTCGAGGTCGACCTCGCCGATCGTCCACTGACCGTCGCCAGTCTGTATCTGCCCAAGGGTGGACTCCCGGCCGAGTTGCAGCGCCCCGGATCGATGCGCGAGGCGCCCGACGGCGGCGCCAAACACGCACGCAAACAACGCTTTCTGGCCGGGTTCACCCGTGAACTCGAGCGCAACCGGCTCGCCGCCCGCCGCGCCGGCCGGGAGTTCCTGCTCCTCGGCGACCTCAACGTGGCACACCTTGAATACGACGTCACCAACTGGCGCGCGGCCCGCAAGATGGAGGGCTTCCTGCCTGAGGAACGCGCCTGGTTCGGCGAGATCACCGGCCCGCGCCGGCTGGTGGACGTCGTACGCGCCCTGCACGGTGACCGTCCCGGACCGCTCACCTGGTGGAGCTGGGCGGGGGCGTCATTCGTCAAGGACGTCGGGTGGCGCATCGACCACCAGCTCGCCTCGCCCGCGCTTGCCCGGCGGGCGCGCTCGGTGGTGGTCGACAAGGAGGCGTCACCGGACCTTCGGCTGTCCGATCACGCCCCGCTGGTTGTCGAGTACGCCGAGCTGTGATCCGGGGCTCCCCGCGTCCCTGATCGATGGTGGTCGCCGAGTGGCTTCGACTCGGCGCCTCGCTGGCGCTCGGTGCCGGCTCAACCAGCGGTGGTTGCGGCTCGGGCAGCTGTGTTTACCGGGGTGGCTTCGACTCGGCGCCTCGCTGGCGCTCGGTGCCGGCTCAACCAGCGGTGGTTGCGGTTGCGGCTGCGGCTCAACCCGCGGTGGTTGCGGCTCACCCGACCGTCAGCACCGCGCGGAGGTACTCCCACTCCATCCGTCCGTCGGTGAGGTAGCGGTCGGCGTGCGCGGCGATGGCGGCGTCGAGTTCGTCGACGCGCGCGGGGTCGTCGCCGACGTTGCGGTACGCCATGATGGTCGGTCCGTAGTGCGCCTTGAAGAAGTCGCGGAACGCCGCGCCGTCGTCGAACTCGCTGATCGCCACGGTCTCGGTGACGAACCCGTGGTCGGTGACAGCGGAACCGAACAGCAACCGCACGTGTTCGGCGTCGCCCCAGAGCGGCCCCGGCTGCGCACCGGGCGGCGGTGGCGGGGCGTACGGCTTCATCACCGCGAACAACTCGCCGATGAATCCCGTTGGCGTCCAGTTGATCAGGCCGATCCGTCCGCCGGGACGCACGACTCGTAGGAGTTCGTCGGCGCACCTCTGGTGATTAGGCGCGAACATGACGCCCACGCACGACGTCGCGATGTCGAAGTCGTCATCGTCGAACGGGAGATCTTCGGCGTCGGCGGTTCGCCAGGTGATCGGCAGGTCGCGGTGCCGGGCTTCGCCCACGGACAGCAGTTCGGGTGTGAGGTCGCTGGCGACGACATGCCCGCCGGCTTCCGCGGCGGGTACGGCGACGTTGCCCGCGCCGGCGGCGACGTCGAGGAGTTTGTCCCCGGCGGTGATGTGCAATGCGTCGACGAGGCGTCGGCCCAGCGGGGCGATGAGGTCGGCGACGGCGGGATAGTCGCCCGACGCCCACAGCTTGCGATGGCGTGCCTTGAGCTCGGCGTCGAACGGGGTGGGGTGGGTCGTGGTCATGATGGCGGTCCCTCGAAGTCGTCGAATGGTGGTCGTCCGTGACCGGACACAACGAGCATCCGACGAACTCCGACCCGTCCTCTAGACCAACATCTGTACTGGCGGCAGTTCAGTTTCTGTACTGGTCATCAGGCGGTGACGGGTGTGTACTGGGTCGGGGCGGAGGTTTCGACACGGCGCCTCGCTTCGCTCGGGGCCGGCTCAACCAGCAAGGGGCGGCGCCTCGCTTCGCTCGGGGCCGGCTCAACCGGCAAGAGGTGGGGCCGGATCGACCAGCAGTGGGGAGGCTGCGATGACATCGTATGGACAATTCTGTCCGGTGGCCAAGGCGATGGAGTTGCTCGACGAGCGCTGGACGATTCTCATCGTCCGCGAACTGCTTTTGGGCAGTCGGCATTTCAACGAGTTGCGACGCGGGGTGCCGAAGATGTCGCCGGCTCTGCTCACCAAGCGCCTACGCAGTCTGGAACGTGCCGGGGTGATCAACCGCAGTGTTGTCGGCGGTCGTTCGGTGTACACGCTGACGGCGATGGGCGAGGAGCTCACCACGGTCGTAGAGGCATTGAGTGCGTGGGGTATCCGCTGGATCGGTGAACTGGGCGATGCCGACCTCGACCCGCATCTGCTCATGTGGGACATGCACCGCACCGTCCCGATCGACCGGTGGCCGCGTCGACGCACCATGGTGCAGTTCGTCTTTCGCGATGTCATCGGCAAGGCGAGGGCGTGGTGGCTGGTTGTCGCGGGTGGTGAGGCGCAGGTGTGCGACTTCGACCCTGGTTACGAACTCGACGCGACCGTGATGACCGATCTGCGTACTCTCACCGAGATCTGGCGGGGCGACATCGACTGGCGTGTCGCGCTCACTGCCGATCGGGTCGAGATCCACGGCCCCGCAGACGTGGTGCGGGACGTGCCGTCGTGGATCGGGCAGAGCATCTCGTCGGCGGTCCCGCGGCCGGCGTGAGGCCTGATCCGGCTCAGGCGATGTCCCGGCGGAACGTCGTGTAACGACCGATGATCGCGAACGAGGCGATGTAGGCGAGCATGACCAGTGCCCCGGCCCACTGTGGGAGCAGGTCGTCGCTGCCGCCGCCCATCGTGGCGAAGAAGCTCGAGCCGACGAGCGCATCGGCGGCCGACCCGGGCAAGAACTTCGACACCGACGACGTGACGTCGAAGGTCGCCAGTGCGATGCGTGCGATCGGTTCGACGAGTTGGGTGAAGGCCAGCAGGATGACGATCGCGGCGACCTGATTGGACACCACCGCGCCGAACGCCACGCCCATCGCCGTCCACAGCACCATCACCAGCATCGACAGCCCGATCACCTCCAGGGTGGAGCTGTCGCCGAGGAACGCGCCGTCCCCGACCGTCGCGAGGATCGGTGCCGCCGTCGCGACGACCGCCAGCGTGCCGAGGACGCCGTAGAGCAATCCCATCGGGATGCCGGTGATCAGTTTGGCCACCAACAGGATTCCGCGTCGCGGTTCGACGAGCAGGCTCGCGGTGATGGTCTTGTGCCGGAACTCCCCGGTCACCGCCAGGCTGCCGATCACGAGTGCGAACACGTAACCGATCGGGCTGGTGAGGGCGTAGATCGAGCGGGCCAGATCGGCGCCGACGAGGGTCGTGGGTTGTTGCATGGCGTTCTCGGTCGTCATCGAGAACGCCAGGGCCGCACCGATGAACCCGAGGTAGGCGACCATGGCGATGAGCAGGACCCACCACATCCGGGTGGAGGTGAACTTGCGGTACTCGGCGATCAGGGCGGCCCTCATCGGACGGCTCCCGGCGACGTCGGTGCCGCGTTCGGGCCGGGATCGGCTGACGTGCCGGAGAAATGACTGGTCGGTGCGTCCGAAGACTTCGTGAGATGCAGGAAGACCGCCTCGAGGTCGGCGCCGACGTCGGCGAGCTGGTGCAGTTCGATGCCCGCGGCGAAGGCAGCCGAGCCGACGGTGGCCGCGCTCACGCCGGGCACCCGGAAGCCGTCGTGCGTGTCTTCGAGGTGCCACCCGCGTTCGCCGGCGAGTGCGACGAACGACGCGCGCGACGGAGTTCGGACGACGACCGCGTGCTCGGCCAGCGCCTCGAAGTCGGCGAGTGTGGAGGCCCGGACCAGTTTGCCGTTGCCGATCACCACCACGTCGTCGACGGTGCTCCGCACCTCGGCGAGCACGTGGCTGGAGACCAGGACCGTTCGACCCTCGTGGGCCAGCGACCGCAGCAGCCCGCGCAGCCACACGATGCCCTGGGGGTCCAGCCCGTTGGCCGGTTCGTCGAGCAGGATGATCTGCGGATCGCCGAGCAGCGCGGTGGCCAGGCCGAGGCGCTGCCGCATGCCCATCGAATAACCGCCGACGCGGCGGTCCGCGGCCTGGGCGAGTCCGACGAAGTCGAGCACTTCCCGGCACCGCGACGTCGGGACCCCGACCTGCGGGGCGAGTGCCTTCAGGTGCCCGAGTCCGGTGCGTCCGGGGTGGAAGCTCGACGCTTCCAGCGCCGCACCGACGTGCTGGGCGGGTCGCGGGATCTCCCGGAACGGGCGGTCACCGATGAGTGCCCGGCCGGCGGTCGGTTCGACCAGGCCCAGGAGCATCCGCAGGGTCGTGGTCTTGCCCGAACCGTTCGGTCCGAGGAATCCGGTGACGCGGCCGGGGGCAACGGTGAACGACAGATCGTCGACCGCGGTCAGGCTGCCGAATCGTTTGGTGAGACCGTCGATCGTGATCGCAGGTGACTCCATCGGTGCCTTCCGTCGGTGGGCTGGCCCATACGCTATCAAACGCGCACGTGGTCAACCGCTTTCATGTCGAAACCCGCAAGTCTCCGCGAGGGTGAATCATACCCGTTGCGGGACAACACATCCGGCGACGCGGTCACAACCAGTCGCGTTTGCGGAACGACAGATAGAGGCCGACAACCACAACGATGATCAGCGTCGTGCTGGTGATGAAGCCGAGTAGTCGTTCGAAACCGGGAAACGGCACGTTCTGTCCGTAGAAACCGGTGATGGCCGTCGGCACGGCGATGATCGCGGCCCACGCGGTCAGCTTCTTCATGACGGTGTTGAGTCGCGCGTCGGCGAGGGTCAGGTTGGTCTCGAAGACGGTGGTGATCATGTCCCGCAACGATTCCGTCCACTCCGACGCCCGGAGCGCGTGGTCGTAGAGATCGGAGAAATGCGGGTCGAGCTCCGGTGGCGCGTGGTTGTCGAACCGCCGTCGTTGGATGCCGGCGATCACCTCGCGCATCGGCAGGACCACCCGTCGTAGGACGACGAGGTCCTTGCGCAGGTCGTAGGTTCGGCGCTGCAGTTCGCGGCCGGGGATGCGCTCGTCGAACAGCAGTGCCTCGAGGTCCTCGATCTCGTCGTCGAGGCGTTGCACGGCGTCGAAGTGCCCGTCGACGACGACGTCGAGCAGTCCGTGCACGAGCGCGCCGATCCCGTACTGCGTGGCCCCGCTATCCGACCATCGCCGCATGACCTCGTCGATGTCGAGCGCCGGGGTCGGTCGCACGGTGATGAGTGCATTGCGTTTGACGAAGATCGAGATGCGGTGCAGGTCGAACATCCGCGCCCGACCGTTCGCGGAGGCGCGGAAGTCGGTCGCCGCGGAGCCGTCGTCATCGTCGTCGTCCCGGTCGTCGGCCGGCGCGTCGCCGTCGTGCAGCGACACCGCGTAGACCATCACGAAGGTGTGCCCGGTGTAGGTGACGGTCTTGACCCGTTCGGCCGCCGCGACCGTGTCCTCCATCGCGAACGGGTCGAGGTCGAGTTCGGCCGCCAACCGGGACAGGGTCTCGTGGGTGGGGCATTCCAGATCCGCCCAGATCAACTTGTCCGGATTGTCGAGACAGGTGGAGATCTCCTCGAGGTCGAAGCCGTCCACCGGGTCGCCGTTCCGCCAGATCTGACCACGGATGCGTTCGACGCCGCGAGGTCCCGACACATCCGAGGGAACTGTCATGTGGCCATCGTGACACCGGCGGGGGTGTTCCGTCGGTGCGACAGGCAGGCGAGATGTCGACCACACCGGGTGGTCGTCGCCCGCGGGTAGCATCGAAATCGGTGTTTGTGGACGGGCGCGGACACCGATTCTCCAGGTAAGGCGGCGGCAGCATGGTCGACAGCAGTTCCCGCGGACATCGCTTGATGCCCGCGCGCACGAGCGAACAGATCCGCGAGTGGTGCGATCGTTCGGCGGTACCGGGCGAGCGGCGCGAACTGTCGGACACCGCGGCGCTGCTCATCGCGTCCGGATACCTCACGCCGGGTGGTCGTGCGATCGTGGTGCGCCGGATCTCCACCGGTCGACCGATGCCGTCCATGTCCGCGGGTTTCGGCGATCTGCGCCGCATGCAGCGCGCGATCGTCCAGATCGAACACCAGTTGTCGAGTCCGGTGGTGCCCGGTGTGGTTGCGGCCGTGATGCGCAACAGGCTCAACGGCCTGCAACGACGCCGCGAGGACGCACGCAAGCAGATCGTCGCCGGCAAGGGTGTGTTCGCGTCGGGGACCCGGGCGATCCGACGCGAGCGACGGGAGAACGTCTATCTCGAGATCGAGGAACGAGACCGGTTGTTCGCCGGGCTGCTGTGCACCCCGACCCCCAACGTCAACGCGTCGAGCTATGTCCGTCGCGCCGGCACCGCCGCGTTCGACCGGATCGCCGGCGTGGTGGGGCAGGTCGCCGCGAAGTCGGGCAACTCGCAGGCGGGGCAGTGGGCGGACCAGTTCCTGTCGGGCGTGCGCGAGGCACCGGGTGGTGCCTCCCAGGCCGGTGCGCCGCGTGCCGCGGCCTTCGTCGACGGCTACGAGACGCTGCTGTTCATCACCGGTCACTACTACGACCGCATCCTCGGCAACCCCGCCTGGCGCTCCGACCATTTCGAGGTCCAGCGCACCCAGGTGAACCTGCACGCCGAGGTCGCCGAGATCGCCGCCGACGTCATCGCGTTGCGGGCGGTACGCATCGACCTCGACCGGGCCAAGCGCAATGGCGGCTTCGACCGCACCTTCGCCGCGCAGATCGATCAGCGTGAGACGACACTGCGACCGGTGTGGACCGAACTCATCGACCGTGTCCAGGCGCTCGGCGAGGTCGCGCATGTCGTCGAATCCGCGGCCGTCGAGCTGCAGGTCCTCGCCGAGTACAACAAAGCGGCGACCCTGGACGACCGCATCGACGCGTTGATCGCGCGGTCGGGCGACCGGGAGATCTCCGTCGACAACGCGAAACGGCTCACCGAACAGGTCCGCAGCGGCGAAGAGCAGTTGCGCATCTATCGAGATGTGTTGCAGGGCAACATCGCGCGGATCTCGCCGGCGGTGCCGCGCGAGCTACCCGCCCGCTACGAGCCGTCGTGACCACGTGCTGAGGTAGTCCTTCTCGGTGGGGGACAGCCGCCGCAGGGTGTGCTTCTCGATGTCGACGACGGCCATCTGCGTGCTCGCGACGCATGCCGGCCGACTGGCGTCGTCGGCAACGCCGCTGCGGATCTCGTAACCGATGGTGAAGTCCACCGAACGGAAACCCTTGATCCACATCCCGATTCGCAGCGGCGAGTCGTCGTGACGCAGCTGGGCCTGGTATCGGATGTCGACGTGCACGATCATCGCGCTGGTGATCAGCGGGGCGTAGTCCTCGCCGGCGCTCAACAGCCACGCGATGCGCGCCTCCTCCATCAGCGTGACCATCCGCGCGTGGTTGATGTGTCCGAACGCGTCCATGTCCGACCAGCGCACCCCGACCTCGGCGACGAAGGCGAAGTCGTTCGGACCGAGTCCCGTGGTCGACGGTGGTTCGTGCCGCTGGGAACGCGCGTGGTGAACAGAAGGTGAAGTGGGCATCGTCGACTTTCCTCGGAGGTCCCGGTGCCCGTGAGATGCCGTGGTCACGACCTTCCACTCGGCTGAACGCCGGGTAGTCTGTGAGTCTAGATGTCCGCGTCGGGCCGATCCGGTCGGCGCGGACTCGCACGTGGTGACACGACGAGGTCCCGGGTGCACTCCGGGGGGATTGTCGGTGAGGGAGTTGGCGAGATGTCGAGGCGATTGATCGCGGGTCTGATGTGCCTGATGGTGGGGATTCTGTCGACCCCGGCCATCGCCGACGCCGCTCCCAAACAGGTGGCGCGCATCGCCAAATCCGAGAAGCTGAGTGCGCTGCGTACCGACATCTGGGTCTTCTCACCGGCGATGAACGAGCGGATCAAGCTGTCGGTCCTCACCCCGGTCGGCGGATCGACGCCGCGGTCGACGGTCTACATGCTCGACGGCGCCGGCGCCGAGGGCGAGGTCAGCGACTGGATCACGAAGGGTCGCGCCGGACGCTTCTTCGCCGACAAGAACGTCAACGTCGTACTCCCCACCGGAGGAAAGGGCACCTTCTACACCGACTGGCAGAAGAAGGACGCCGCTCTCGGCAAGCCGATGTGGGAGACGTTCCTCACCAAGGAGCTGCCGCCGCTGATCGACGAACGGTTCGACGGTAACGGCCGCAACGCGGTCATCGGGCTGTCGATGGGTGGGCAGGCCGCGTTCTCCCTGGCCATCCGGCATCCGGAGATGTACACCGGCGTCGCCTCGCTCAGCGGCTGCCCGCCGGTGTCCGGTCCGGTCAACGAGGCCTACGTCCGTACGACCGTAGGTCGCGACGGCGGCGACGCCACCAACATGTGGGGCCCGTTCGGCTCCGCGGGCTGGCGCGCACACGACCCGAGTCTTCATCTCGACCGGTTGCGCGGGAAGAACATCTTCATCTCGGCCGGGTCGGGTGCAGTCGGCCCTCTCGACCTCCAGCGACAGATCGAACCGGAAGAAGGTCCGCGCGAGGTGGTGACGGCGTCGTCGTCGGCGCTCGAACTGGGTGCGTACCGCTGCTCGCTCGAGTTCGCCATCACGCTGCGCGCCGCGGGGGTGCCCTACACCGACGGTTTTCGCCTCATCGGAACCCACACGTGGGCGTACTGGGAGCGCGACCTCGCGGTCCTGTGGCCGACCATCGGCCGGGGGCTCTGACCGGCTCGGGGTCCAGGATCAGCTCCGGGGACCGTCCCAGCCCTCGGCGAATCGCAGGAACACGTCGTCCTCGGCGGCGCTGGTGACGGTCACCCGCACGCCGTCGCCGTCGAACGGGCGGACCACCACCCCGGCATCGACGCAGGCGCGCGCGAAGTCCATCGACGCCGCTCCAAGGTCGAGCCAGACGAAGTTGGCCTGCGAATCGGGGACCCGGTAGCCCGCATCGCGCAGTCGTGCGGTGACGCGGGCTCGTTCGGCGACGACCGCGTCGGTGCGGGCCAGCAACTGGTCGCCGGCGGCGAGGCTGGCGAGCGCGGCGGCCTGGGCGACGCTGCTGACCGAGAACGGCACGTGAACCTTGCCGAGGGCGGTGATGACCTCCGGATCGGCGATCGCGTAGCCGACGCGCAGCCCGGCCAGCCCGTACGCCTTCGAGAAGGTGCGCAGCACCACGAGGTTGCGGAACTCGCGTCGGAGCTCGAGTGCGTCGTACGCCTGACTCGACGGCAGGCGCAGGTATTCGAAGTACGCCTCGTCGAGCGCGACGATGACGTCGGACGGCACGTTCTGCAGGAACTCCCGGAGGTCGGCTGCCTCGACCACGGTCCCGGTGGGGTTGTTGGGATTGCACACGAAGATCAACCGGGTTCGGTCGGTGACCGCGTCGGCCATCGCGCGCAGGTCGTAGGTCAGCTCGCCGGTGAGCGGGACCTGGACCGGTGTCGCGCCCGCGACGCGCGTCGCCAGGGGATAGGTCTCGAAGGACCGCCACCCGAAGACCACCTCGTCGCCCGGTCCGCTGGTGACGAGGATGAGGTTCTGGCAGAGGATGACCGACCCGCATCCCACCTGGACCTCGTCTTCGGTGACCCCGAGGCTCTTGGCCAGCGCTGCGGTCAGCTCCACCATCCCGTTGTCGGGGTAGCGGTTCACGGCCGCGGCCGCCGCGCCGATGGCCTCGACGACGCTCGGCAGCGGACCTTCGGTGACCTCGTTGCTGGCGAGTTTCACCGCTCCTGGAAACGTCTTGCCCGGTACGTATACGGGAAGGTCGTCCAGGTCGGGGCGGATTCGCAAGCTCACCCGACCAATGTAGGCCGCGACCCCGAAGAGGCAGAAACCGGCTCTGACCAAACGGTTTGCTTGTGGACGCGAAGGGTGTGTAACCTTTCGACTCGGCAGTTCGAAAGGACTCCGCCAAGGAGGCGTGCCAGAGCGGCCGAATGGGACTCACTGCTAATGAGTTGTCTCGCTAAAACGGGACCGGAGGTTCAAATCCTCTCGCCTCCGCCACCGCAGTCGGCCGACGGCGGTACAACTGAATAGCACGCGCCCGTAGCTCAACGGATAGAGCATCTGACTACGGATCAGAAGGTTTGGGGTTCGAATCCCTACGGGCGCACAGAGAATCGCCAGGCGAGACCATGTCTCGCCTGGCGTTTTGTTTCGTCTTCTCACCACGAGATGCTGATCCCCAACTATAGTTGCGATAGTCTAACTTTAGTTGGAGGGGAGTCGGAGATGCAGCTGCACAAGCCGTTCGCGACGGTGACGCCGACCCTGGACGGCGACGTGCTCGATGTCCTTGCGAGTGCAGACGAAACATTCACGATTACTCAAGTCCAGCGCATTCTCACCTCTGCGTCGGGAGAAGGAATTCGCAAGGTCCTCAACCGCCTCACCAAACAGGGCGTGGTGCTGCATGACGAGGTGGGTAGGACCCACACTTACCGTCTCAACACCGAGCATCTAGCGGCTGACGCCATCATGGCGGTATCGCGCCTGAACTCGACTTTTCTGCGCCGACTCGAACAACACCTGAGCAGCTGGGGGAGCACGCTGCGTTACGCCGCCGTGTTCGGTTCGGCCGCAACGGGGCGGATGGCGCTCGACAGCGACATCGATTTGTTCCTGGTGCGGGGCCCTGATTCCTCCGACGACGGGGACGACGTGTGGGAACAACGGGTGACCGAACTCGCTCGACTGATCACCGCGTGGACCGGTAACGACGGCCGGATTGTCGAGTACGCCGAGCAGGAGTTTCATGCCGCGGCCTCTGCCGGTGAGCCTGTGTTCGACGACGTGTCGAAGCAGGGCCTGACCGTCGCGGGGACACGGTCCTGGTTCAACGCGCAGCTGCGTTCGGTGAGGAGGCCTTGATGGCCGGACAGCGGAACTGTGACTCCGGGGTCACCGCGGGGCGTCTGTCGAAGGCGAACGAATTTTTCGACGCCGCAGAACTTCTCGTCGACGAAATGCCCAACGCTGCCGGCGACTTGTACGTCGATGCGGGTATCGCTGCCGCGGACGCGATCTGCTGCGTGCGCCTCGGTACGCACTCGAACACCGGCAACCACAGTGAGGCTGTTGCCCTGCTCCGGCGAGCGGACAGCGGATCCGAACGGCATCTGAATACTCTGCTCAATTTGAAGAACAAGGTTGCTTACACACATCAGGACCTGAGCTCCGCAGAGTTGCGGAAGATGAATCGCGCTGCGGAGCATTTGGTCGAGGCGGCGAAGCAGGCGGTTGCGGCTCGGGGGTAGCGCCGCGTGCAGAAAGTCTGGGGTTCGAATCCCTACGGGCGCACCACAGAGGCCCGTCACCGATCCCGGTGACGGGCCTCTTCTGTGTGCACCGGAACCCTGGGTGGGTGGACGAGGTGCCGGTGCTGTCTTCCATCCTCGCCGGCGCCCGGGACGTCGACACGAGTACGGCACTACCCCAATCGGTGGTGGGGTCTACGTGCGGAGGATCACCAACTGCTGAGTCGCCCGGGTCATCGACACGTAGCGGTCGACCGCGCCCTCGGTGTCCGCGCCGAAGGCATCGGGGTCGACGAGCACGACGAGGTCGAACTCGAGCCCTTTGGCGAGGGTGGGGGTGAGCGACCGCACGCGGTCGGTCCCGGCGAAGCCGGATTCGCCGATCACACAGGCGATTCCGTCTCGATGGGTCGAGATCCAGTCGTCGACCACGGTGTCGAGGTCCGCGCGGTCGCCGTAGGTGACCGGAATGCCCGCGCGCCGAACCGAAGTCGGCACGTTCGCGTCGGGGAGCGCCGCGCGGATGACGGGGGCGGCCGCATCCATGATCTCTTCCGGGGTGCGGTAGTTGATCGTGAGTCCCGCCGAGGTGACGTCGCGCAGACCGACGCGACGAAGTCGCTCTGCCCATGACTCGGGGAATCCGCGTCGTGCCTGCGCGCGGTCGCCGACGACGGTGAAGCTCTTCGACGGGCAACGGTCGATCAGCATCTGCCACTGGGCGTCGGTGAGTTCCTGCGCTTCGTCGACGACGATGTGCGCGAACGGCCCGGACAGTGGGCGGGCGGTCTCGCCCACGAACCCGTCCCCGAGGTTGTGGCGCAGGTTCTCGTGCCGGAGCATCGTCATGAGTCCCTCGCCGTCGTCGTGGACCTCGGCGGCGATCAGGTCGTCGACCACCTGGTCGATGTGCTCGCGTTCCCTCGTCAGGTCCGCGCGCTGCCGGCGACGTCGGGCCGACGCTGCCGGGTCCCCGATCCGGCGGTGGGCGCGGTCGAGGATCGGCAGGTCGGCATCGGTCCAGGCGTCGGGGACGCTGCGCTGGAGTGCGCGTACCTCGCCGGGCGACAGCCACGGCGCACACATGCGGAGGAAGGCCGGCACCGACCACAGGTCACCGACGATCTCGGCGGCGTCCAGGATCGGCCATGCCCGCGAGAAAGCCGCCGCGAGTTCGTCATTCGCCGCCAACGCACGACGCAGTGCGTGCTGGGGCACGTCGTCGTCGTGTCGCGACCCGATGATCGACACCAGTTCTTCCCACACCTCGTCCCGCGCCTCGTTGTGTGCGGTTCCGCGCTCGGCTGCGTCGAAGGCGTCCGCCCAGTCGTCCGCGGTCAGAGTCGTCTCCGTCCAGAGTGTCTCGACCACGAACGGCGTCGTCGGCGGTTGTTCGTAGAACTTGACCGCCGGATCGACCGCCTCGACCATCCGAGCCGACGACTTCAACCGTGCCACGTCGACGTCGGCTTCGGTTGTCGCCGAATCACCTTCGACGACGAGGTCGGCGAGAGTGCACGTCTGGACGCTCTCCTCGCCGAGGCTCGGCAGCACATCGGCGACGTAGGCGAGGTACGGCCGATGAGGTCCGACGACGAGCAACCCGCCCCGATGACCGGCGAGGCGCGGATCGGCGTAGACGAGGTAGGCGGCACGATGCAGCCCGACGACGGTCTTGCCGGTTCCCGGCCCGCCGTCGACGACGAGGGTCCCGTGCGAGTCGGCTCGGATGATCGAGTCCTGATCGGTGGCGATGGTGCCCAGGACATCTCGCATGCGCGGGGAACGACTGGCGCCGAGGTCGGCGAGGAACGCGGACTGCTCGTCGAGCGCCGCGTGCGAGGTGAGCACCGCGGGGTCGTCGACGAAGACCTCGTCCCAGTAGTCGGTGATCCGGCCGTGGGTCCAGCGGTAGCGGCGTCGGCTCACCAGTCCCATCGGGTCGCGGCGGGTGGCGGCGAAGAACGGCGCGGCCAGCGGGGTGCGCCAGTCGACGAGCAGGGTCTCGCCGGCGGCATCGGTCAGCCCGAGCCGGCCGATGTAAAGGATCTCCCCGCCGTCGCGGACCAGCCGACCCAGGCACAGGTCGAGACCGAACCGCCGCAGCGATCGGATACGTGCGCCGAGCTGGTGGATCTCCATGTCGCGGTCGACGGCCCGGCGACCCCTGCCACCGGCTTCGCGCCAAAGCTGCTGCAGGCGCTCGTCTGCGTCGGCCAAGTTGCGTCGAAGGTTCGTGGTGATCGAGGCGAAGTGTCGGGTGTCGTCGGTGACGAGGGCCGGATCGTTCTTCGGGGACAGGCTGTCGGGGAGGGCGAACACCGCGGTGGACGTTGACGTCGCGGTGTCGGGGACTGGGGTTTCGGGGACTGGGGGCACAGAGATGACTCCGAATCAGCAGGTGGCAGGGGTGGTCGTCGCAGGTGAGACAGCGATTCTGCACCAGAAAGGGCGGCTTGCGGCAAGCCCCTGTCCAGGTCTTATGGTGAAAGGGGCAGAGATCGGCGGGTGCGCAGGTGAAACGGACCCCGATATCACTTGTCCTGGACGTCCGCGCAGCTGTTGCCGCCCGCGGTGCTGTATGTGAAAGTACTTTCAGTTCACTACGGTGAACTCTTTTCGGTGGGGCCTGTCAGGGGGCTGCCGCCCCCGAGGGCACGGGGGTGGGGCGGCAGCGCGGCCACGGTTTCCGCGTCTCCGTCATTTGATGTTCGGGCTCATTCGACCGACTGGTTCGCTGTCGTCGCGGCATCGTCGTGGCCTGCGGTTTTCCGATCGTCGAGGTGGGCTCCCGACTTCGCGCCGTAAGGTCGGAGAGGGAATGACGCGCGCCGTCGAGCCGGATCGTAGGTTTCGGTCGAGGCCGCGCCGCGTCGACGACGACGCTCGAGAATCCGACCGGAGGCCGACGATGGGACAGCCGTACGGGGGGCCGAACCCCGGTGCTCACGACCCTCGACGCCGCGACGGGAGCGGTGGTCAGACCGGCGGGTCGCTTCGCGATCTCTACGGGCAACCCGTCGCACCGCAGCTTTATCCGCCGCTCGGGTACGCCGTGGACGGGACCCCGATGTTCCGCCCCGGTCAGCCGACGAACACCGAGATCACCATGGCCGAGCGCGCTGAGCGTGCCGAGGCCGAACGCGTCGCGGCCGCCGAGCGGGAGGTCGAAAGCGCCGACGGCCGACCGGGTTCACGCATCCGCAAGGTGCCCACCGCGACCCTGATCCTGACCCTGGGCGTGGTGGTGCTGCTCGTGGTGGCTTTCGTCGGGTTCCTCGGGCTGCGGGAGGAGGCACCGCAGGACCGCTTCGCCGACTCGCCGCCGGTCACCGACACCATGCCGATCCCACGCACCTTCGAACCGCCCAGCCTCACCCCGCCCGACCCGGGACAGCAGCTTCCGGGCCAACCTGGTGAGCGCATCGATCCGCAGAACAAACCGGTGACCTACGAGGCGACCATCGACGGGCAGGCCACCATCCTCTACGTCGACGACAACGGCCTGCGCTCGGAGTTCGCCCCGACGAATCCGTGGACCGTTCAGTTCACCGGCGGGGTCAACCCGCTGCGCCTCTTGGTCATCGCGGGAACGGGTAGCTCGGTGAGTTGCTCGATCACGGTCGCGGGCGAGGTGGTGGTCGAAGACACCGTGACGCCGTCATCGACCCGCCGGACCGCGTCCTGTATCGCCTGAACGGTCACGTCTTCGGGGTCCCGGACCGGGTGATCGGTCGGGTGACCAGGTCGTCCGATGTGTGATCGGGGCGGTTGCTCGCTACCGTGGTCACGTGAGTTCTCCGCAGACAGCCCCTGACAGCGGTCAGTCCTCCGCCACCAACGACGAGTTCAAGACGATGCTCACGTGGCGAGGCGAAGACACCGATCGACTGGAACAGGTCCGCCTGGTCGTGTCCGGCGCACGACTCAAGGCCTATGGACGGATCATCGCCGCGGCGACCGCCGACCACGAGGCGTTCTCCGCGTCCTACGAACTGCAGACCACCGATGCCGGTGTGGTCAAGCGGCTCACCGTCCACCTGGTACGCACTGACGGTGAGACGCAGTTCGGCATCACCCGCGACGACGAGGGCACGTGGCTGATCCGTCGTCCCGACGGTGAGACCACCCGTTCGGACTTCGACGGCGCCGAAGACGTGGACCTCGCATTGTCACCGATGTTCAACGCCTTGCCGATCCGGCGACGCGCTCTCTCGGCGTCGACTCCCGGTGCGGTCGAGATCCCGGTCGCGTACATGTACCTGCCCAGCGGAGACGTGAAGCCGGCGACGATGTCGTACACCCCGGGCACGGACGGATTCCGTGTGGTGTCGCCGCTTGCGACCACCACCATCACCGTCGACGAGAACAACTTCGTCGTCGACTACCCGGGTCTCGCACGCCGGGTCTGACGTGTGCGGGCGGCCCCAGGGACGCGGCGCGGCGGTCAGCCCACCCACACCCGGCCCTGATGGGCCTGCCGGCGTAGTTCCTGCTGCCACCCGTCGTCGCCGACCGTCACCCCGGAGATGACCTCCGCGGCGCCGGAATGCAGTTGCTCGTACGCCTTTCGCGCGCGGTGCCCGTCGTCGACCAGCACTTCGGCGGTTCCGTGGTCGCGGAGTTCGTCGCGGACGGCGGTGAGGCGGTCGATGGTCTCGCTGAGGACGTTGAGCACGGCGATGCCGTTGGCCTCGATCATCGCGCGCTGCAGGGCGGGTGCGGTGCCGGCGACGCGGGTGCCGTCGCGAAAGCTGCCGGCGGCCAGGCGTAGGGCGAGGTCGCTCTCACCGGCCCCGACGGCGGCCGTGGCCGCGGCGGTCAGGTGTGGCAGATGCGAGATCGCGGCGACCGCCCGATCGTGCGCGTCGGGTGCGACCGGCACCACTCGCGAGCCGACCGTCACGGCCAGCGCGGCCACCGTGAGCCAGTCGTCGGCCGGGGTGTGGTCGGTGGTGGTGACCGCCCACATCGCCCCGTCGAAGAGGGTGGCGTCGGTTGCCGCCCAACCCGACGAACTGGTCCCGGCCATCGGATGCCCGCCGACGTATCGACCTCCGGGATGCAGATCGGCGAGTAGGCGCTCGACTTCCTGCTTGACGCTGATCACGTCGGTGACCAGGAGCCCGGGCGCGTTCTCGGCGATGGCCGTCACCAGGGGGCCGATCGTCGTCACCGGTGTCGCGAGCACGAGCAGCGCGTCCGACGACGCCGCACGCTCGAGTGTCGCAACGAGATCCGCGGACGCGTCATAACCGTCGCCGATGGCCGCATCGACGGTCGTGGCCGACCGGTTGTAGCCGAACGCCTCGTGCCCGGCGTCGTGCAGGGCCCGCAGCAGCGAGCCGCCGATCAGGCCGAGACCCAGCACACAGACCGGCGTGGAAAGGGCGACAGCGGGGGACGACGGCGCGGCAGTCACCCTGACACGTTCCCATACCGGTCATGCCCGGTGAACCGGGACTTGGGAGTACCGGTGATAGGGGCTACGGTTTGTCGCATGGCCGGTGCCGGATTTGGGAAGTCGGGGTCGAACGCGCAGGACGTGGACGACGACATCGACGGTTTCGCCGTGGCGGTCGTCCGCGACGAGAGCGGTTGGAAGGTCACCGCGATGAAACCGTCGGCGCTCTCCGATCTCGAGGACGCCGAGACCCAGTTGCGTGAGCTGCGTTCGGCGGGCGCGGTCTTCGGACTCCTCGACGTCGACGACGAGTTCTTCATCATCGTCCGGCCGTCGCCGACCGGGGCGCGTCTGCTTATCTCCGACGCGACCGCCTCCGTCGACTACGACATCGCGGTCGACGCATTGGACGCCCTCAACATCGAGGTCCCCGACATCGATCCGGACGAGCTCGATCAGATCGATCCGTGGGAGGAAGGGGACCTCGGGTTGCTCGCCGACCTGGGACTGCCCGACGCGGTCATGAGCATCATCGTCGGGGACACCGATCTGTATGCCGACGAACAGCTCGGCATGATCGCGGCGCGGCTCGGTTTCGCCGACGAGCTGGGCAAGGTCCTCGACTCCCTCGGCCACTGAGTCCGCACGAAGCCGCGCGATGAGTGCGCCCGCCTGGGAGGCCATGGTCCGCTCCGCGCTCGACGCGGCGGCACTGTCGGGCACCGACGACGTACCCATCGGGGCAGTCGTGTTCGACCCCGAGGGCGTCGAACTGGCCCGCGCCGCCAACCGTCGCGAGGCCGATTCCGATCCGACGGCCCACGCCGAGGTGCTTGCGCTGCGTGCCGCGGCGCGGGCGTTCGGTGATGGATGGCGGCTCCCGGGATGCACGATCGCGGTGACCGTCGAACCGTGCACGATGTGTGCCGGAGCGATCACGCTGTCCCGGGTCGACGCCGTCGTCTTCGGGGCGTGGGAGCCCAAGACCGGTGCAGTCGGTTCGCTGTGGGACGTCGTCCGCGATCCACGGCTGTCGCATCGCCCCCAGGTGAAGGGCGGCGTCCTCGAAGCCGAGTGCCGCGCACTCATGGTCGACTTCTTCGCCACCCGACGACACCCGTGACCGTCGTCATCTCGGGGTCGTGAGGACTCAAGATCGGTGAGATCTCAGGGTGCGGACCGGTGGTCGGCGGCGGGCGGTCCTGGCAGATTGGACGTCAGCATCCCCGATCCGCGAGGAGTAATCATGACCGATCCGTCCGACAAGGTGACCGCGGCCTTCGACACCGCCAAGGCCAAGATCAACGAGCTCGCCGAGAGCGGCAAGGTCCAGGAGGCGCTGGGTACCGCGCGCGACAAGATCGACGAGTTCGTCGAGAGCAAGCAGGTCCAGGATGCGCTGGACACCGCCAAGGACAAGCTCAACGATCTCGCCGAGAACGAGAAGGTCCAAGAGGCGTTCAGTACCGCCAAGGACAAGATCAACGAGGTGTCCCAGAAGTTCAACAGCCGCTGACAGGTCACTGACCTGCGGTCATGCAGCTCAGTGCACACCTGTGGCACGGTGGGATGCGGGAGTCCGCTCCCCAGGCGGCGCCAGTGTCGAGCAGCCGGCGCGTCGGTCGTCGCCGAGTTCTTCCACATCGGACGGCACCCGGCCGCGCCGAACCTCACCGAGGAGGCTTCATGGGAACCACGGACGACGCCAAGAACAAGGCCGAAGAGCTCAAGGGTCGCGGCAAGGAAGCTGCCGGCAGCCTCACCGACGATCAGGACCTCAAGAACGAGGGCAAGGGCGACCAGGCGCAGGCCGAGGGCAAGCAGAAGATCACCGACGCCGCCGACGCCGTCAAGGGCAAGATCGACGACGTCAAGGACAAGCTGACCGGCCACTAGGCCCCCTGCTCCCTGAGGTGCGAGGAGCGATAGCGACAAGCCTCGAAGGGGCCTGCCGAGACGAGTTGCGAGGACCCTTCGTGACGCTCGCAAGCTCGCTCCTCAGGGGGCGGGGGTGGGCCTGAGCAGCCGATTTAAGTCTGACCGCGGGTCTGCGGTACAGTCTTCGGCGGTGGCGTGTCCGAGCGGCCGAAGGTGCAGCACTCGAAATGCTGTGTGCGGTAACCCCGTACCGAGGGTTCAAATCCCTCCGCCACCGCCAAAAATGGCCCCCCCATCCTCACGGGTGGGGGGCCATTTCGCATCTCTGGGAGCGGTGGTCGGTCAGCCCATGCTGAACGGCTTTCCGTACACGGCGATCGACTGCGACACGTTGTCGGTGGTGATGCTCACCTTGGCGTACGACCGGGCCTGCGCGTAACCGGCGCAGCCGTTCACCATCATGGTCTCGTTGGTGTACGCCAGTGTGCCCTTGCCGCCGGAGAAGCTGATCGACGACGAGTGGCCGGCCGCACCGAACGCGTCTTTGTACTCACGGTCGTTGATGACGTAGTTGACCGCTTGGCCGGGCCCGATGGTCACGCCGGCGCCGGTCTCGGCCGTCGTGGTCGCGCTCTGGAGGTCGAAGTTGGGTGCGGTCGCGCCGGCCCTGCTGTTCGAGTTGCCGCCCAGTGTCAGCTGGCAGCCGGCGATGTAGCCGGCGCCGACACCGATCTTCGCGGCCGGGTCGGACGTGGTCACCACATACTTGCCGGACACCCAGGCGTTGCGGTGCAGGGGCGTGGCGCCCATCGACGGGGTGATCCGCGCGGACTCTTTGCTGCGCGTGATGGTCACCGTCGTACCGTCTTTCAACTTCTTCGTGACGGATTGCCCGGGGAGTTGGACGGTGGTGTCGGCGTGTGCGGGTGCGGCATCGAGGACGGGTATCAGTGCCGCGCAGGCGACTGCGGTCGTGGACGCGATGATCCGGGTGCGCGTGGCGCGGCGCTTGGTGACGGTCATGGGAGCTCCGATTCGGCGGGTCATGGTGGTGGACAACGGGTTCGCGGTCAGCCGATGGAGAACGGCTTGCCGTAGAGGTTCACCTTCTGGTGCACCTCGCCGGTGGTCTCGATCGTGGTGAATGCTCGTGCCTGGGCGTATCCGCCGCAGTTCTGCACGTCGATCTGCGCGTCGTCGTAACCGAGGTGGTAAGTACCGGCCTTCTCGATGTTCTTGGTGTTCAACACCACGAACGTGACGTCGCCGGCGGCCAGCGGGACGGTCAGGGTCCCCGACAGGGAGGGTGCGGTCGGGGTCAACGATCCGGACAGACCGCCCTGCAGGCCCTTGATGTTCACCTGGCACCCGATGATGTAGCCGGTGGACAGGGTGGCCGCGGCGCCGTTCGTGGCGGTTCCGTTGCTTCCGGGCAGGGTGGTCTCGCCGGCCGCGCCGACGCTCGGTCCTGCCTTCGCCGGTTTGAGATTCGGTGCGTACAAGGTGATCTGGCCGCTGACCCAGGTGGTTCTGGACACGCCGTTGGCAGCCATCGACGTCGAGACCCGCGCGCTCTCCTCGGATCGGACGATCTGGACGCCCTCACCTTTCGCGGTGCCGCCCGGAAGCCGGACGAATGTGTCTGCGCCCGCCGACGCGGCGCCGGCGAGCAGCGCGGCAGTCACCGATCCGCCGATGAGTGCGGACAGTCCGACGGCCCGCAGGGTTCGTTGTGTCATCTCGTGCTCTCCTCGTGTCATCAACCCGTTCGGAAACGGGGTGTCGCATGAACGTCGGGACTCATCGCAGGGGGAGACCCGACAGCTGCGGCAGGGTGGGATCGTAGGTGAACGTACCCTAAACTCGATATGAGTGAAAAACTATGTAGGGGGTTGACACCGACCCGCTTGGTAAAGGTAGCCTAACCTCTGCAAGGTGAGGGTCTCATGCCGGTGCGAGACGGTGGAGTCGCCCGCGAGTTCCACGAGTTCGGCTGCACGGCAGACGAACTCGCTACGCATACGGGGATGTGTGAGTCAGACGTCGGCTTCATGTTCGCTGCTGAGCGGCGCCCACGACACCCATGGCTCGCTGCCCGCGGTGCGCACCGGTGACGCCGTCATCGACTTCGAACGGTTCTACGAGTCCGTGGAATGGATGGCCGAGCAACTGGTCTCCTGCGGGGTCCGCGCGGGCAGTCGGGTGGGTCTCGTGATCCGCACCGGCTGGGAGTTCGTGCTCGCCTGGTATTCCTTGCTGGAGGTCGACGCCGTCACGGTTCCGATCGTCCTCGGCCCAGCGAACGAACCGGCACATTCGTGCGAGATCGGTTTCGTGCTCGCTCATGTCGATCAATGCACCGAGGTCGAGGATCTGGTCGAAGCCGCCGTGCCCCGGAGCCACTGTCGTCAGATGTACCGCGTCGGCGACGAGTTCGTCCTCGCTGCACTCCGGACGGCGGACATGCTCCGGAACGAGGGCGGCCTCGTCGACCTCGGACACGAACCACAAGCCGCCACCGGCCAACTCATCGCCGAAGCGGAGCGGATGGTGGCGGACGTCGGGCTGCGTCGTGGCGAGTATGTGTCTTTCGAAGGCGATCTCGGTACTCGCGACACCATGGTCCGGATCCTCGCCTGCGCGTCGGCCGGCGCATGCGTCGCGGTCGACGCCCCGTACGGCGAGCCCCACTGGGGTGCCCCGAGCACTCGCTGACCGATGCCCGACGCTCAGCGCAGTGTGGCCGCGACCCGGTCCGCGAGGTCGGTCTCGCGACGCCTGCCGAGGAGCTCGACGACGTCGTTGATTCCGGATTGCGTTGGCAACCACAGTGATTCGGCGAGCACCTGGAGGAGTCGGGTTCTGGTGAGCCGGGCCGGCTGCCGCCCGATCCGGGTCAGGATGTCCGCGGCGGACGACGCGGTTGCCTGCTCGGCCCGTCGAACGGTGAAGGTGTGCGGCCCGAAGTCGAGGAACACGGGCGTACCCGGTTCCAGTTCGAGCTCATCGATGAACCGCTTGATCGAGCCGGATCGTGCCTGAACCGATGCCCACGTGAAAGCCTGTGTGCCCAGCGCGGTCTCGAGTGTGACCGGTGAACCGGGGCCGATGCCGAGAAGTCCGGCGAGTGCGCTGGGTATGTTGAAACCCGTTCCGCGACACTGCGCGGGAGTTATCGTCGTCGCCCAATGCACGACGTCGTCTTCGCGGTACAGTCCGCGCGTCCGTCCCGGCGTCCGCCGCGGCCGATGTGGTCGTTCGCGTCGGGTGACGATGCCGTCGCGGATCTGGAATTCGCCGGCACCGGCATACGAACGGATTGTGGCCTCGCTGACGTCGTGACGACCGCGGATCGTCGCGATGACGTCGTCGAGGGGCACGGCCCCGTCGTGGTCGGAGAGAATCGCATCGATCTGCAGATGGACCGGCTCGTATCGTGGAAGGCCCCATTTGGCAAGGCCGTAGCGGGTGCGGTCGGTTCTGACGATACGCACGTCCGAGGCGAGCGCGTTTCGAATACTGTTGTGGGCACGCGGGATCGCCGAAGTCGCGTCGATGATGTCGTCGAAGGTCAACGGCGCGCCGCGGATCGAGAGCGCTGCGACGACGATCTCGCCCGTCGTCGACCGGGCGGCGATCGCGTGGCCGTCGAGTAGTTCGTATCCCGCCCGCAGTAGCCACCGTGCGGCCGAATCTCCGGACAGGCCCAGGTGATCCGCGATGGTGATGACCGAAGCCGCCTCGCCGGGGCGCGCCGCCGCCTCGACCGCCGACTTCGTGAACTCGGCGACCGAGCGCAGGCTGCCCCGGATGATCCAGTTCTCGCTCGTGCGCAGACCCGACGCCGCGGCCACCACCCGCCAGCACGGGGCCTCGACGCCGCCCACCGGAGTCCCGGCGAGCGTCGAGTCGGCCATGAGCGCAGCGGCGTCCGCGACCGGAGCGGCCCGGCGGTTGATCATCGCCGACAGGTCGGCGAGGGCCGGGTCCGCCTCGATCAACGAGCGCAGGCGGTGTCGTGTGGAGCGATCGATCTGGGTGACTCGCTCGCGGGACAACCCGAGAAGGTCGGCGACCTCCGACTGGGTGCGAGGGCTGGCAGCGTAGACGCGCTCGGTCAGCACCCGCCGCTCCTGGTCGGACAGTCCGGCGTCGAAGGCGGCGACCGCGTCGAGCGCGCGTCCGTCGTCCGGCGACCGTCTCGACGGTAAGGGTCCGTTGGCGTGCGCGGTCATGGATGGTGCTTCCTCGGCGGTCGGGTGACGTCGTGCAACGGTGGCCCGCCCAGGGTTCGCCGAACGCTCGCGAGGGCCTGCGCAGAGCACCTCACACGCTACCGGGACCCCGCGCACGCAGAGCTCGACCGGACCGACGACGTCCGGTGTCGGATTGTCCCCCGAGCACAAAGGTCTCGAGGAAGTCTGGCCTCCGCGACCGTTTCGGTTCGGCTCCCGCTTTCATAGTGTTCTGGATCACATCAACCACGACGATCTCGGAGGCAAGCCCGGTGACCAGCACGTACTTCGCATGGGACCTGACCCATCGCGCCGACGCCCCGTGTGTTCGCGATGACGTGGTCGCCCTCGACTACGCCGGATTTGCGCGTCGCGTCGAGGGTGTCGCCGAACAACTGGGCCGTGCTGGCGTTCGACCCGGGGACGTCGTGGCGACCTTTCTGCCCAACCGGATCGAACTGCTGGTCACGTTGATGGCGGCATGGCGGATCGGCGCGGTCGCCACTCCGGTCAACCCGGCATTCACCCCGGAGGAAGCCGAGTACCAGCTGGCGGATTCGGGAGCACGGGTCGTCATCGGGACCCGCGCAGCAGAACTGAGGTCCGACCGTGCCCGGTTCGACGTGGAGGAACTGGCGACGGCGCCGAGCGCGGACTGGCGGGGCTCACTGTCACCGGCCGCCGGCGACGACGCATTGCTGATCTACACCTCCGGCTCCACCGGCAGACCCAAGGGTGTCCGACTGTCGCACGACAATCTGCACTACATGGCGTCGACCATGGTCACGCATTTCGGTCTCACCGCGGCCGACCATGCCCTCCTGGTGCTGCCGCTGTTCCACGTGAACGCCATCTGCGTGAGCTTCCTGGCGCCGATGCTCGCGGGCGGGCAGCTGAGCATCACCGGGAGATTCTCCTCGTCACGGTTCTTCGACGACGTCGCACGGCTCACCCCGACATACTTCTCCGCCGTACCGACCATCTACGCGCTCCTCGTGTCGCAGGACGGTCTGACAGCTGGGGCCACCGGGTCTCTCCGGTTCGCGGTCTGCGGGGCCGCCCCGATCTCGAGAGAACTGCTCGACCGGGTCGAGGGCGCCTTCGGGATACCTGTCGTCGAGGGTTACGGCCTGACCGAGGGCACCTGTGCGTCGGCCTGCAATCCGGTCGTCGGAGTACGCAAACTCGGGACGGTGGGCCCGGCGCTTCCGGGGCAGCGGATCTCCATCGTCGACGAACAGGGCACGGAGGTGCCCACCGGCGAGATCGGTGAAGTCGTCATCAGCGGGCCGAATGTCATGCGCGGCTACCTGAACCGGCCGGAGGCGACCGCGTCGACTGTCATCAACGGCCGGCTGCACTCCGGGGATGTGGGCCGCCTCGACGAGGACGGCTACCTGACCCTGGTGGGCCGCATCAAGGACATGATCATCCGTGGCGGGGAGAACATCTACCCCAAGGAGATCGAGAACGCACTGGCGACGCATCCCGACGTGCTCGAGTGCGCGGTCGTGGGAGCACCGGACGAACTCTACGGCGAGTTGCCCGTCGCGTTCGTCGTCGCCTACCCACACCGTGCGGTCGATGCGGGAAAGCTGGCTGACCACCTCGCCGGACGGCTGGCGAAGATCAAGCAGCCGAGCACAATCCACGTCGTCGACCAACTGCCGCGCAATCCGGTCGGGAAGATCGACAAACCGGCGCTGCGTTCCGGTCTCCACAGTCCGCAGCCCATCTGATCCCCCGATTCGGCCCGATTTCGACGTCCCACGGCGGACGCCGAGCCGATGACCCGCGCGCCGAGACCGGCGATGCCGGTCCCACACCCAACCCACCCACACCTCAACCGACCCATTCACACGACAAGGAGTGCGCACCAATGGGACTCACCCAACCAGACTTTCCCCAAGTGGACCCGGAGACATTCCTCCAGCGGCCGTTCTTCGATCGGATCCGCGTGCTGGGAGCCCACTGGGCCGATCACGGCTTCGGCACGCCGAAGATGGTTCATCTGATCTATCTGATGAAAGTCTTCGTCTTCTACGGCGGTGTCGGGATCGTCCTCGCGACGCTGACGTCCGGACTCAACCCGCTGCACGTGACCGAGTGGTGGAACCAGCCGATCGTCTATCAGAAGCTGGTCTTGTGGACCGTGCTGGTGGAGGTCCTGGGCATCGGAGGGTCGTGGGGGCCGCTGGCCGGACATTTCAAACCGATGACCGGCGGCTTCCTGTACTGGCTGCGGCCACAGACGATCCGGCTTCCACCGTGGCCCGGCAAGGTGCCCTTCACCAAGGGTGACTCCCGCACCGCGTTCGACATCGCGGTCTACGCGCTCATTCTCGCGAATCTTGCTGTCGCGATAGCGCTCCCGGGTATCGCGTCGAACTCGCTTGACTCGGTGGTGGCCGACAACCAGGGATTGGTGAACCCCGTTCTGATGTACCCGCTCATCGCGCTGTTCGTGGTGATCGGCCTGCGGGACAAGGTCATCTTCATCGCGGCTCGCTCCGAGCAGTATCTCCCGGCGATGATCTTCTTCGGCGTCCTCCCGTTCGTCGACATGATCCTGGCGCTCAAACTGCTCATCGTGTCGGTGTGGGTCGGTGCCGGGATCTCCAAGCTGGGACATCATTTCTCGATGGTGATCCCGCCGATGCTGTCGAACACCCCGTGGTTGCCGAGCAAGAAGATCAAGCGGGCGCACTATCGCGACTTCCCCGAGGACATGCGGCCGTCGAAGCTGGCCGGCGGCGTCGGGCACGTCCTGGGCACCATCGTCGAGGTCGTCACCCCGCTGGTCTTGCTGTTCTCGACGAGCAAGTCGCTCACCGTGGCGGCGGTCGTCCTCATGGTGTGCTTCCACTTCTTCATCCTGTCGACGTTCCCACTGGCCGTTCCGCTCGAATGGAACCTGCTCTTCGCGTACGCCTCGGTGTTCCTGTTCCTCGGATTCCCGGCCTGGGACGGTTACGCGCTGACCGACACGTCGATGCCGTGGGCGATGGTGCTGATCGCCGCGGCGCTCTGCTTCTTCCCCGTGCTCGGCAACCTCCGTCCGGACCTGGTCTCGTTCCTCCCGTCGATGCGCCAGTACGCGGGGAACTGGGCGTCGGCCACGTGGGCTTTCGCGCCCGGTGCCGAGGAGAAGCTCGACCAGCACATCGTGCGGCCCGCGAAGAACACCCGCACCCAGCTCCTCGCTTCGTACCCGGCCGAGGTGGCCGATGTCGTGATGCACCAGCTGCTGGCCTGGCGTTCGATGCACAGCCAGGGGCGCGCGCTGTACTCGCTGATGATCCGTCATCTCGGGTCCGATATCGACACCTACACGCTGAGGGAGGCGGAGTTCTCGTGTAACTCGTTGGTGGCCTTCAACTTCGGTGACGGGCATCTCCATGACGAGCGGCTCATCGCGGCGCTGCAGAAGCGGTGCGGCTTCGCGCCGGGCGAGTTCACGGTGGTCTGGATCGAGTCCCAGCCGATTCACCGGGGCACGCAGCGGTTCAAGGTGATCGATGCGGCGCTGGGCGTCATCGAGACCGGGACCTACCGGGTGGTCGACGCGGTGAACGAGCAACCGTGGCTGCCCAACGGGCCCATCCCGTTCCAGGTCGACTGGACTCTCGACGTTGACGCTCGCCGCGCCGTCACCGATCCTGAGGTGGTGCATGAACCGAAGATGCGCTCCGATGACCGCAGCGCGACAACGGTCCGGCTGACCGATCAGGCGCCGCAGTGACCACAGCTGTCGTGGTCGGCGGCGGGCCCAACGGGCTCGCCGCCGCTCTGCACCTGGCGCGCAACGGTGTCGACGTGCAGGTCCTGGAGGCGGCCGAGGTCGTCGGTGGTGGGGCCCGGTCGGGCGAACTGACGGTCCCGGGCGTCATCCACGACCACTGTTCGGCCTTCCATCCGCTGGGCGTGGGATCGCCGTTCTGGGCGGAGGTCGGTCTCGAGCGGTACGGGCTGGCGTGGAAGTGGCCCGACGCCGACTGCGCGCACCCTCTCGATTCCGGCGACGCCGGATTGCTGTTCCGGTCGATCGGTGCCACGGCGGCGGGACTGGGCGCCGACGGATCGCGCTGGCAGGCGATGTTCGGTGATCTGGCCGAGCATTTCGACGATCTCGGCGACGATCTGCTCCGCCCGGTCGTGCACGTGCCCGGTCACCCGATTCGCCTCGCATCGTTCGGCCCGCGAGCCATCCTGCCTGCCACCGTGCTCGCGCGCTGGTTCCGTACCGAGCGTGCCCGTGCGCTGTACGGCGGGATCGCGGCACACCTGTTCTCCCGGTTGGACCGTCCGCTCACCGCGTCACTCGGGCTCATGATCGCAGCGAGCGGGCATCGTTACGGATGGCCGGTGGCCGAGGGCGGTTCGGGAGCGATCACCGCGGCGATCGTCGGCGCACTGCGGGATTCGGGCGGCAAGATCGAGACCGGTGTCCGGGTGAGCTCGCGTGCCGACCTGCCGCGGGCGGACATCACGCTGCTCGACCTGTCCCCGGCGCAGGTGCTCTCGATCTTCGGCGACGAGATGCCGGCTCGAATTCGCCGCTCGTACCGGCGTTATCGAATCGGGTCGTCGGCCTACAAGGTCGACTTCGCGATCGACGGGGACATCCCGTGGTCGAATCCGGACTGCCTGCGCGCCGGGACAGTGCACCTCGGCGGGAGTTTCGCGGAGATCGCCCACACCGAGCGACAGCGCGCGGCCGGTGTGATGGTCCCACGGCCGTTCGTCCTGCTCGGTCAGCAGTACATCGCCGATCCCGGTCGCAGTGCGGGCGGGGTCAATCCGATCTACGCGTACGCGCATGTCCCTCGAGGTTTCGACGGAGATGCCACCGAGCAGATCGTCGCGCAGATCGAGAGATTCGCACCGGGATTCCGTGATCGGATCGTGGCGACGGTCAGCACGGGTACCGAACAGCTCCACTCGTCGAACGCCAACTTCGCGGGTGGGGACATCATCGGCGGAGCGAACGACGGCCTGCAGATGGTCCTGCGACCCCGTGCCGCGCTCGATCCGTACGCGATCGGCGTACCGGGCGTGTACATCTGCTCTCAAGCGAGTCCACCCGGTGCCGGTATCCACGGGTTGTGCGGATACCACGCCGCCGAGTCGGCGTTGCGGTACGCACGGTCGCGACGATGACCGCGTCGCGACCGTCGCGTGCGCTGTGGACGGCGGGGGACGCCGCGCGCGACCGGTTGGCCGGAGTGCCCGCGGCGGCCGGGTCCGAGCTGCTCGAGCAGGCGGCCATGATCGCGAAGACTCTGCACGAGAACGTGTCCGACATCGTCACCGAGTTGAGCGCCATGATGGCCCGGGAGATCGATCAGCTCGACACCGATCCCAAGCTCGTGGAGTTGCTCGAGGCGAGCGTGCACGGCAACGTCTCGACGATCATCCACGTCCTGGCGAACGACATTCCGATCGAACACCTGCAACCGACCACCGCCGCAGTGGAATACGCGCTGCGTCTGGCGCAACGGGACGTGCCGTCGAACTCGCTCGTGCGGGCCTACCATCTCGGGCAGAACAGCGTGATGCGTGAATGTTACCGACTGGTCGAGGATCTCGACCTCGACGCCGGACAGTCGATGGCGTTGACCCGGCACATCTCCGATGTGTTGTCCGGATACATCGACTGGATCTCCCTGTACGTGTTCGAGGCGTACGAAGACGAACGCCGACGGTGGCTCGGCGTCGAGGGCAACGTGCAATCAGCGGCCATCCACTCGTTCCTCGACGGCGCCGAATCCGATGAGCGGGCCTTCGAGTCCGAGACCGGTTACGCGCTCGACCGCAGGCACCTCGCGCTCATCCTGTGGTCATTCGACGACGAACCCCGCGAACTGGTCGCGCTCACCCACGCGGCCCGCGAACTCGGTACCCGGGTGGGCGGAGGCTCCCCGCCGATCGTCACCGCGATCGACCGGTCGACGGTCTGGGCCTGGATTCCACTGGTCGGACGGGACGTCACCGACGGTTCGTCGGTGACCGCGGTGCGCTCGACCGTGCCGGCGGGAATCCGAGTCGCGGTGGGCCTTCCCGCATCCGGGGCACGGGGTTTCCGGAGAACCCACGAGCAGGCACTCGCCGCCTACTCGGTGGCGACCATGCCGGGTGGTGCGGCGAGTCGGGTGATCGGATTCGGCGACCGAGGTGTGGCCGTGGTGTCCCTGCTGGCGCAGGACCTCGAGTCGACGCGGGCGTGGGTCCACGAGGTCCTCGGCGGACTCGCCGAGGACTCCCCGAACGCGAACATGCTGCGGGAGACGCTGTCGGTGTATTTCGCCACCAAGGAAAGCCACCTCCACACCGCTGAACGGCTCAACCTCCACCGCAACACGGTGAAGTATCGCGTCGGCAAGGCGCTCGCCGAGGTCCCGGCGGACCGCGACCGCCTGGATCTCGCTCTGGCGCTGACGGTGTGTGAATTCCTCGGGCCGGTGATCTTCGCGCACTGAGGGGCGTCCGATGTCGCGGTGTCAGATCCCGTCGTTCGACTTCTGGACGTCTCGGCGGGGTTGCCCGGTGATCTCGTCGATCTTCGCGCCGGTAGTGGGCGCGAAATGCGTGTCGTCGAACCGGGGTCTGCCGTCGACGCGCAGGTCATAGCGTCGGAGAATGTCTCGCACCGGGTCCTTCATCTCCGCGAAGACAAGGGTGATGCCGTGGCTACGGAGATAGTCGTCCAGTTCGACGAGTTCGTCGACGGCGGTGGCGTCGATGTCGACGATGGGTTCGGCGGCGATGATCACGGTGTGGAGCTCTCGCCCCGCTGTTCTCGCCTCGCGGACTTTGCCTCGGACGTAGTCGTCGAACATGCCGCCGTTGGCGAAGAACAACGGGGCGTCGAATCGGATGATGAGCACACCGTCGATGCGTTCGGCCTCGGGATGGCGGGTCACATCGTGGTAGCCGCGCAGTCCCGGAACCCGCCCCAACTCCGTCCGGTACGGTCGCCACGCGAGATTCACGAAGGCGATGAACGACAGGCCGATCGCAACCAGGATGCCTTGCAGGACACCGATCAGCGCGACACCGAGGAACGCGGCGATCGACAGCGCACCCTCGACCCAGTTTGCGCGGAACAGCGCCACCACGCCGGAGATGTCGATCAGCGAGATGGCCGCGGCGATCACGACGGCGGCCAGCGCTGCTGACGGAAGGTAGGCGGTGACTCCCGGTGCGACGAAGATGAACACGACGATCAGAAGCGCCCCGACGACCGCGGCGAGTTGGGATTTGGCGCCGGCCTGTTCGGCCACCGGGGTGCGGGAGGACGACGCCGAGATCGCGAAGCCGCTCAGGAAGCCGGTGGCGATGTTCGCGGTGCCGATGGCCGCCATCTCCTGGCTGCCGTTGACCTGGTCACCCGCACGCGCGGCGAATGTTCGCGACAGCACGCTGGTGTCCGCGAACGCGATCAGCGCGATACCGACGGCCGGGCCGATCAGGCTGATGACGTCGTCGAGGGTCACGCCTTCCAGGGACGGCGACGGGAATCCGCGGGGCATCGCTCCGACGACCGGCAGGTCATCGGACCAGCCGAAGACCGCGACCGCGATGATCGAGGCCACCACCGCGACCAGAACTCCGGGAATCGCTTTGCGCCAGAACTTGAGTGCGAAGATCAGGACCAGGCACGACACCCCGATGACCGTCGGCAGCAGCTCGGCCTCGCCGGACGTGACGCCCCGGACGATGTCGATCGCCTCCTGGAGGACCGAATCGCCATCGACGCTGAAGCCCAACAGTTTCGGCAACTGGCTGAGCACCACGACCAGTGCGATCCCGTTGAGGTAGCCGATGCGGATCGGTTTGGACAGCAGGTCGGTGACGAAGCCGAGCCGGAGGAGGCCGCCGATCAGGAGGACCAGACCGACCTCGATGGCGAGCACGCCGGCCAAGGCGATGCGCTCGGCGTCGAACGCGGCGAGCGGAATGATCGACGCCGCGATGATCGGGGCGAGCGACGAGTCGGGCCCGAGGACCAAGATGCGGGACGGTCCGACGACGGCGTAGACGAGCAGCGGTATGACCGTCGCGTAGAGACCGGTGACCGGCGGCAACCCGGCGACTTCGGCGTACCCCATGCCGGCGGGAATGAGCAACGCCGTCAGGACGATCCCGGCGACGATGTCACCCTTCAGCCACGACCGCTCGTAGCTGCGGAGCACTCCCAATCCGGGCAGGAATCGTGAGACCGTTTCCGGTTGCATCAGGCGATTATGAGCCGTGGCGGCGGTTTCGGCTTCTCTTTGCCCAGTAGTTGTCGTGCCGTGTGCGATCGTGTCAGGCGGTTACCGACCGGGAGGCGGTTCGCGGGTCCGTTGCCCGCGTCGGGATCACGGGCGACAGGGCCAGGGCGATGGTGCCGGTGACCGTGAGATGCGCGGGGGCCTCGGCGTACAGGGTGCGACGATGCCGGGACAGGTCGACGACGGTGATGTCGAGCATGGTCGCACCCGCCAGATGAGTCCCCGGGAAAGCGACATCGAGCAACGCGGAGTGGAGTGGGAGGGCGGCGTCGACGTAGACGACGACGCGGCCGTGGGCGACGACTGCAGACGTGATCCGGGTGACCAGCGTCGGGTACCACACCCCGGTCGGGCACAGGGATTGGCAGACGGGCCCGCCGTCGGCGTCGAGGTAGAACGCGACCTTGCGGTGCAGCGATTCTGCGCGGAGGGACAGGTCGCCGGCGACGACGTCCGGTCCGACGGTGCGTAACGGTGTTCCCCACGTCGCGGTGTCGAACGATCTGGTCACGGTGACGCCTTTCAGAGAGGGCAGTATGTCGAACAAGGTCACCGCATCAGATCTACTCCGCATCATGTTGCTGCGGAACGCATCCGGGCGCTAAGAGTTCGTCAATTCGACTGCTGGCCGTCGAAGATCTCGAGTGCGAAGTCGCGAGCCGCGTCGAGGGCTCCCGGCTCGACCCCCATCCCGGCGGTCACCAGCGCGCCCTCGTGGAGGATGAACAGTCGCTGTGCCAATGTGCGCGAGTTGGGCGCGCCGGCCTTCGTCGCGATCGAGGCGAAGAGGTCCCGTAGCTCGTGTTTCTGGCCGACGATGATCGAGAACGCGGGATGCCCGGGATCGCTGATCTCGGCGTGCGCGTTGATCATCGCGCACCCTTTGTGACCGCGGTCCTCCGACCAGTCCCGCGTGGCGTCGAAGATCGCGGCGAGTTGTGCGCTCGGCGACGCATCGGCGGCGTCCAGGCGGGACCGGAGGAACTCTTGCCAGGCGGCGTTGCGGGCACGCAGATACTCGACGACCAGTTGCTCCTTGGAGCCGAAGCGGTCGTAGAGCGTGCGTTTCGTGACGCCCGCGGCTGCCGCGATGGAGTCGACACCGACCGCGTGGATGCCGTGTTCGTAGAACAGTGCCGAGGCCGCGTCGAGGATGAGTCGGGCCTTGGGTGTCCACTCCACGGTCGAGAGTGTGGTCTCGGCAGTCACATGACAAAGACTACACCGATCGGTAAGGTCGGCTGCATGCAAACTTCACAGATCGGTATACCTGCGCGATGGGTGACAGTTGTCATGTCGGCGGTGTTCGTCGTCTGTTGGTCGTCGGGTTTCATCGGCGCGAATCTGGGCGCGGGTGAGGCGCCGGTGCTCACGGTCCTCATGTGGCGATTCCTGGTGGTCGCGGTCGTACTCGGGGCCGCGGTGTACTTCCGGTGGCGTCGGCGTGGCCTCGCGCCGATGTCCGGGCGAGCGGTCGGTTCCCAGGTCGTCATCGGTGCGCTCTCGCAAGCCGGCTACACGGTCACGGTGTACTGGGCGATCGCTCTCGGCGTCAGCACCGGGACGACCGCACTCATCGACGGTGTCCAACCGCTCGTCGTCGCCGCACTGGCAGGTCCGTTGCTCGGGGCGGTCACCCACCGACGACAGTGGTGGGGTCTGCTCGTCGGCGCGGCCGGGGTTGTACTGGTCACCTGGTCGGACGCGACGTCATCCGCGGACGCGCCGTGGTGGGCGTATCTCGTCCCGCTGCTCGGTATGGCCGCGCTGGTTGCCGCCACCTTCCTCGAACGACGCGTCGTCGACCCGCCGTCACCCATGATCATCCTGGCGATCCACTGCGGCGTCTCCGCGGTGATCTTCACCGCGGCAGGCCTTCTCGCGGGGGTGGCGGTGCCGCCGGCCGACCGCACCTTCTGGCTGGCGATCGCCTGGCTGTCGATCCTGTCGACGCTCGGCGGTTACGGGCTGTACTGGATACTTCTACGACGGTCCGGCGTCACCTCGGTGAACACGCTGATGTTCCTGATGCCGCCCGTCACCGCGGTGTGGGGCACCGCGATGTACGGCGAATACTTCGGCTGGGCAACGGCTCTCGGGCTTGCCATGGCCGGTGGCGCCACCTGGGTCGTGAATCGGGCGGAGTCGTCGACCAAGGTGCGTGACCGGCGCCGGGCTGCTGAAGCTGTGGGGGCATTGTGATCCGCCTGGCGGACCCAATCGCCCCGATCTTATTCGGTGGGATCTGCCCGGCCGTCGTCGGCGCGCCAGGTCACCGTGACGGGAACCTGGTCGTCCCACGGCTGTCGCGTGACCAGGTCGGCAACGCGTACGTATCCGCGTTCGAACTCGCCGACGGCCGGGTCGACGAGGCGGTACTCCTGCGTCTGTCGGTGGATCGGTTGCGCGTCGAGCAGTACGATCCGGACCTCCCCGGGCTCGAAATGACAACGCCGCTGCAAGGATTCGATGAGCTGCTCGTTGGAGAGATGGCCGTCGCCGAAGTTCCAGCCCATCGCCGTGCTGCAGATTCGTTCGCCGTCGGTCAGTACATACTCCGACTCCGCGACGCCGTTCTCATCCGGCCCGCTCGCTCCGCTCCCGGCGCCGGCCATCGCCCGGTGCGCCAACGTGAACAACGCCCGACCGTGACTGTTGAACGACCGGAACGCATACCCCATGTAGAGAGGGATCTGGGCCGCTTCGGGACTTCCGTAGAAGCGTTCGAGTTGCGCGGCCGGCATCGACGCGATGGCGACGATGCCCTGTTCGATTTTCGCCGACGCGGACGGCTTGATGCACCACAAGCCGGTGTCCCAGTTCCCGGCGTAGTAGCGCATGCCGGGCAGGAACGAGACCTTGCGCGGCATCAGGTTCCCGATGATCACCGTTGCGGCGGAGGCCGCGAAAAGCAGTAGTGGCCAGGCTGATTGGAGGTCGGCGAGTCCGATGTCGGGGTGCCCCACGAAGATCGCCAGGATGCCGAACATCATGAAGACGTTCCACTCCAGCGGGACGCCCATCGGGATCGACGACAGGATGCCGAAATGGAAGATCAGCATGATCGTCGCCGCCACCGCGGTCACCCACCCGCCGTGGGAGAAGAACAGGACGAGCGGCACGAGTCCTTCGACCGCAGTGGAGAAGTGCGCGATCCATCGTGATCGACGGCCCGGCCGCAGGTCGTCGGGAAAGCTCTCGAAGAACTTCCGTTTGATCTTCGGGGAACGCCAGATCGGGTTGTTGGACATCATCGTCGCGATGACGAACGGAAAGTGTTTGTTCAGCTTCGACGTCGCTGCCCCGAGCCAGATGCAGACGAAGACCAGCTTCGCGGCGATGATCATGTCGACCCCGCTGAAGAGGAACGCCACGGTGAACGCGCCGTAGACCTCACCGCGCGCCGCGAGGAAGACGGTCTTGTCACGCAGACCGATCGCCGCGAGCACACCCAGGACGGCCCAGATCTGCCAGCTGGGGAGGACGCCGACGGTCGTGTCCAGCTCCGGGATCGCGCCGCTACCCGGACTGAACAGCGCTATGACCAGCAAGGCGAGCAGGGCGCCATAGAGGATGACGTCGACCGGGTTACGGGAATCACCGGCAGTCAACGGGATCCGCGGCCATGGTGGCTGCCGGATCGTCTTCGGACGTAGCCAGTAGAGGATCGAACCCAGCGGCGGGAAGAACCGGTTGTTCAGCGGACCGAACCCGCATCCCAGACCGACGACCTCGAACAGCATCGTGTAGAGCACGACCTTCTGGAAGACGATCGGCTCGTTGTACCAGTCGGTGACGTCGAAGAAGCCGTCGATCCCGGGTGTGCTGATCACGACGACCCAGCCGACAAGGACGTAGAGGAGGATCTTGCCGACGTAGAACAGGTGCAGCGCCACCGGTGTCCCGAACCCGACCTCGGCCCAGTGCCGCGCCATCGGCTTGATCTTCTCCGCGCGCGTGCCCTGACTCCAGGTCGGGAAGTCGATCTCTGGCGTGGTCTGCTTCAGGAATCCCATCGACGAGAAGCTAACAAACCAAGTGCTTGCTTGGCGCCGATTCGGTGACCCTGTGGAGAAACGTGGATGACATCCGATGCGGTGCAGACGTCGGGTCCCGCCGCCGGCAGAATCGCCTAGCCTCGTCGTGTGGCAGCGTTCGATCAGTTATCGCCCGCGGAGTCGGGCCTGCTCGCGCATTTCGACGTCGCGACGATAGGCCGAGGTGCCGAATACGCACAGCAGGGGCGCGTGGCTCTCGAGGACTGGGACCCGTTGTTCATGTCGGCGACCGGGACCTGCGTCGGTTCGAGTGGCGACCTGTACTCACTCGAGATCGGGTTCGGTGACGACGCCCGCGGATACGCGGTCGACGTCGCTGAGTGCGACTGTCCGGTCGGTGCCAACTGCAAGCACGCGGTTGCTCTGGCGCTGGGGGTGATGCGTGCAGGACTCCTCGGTGCGTCGCCTCGAGGCGTGAGGCATGCGTCAGCGCCGTGGCGAACATTGCTGGGCGACCTCGTTGCCGGGGCCACCCCGAAAGAGCCGGGATCGGCTCCCATCGGACTGCTCGTCGAGCTCGACGATCCCGAGTGGATGAGCCTGAAGACGGTGACATTGCGCCTGGTGACCCCCGGTAAGAAGGGCAACTGGGTACGCACGGGGATCACGTGGAGCTCCATCGAGCCGGGACATGTGACCGAGTACTACAGGTCCACCACCGACCATCCGGCTGAGCACTTCGACCCCGTTCACCTGGCACGAGTCCGTGCCGTCCACCTCTGCGCCGGGGACAAACACCAGTACGGGACCTCCCAGGTTCACCGATTGGACCAGGCGTCCGCCGAGATCTGGACCGCTCTACGGGCGGCGGTCGACGATGGTGTCGTACTGGTGGCGCATAAGTCGACGGGCGCGAAAAAGGTCGAGTTGCTTCCACCCGCGTCGGCCGCGTTGACCGTCGATCGCGACGACGAGGGTCTCGTGGTGTCCGGCGGTGTCGACTTCCCGACCGTCGGGCCGTCTGCGGACGACGCTTTGATGCTGTTCGGCTCGGTACCTCACGGAGCGAGCCTGGTACGAGGCGGCACGATGTTCCTGGCGCCGCTCGTCGACGACGGGACGTCGAAAGCCCTCCGGGCACTGCTCGACGCCGGGACGATCGGGATTCCCGACACCGACATCGCGGAGTTCGCCGACGAGGTCCTCCCCGACCTCGCCGGTCGGATGTCGGTGACCGTGGCCGATGGCGCCGTGACCCGACCCGAGATCACCGGTCCCGACGCGGCAGTCACGCTTCGGGTCGCCGACGATGGCGGCGCGCACCTCGAGTGGGGTGTCGTCTACCGCGTGAACGGGAGCAGACGATTCTTCCCGTCCGGGCAGAGCTCTGGGTTCGGTGACGACGTGGCCGAACGTCGCCTGTGGAAGCAACTCCGTGGCCACCTCGAAGCTGCGGCTCGGGTGTGTGATCGATGGCAGATTCAGGTCGCCGGATTTCCGGGCAGCAAGTTCGCAGACGATCCGGAACTCGCCGAGATGAGTCGCGACGAGGCTCTCGCATCGGCATCGGTTGCGCTCCTGACCCGCCGCTACCGTTACTCGCCCGTCGACACTGCGCGGTTCGTCACCGAGGTCGCCCCGGAGCTGCGGGCTGACGGGATCGAGGTGGAGATCGTCGGCGAGCTCCCCGACTACCGTGCCGCCGAGGTCGTCCCCGAGATCGGTTTCGGTGCCGAACGGTCCGATGACAACGACTGGCTCGGCCTGTCGATCACCGTCGAGGTCGACGGCGTCGCAGTGCCGCTGCACCAGGTGCTGACGGCGTTGTCGAACGGAGCGACACACATGCTGTTGCCCGACGGGGCCTATTTCGTGCTCGACACCCCGGAGCTGCAACGCCTGGCCGAACTGGTGGCCGAGGCCCGCGCACTGGGTGAACTCGACCGCGGGCGGGTCCGCCGGGATACGCACAACGCCACTCTGTGGGACGAGCTGCTCGAACTCGGGACGGCCGACGACGATCTCACGAAGTGGCGCGAGCAGTTGCGTCGTCTGGCCGCCGCGACACCGCCGGCGCCTTGTCCGGTGCCGACCGGGCTGCGTGCGGACTTGCGTGACTATCAGAGGGCTGGCCTCGACTGGCTGAACTTCCTGTGGGAGAACAGAATCGGCGGAGTGCTCGCCGACGACATGGGGCTGGGCAAGACCCTCCAGTCCCTCGCGCTGATCGCGAAGGTCATCGAGGAGGAACCGCAGGCTCGCTTTCTCGTGGTCGCACCGACGAGCGTGATCTCGAACTGGGCGGTCGAAGCAGAACGGTTCGTACCAGGTCTGAGGATTGCAACGGTGACCGAGACGAGCGGACGGGCGAAGATCGCGTTCGCCGATCGTATCGCGGGAGCGCAACTGATCGTCACCTCATACGCGCTGATGCGCATCGGGATCGACGAATTCGCATCGGTCAGTTGGACGGCCGTGTTTCTCGACGAGGCACAGTTCGTCAAGAACCACGCCAGCAAAGCTCATCAGTGCGCTCGCCGTCTTGATGCCGAGGTCAAGATCGCGATCACCGGCACGCCGCTGGAGAACAACCTGATGGAGCTGTGGTCGCTGATGGCGTTGACCGTGCCGGGTCTGTTCCCGTCGGCGAAGACCTTCACGTCGTACTTCCGCAAGCCGATCGAAAGTGGCACGGAGCCCGGGCGGTTGGCGTTGCTACGACGACGGATCCGTCCGATCATGCTGCGGCGCACGAAGCATCAGGTTGCCACAGACCTGCCCGCCAAGCAGGAACAGGTACTTTCGATCAGCCTGAACGCGAAGCACGACAAGCTGTATCAGACGCGCCTCACTCGGGAGCGGCAGAGCGTGCTCGGCCTGCTCGACGACTTCGACGGCAACCGGTTCCAGATCTTCCGATCGCTCACCATGCTCCGGCAACTGAGCCTGCACGCCGGGCTCGTCGACGAGAAGCACACCGACATCGACTCCGCCAAGATCGAGTTCCTCGTCGAGCAAATTCCCGAGCTCATCGCCGAAGGGCATTCCGCCCTGATCTTCAGCCAGTTCACCGGGTTTCTGAAACTCTTGGAAAGAGAGCTCGCCGGTGCCGAAATCGATTACAGCTATCTCGACGGATCGATGACCGCAAGCCGGCGCTCCGCGGCGGTCAAACGTTTCACGAGTGGGTCGTCGAAGGTGTTCCTCATCAGCCTCAAGGCCGGCGGTTTCGGCCTCAACCTGACCGAGGCGGACTACTGCTTCGTATGTGATCCGTGGTGGAATCCGGCGGCCGAGGCCCAGGCCGTGGACCGCGCCCATCGCATCGGTCAGACTCGTCCGGTCACGGTCTATCGTCTGGTGTCGGCGAACACGATCGAAGAGAAAGTGGTTGCGCTGCAGGAACGTAAACGCGACCTCTTCAACGCCGTCGTCGATGACGGCGACATGTTCGGTGCGGCCATCGACGCCGACGACATCCGCGAGTTGCTCGGCGGCTCGCCGGCCGGGTCTGACCCGAAGTGACTCACGGGCCTCGGCGACAGATGGACTTCATCTCGACCCATGAACGTCGGTCGGAGTCCATCACCCGAGTGTGAGTCCATTGGTCCGGACCACAGTGATGAAGGACTCCGTTGCGCCTCGCTGAGCTGCGCAGGAACCGACCTCAGTCGTCGTGAACCGTGGTCTACTGGACAGATGATGTACGTCGTGATCGCCGTTTTCGTGGTGGTGATCGCGGCCGCGCTGGTGGTGCTCCTCGGAATGCTGATCGGGGCGTTCTCGGCGATGTTCACCGGCATGCGCGACGACCTCCGGCATCGAAGGTCAGCGGCGCGGTCGACGACGAAAGCGTCGTCGACCGCCGGTTCCGGTACGTCCTCGTCTGCTCCGCTGGCCGACCTCGCCGACACGATCCGACTTGCGCAGGCCAGACGCTGGGCGTCGTGCCAGGCCATCCGGCAGCAGTTGGGTGATGATGCCGGTGCGGCCGTCGACAGCGATGCCGAGGGTGCCGACTTCGTCGCCTCGGCCGCCGACATCTGGCATGGCCGGGCGACCGGAGACGTAGAAGGCGGCGGAACCGGGGTCTCGGCGCTGTCCCGTCGTCGTAGTCGCGACAGGGGCGAACTGGAGCGTTTCTCGTCTGATCCCGTCGGCCAGATCGCGTGGACGACCGCCGCGGTGGCGGACCGCATCAGTGGATTCCCCGCGTGGCAGCTCGACTTCTTCGACCGTCACGCCGTCCGCGTCGACCTCGAGGGGGAGGTCACCGCCATCTCGACTGTCGCTGTCGGGCTGCGCGACCAACTCGCACTTCTGGGTGCGGAGCCGACCGGTCACCTGGCCGCCGATCCACAGGTGGTGTCCACGTTCGTCGAGAAGTCGCTCCTGCTGTCCGGCCGGCTCGACGAGCTGGTGCGGCGCCTCGAGGCATTCGCGGGGTACGAGTCGATCGTCGCGCGCATTCAACACCGGCAGGAGAAGCAGGCGTGGCTCGACCGCGTGAGTGGAATCGACGACTTCGAGCATGCCGTCGCCACCGAATGGGACCGGGCCGAGGGTGATCGGGTGCGGCACCTGGCCGACGAGTCGGACGTGTTGGCATCGATCTATCTCGACGAGATCGCTCCCTTGGCGAAGTCGTTGACGCGGGACTGACTGAGTCCGAGTTCAGCTAGGCGCCCGCAAGATCTGGAACAGGACCTCACGGCGAACGACGAACCCCAGTTGCTCGTACAGCCGGATCGCGCCGACGTTGCGGGCGTCGGCGTGGAGGATCGGAACATCACCGCGACGTCGGATGCGGTGCGCGAGGTCGAGTACGAGCCGGGACGCGAGTCCGTGTCCGCGGTGGTCGGGATCGGTGCAGACGGCGCTGATCTCGGTGTAACCCGGAAGTCTCAGCCGTTCACCACCCATTGCGATGAGGCGGCCGTTGCGTCGGATTCCGACGTAGGCGCCCATCTCGATCGTGCGGGGGCGGAAGGGCCCTGGGCGAGTGCGTTCGACCAGGTCGGTCATCTCCGGCACATCTGCGGCGGTCAACGGCGCGGCCTCATCGTCAGGCCGGATGTCGACGCCGGCGTCGACCATCTGCACACCTGGCAGGTCCATCGTCGTATCCCATTCCGCGGGCGGACGATTCGTGACCACCGGCAAGAACAGGGAACCACCCGGGCCGATGAGTTCGGCAGCGTCCGACCAATCTCGAGCGGTCGGAGAGTCGGGGAGAGCCGCCATGGGGCAGACATCGGGGTGATACCGCACAGCACCACCGCGGCGCTGAGCGAAGTGCGCATGTGGCCCGGTGAGGGCCGCGAGAGCCGGGTTGTCGAGTAGCGCGTGACCGGTCATCTCGTGTTCGGCTGGTCGTTCGTCGGTGATGCGGTCGGTCACGGGGCGACCATACGACAGAAGGTCAACTACTCCCGAACAGCAGGGCGCCTAGCAATGCCGCACCGATCACGGAACTGCCGATCACTGCGCTCCCGACCCCCAGCTCGGAGCTGCCGCTCTCATCGCTACCGGCCCCGGTTGTTCCGGAACCATCCGCGATTCCCCCGTGCCGGGAACACGCACCCTGTCGGTTCTTCGCGTGGCTGTACGTTCCGTCCTTGCAACGAATCCCCGTGGGTGAGTTGTCCGGCCCTGGGACGCAGTTGCCGTCCGAATTCTCGTACCACCCGGATCCGCAGCTGTAGTCGACCTCGTGGATGGCCGGGTCCGCCCCTGCCGGTGCGTCCCCGATGGCCGCGCCGGTCAGCAATGAACCAATCGTCAGCGCCAGCACGGTGGCGAGTCCAGCAAGAAGTCGACGCGCGGTCATCGTTGGCATTCGGTGATCCTCGATGACTTCAACGATCGTTTGGCAACCTCCGACGCTTCTGGCACAGATCTTCGGTTGTTGGCGGGGCGTGTGCCTTGCTTACGGCTGCTGTGTCGTCGGTCGGCGTCAGTTCAACACGATCTCCACCGGCACCGCGTTCGCGAGGGTGTGCCCGACCGGTGAACTGGCCTGGACCTTGGCGTGCAGCTCATCGAGCCTCTCGCGCGGGGCGTCGGAATTGATGGTGACTCTCGCGGTGATCGATCCGAATCCGGCATGTCCCTCCGCCAGTCCGAGGAAGACGTGCAGGTCGACGTCGCCCTTCAGATCGACTCGCAGATCCTTGAGTTCGATGCCCGCCACAGTGGCGTTCGCGGCGTAACCGACGGCCAGGCAGTTGCCCAACGCGCCGAGGAGCTGTTCGACCGGGTTTGGTGCCGTGTCGCCGCCGCCGAGCGCAGCGGGCTCGTCGGACGGGACCGGCGGGAAGTCGCGTATCCGTGCCGCCGACGCGAACGAACCGTTCCACTGGACATGCGCGGCCCACGTCGTCTGGGCCTTGCCGGCGTCGTCCTGAATCGCTTCCACCAGTTGGCCGACGGCGGCAATGTCCACGTCGTTGAGGCGGGTGGCGGTCTCGGTCATGGTGCTCCTTCGACGGTGCGGTTGCCGACGAAGGTAGCGAGGAGCATCGAGAACGACGACGTTCTGCATCATGGTGAGCGGAACACTTGGATGTTGCGGCGCGGAGGAGCATCCTGCGCGATCGCATGGGCCGGTCGAACGGTTACGAGGACTGGTTCAGTTGCCGTGGATCTCACGGCATCGCTCGACACTGTTCGTCTCGAGACATTCGGCCCATTCCTGTTGCTCATCAGCCCACGGATGGCTGGGTTCCTGGCCGGTGTCGAGTCGCCATTGGTAGTTGTCGCAGATGATCGAGTTCCCATTAGCGTCTATCGCGGTGCGTCCGGTGTCCGCGCCGATACAGCGGTCTCCCGCAGACGGCCCAACAGGCGTCGTTGGCAGGCCCGGATTCGGTGCGACACCGGGCGAGCGAGACCAAACGGCACCGTCGGTGCCGGCGAGGCGTGAACAGTAAGCCATGGCGCCATCCGAGAACTGCGCGGTTGCTCCGCGCGGGCCGCACTCCGCGCCTTCGGCGACGACGGGAACTACGGGGGGAGCAATTGTTGGGGCGACGGCGGTCGTTGAGACGGGGGAACGCGACGGCGGCGGCGCCAGCGAGTTGCTTTCACTCAAGGAAGCCGCCGACGTGACGGCGGTGGGTGTACTGGATTCGACTGTCGTTGATCGATCGGTGGCGCAGCCGGTCAACGCGAGCAGGGCCAGTCCGGTCACAGCAGTAAGGCGAATCAAGTGTGCAGCACTGGTCAACACGGGTTGGGTTCGCCGATCTTGACTGCGGAGAGAACCGCTTCCCCTTCGGAGAAAGGTGTACCGGGGGTAGGTGTTTGACTGACAACGATCCAATTACTGTCGACCAGCTGCGACCTCCCGCGACCGGTGGCATCCTCACTACGCGAGAAGAAGACTCCCGCGGACTGAATAGCATTCTGTGCATCCTGCAAACTCATACACACGACGTTCGGCATGATCGACGCCTCGTCGACGGTCGGCGGAGGAGCACCGGTAGTGCGCTCGGCAGTAGTCCCTGGAAGCAGTGAGGTCGTCACTTCGGTCGTTGTCGATAGCGCGTCCTCGGTGACCGAACGTGTGGGCTCTGGCGACTCCGTCTCCTGTTCGGCGGGACTGCAAGCGGAGTTGGCCGCGAGTATCGCAATGACAGCAACAGTCAGGGAAAAGTGTCGGGCGCGCATAGATCCTCGATTCCGTAAAGCTCACAACTGCGAACCCGCACCGTAGGGCGTCACGGGTTGCCGGCGCAGAAGGTCGGACCGATTTGGTTTGTTCAGAGGAATGGCTCTCCGGTGCTTTGTGGTGTTGAAGTCTTGGGCGTCGACGTCATCGGGTCCGGCCAGTCGTCCGAGTACAGAACGAACGCTTCGCCCGCCGGTGGCGCGGGTGAGCCGGACGAGCTAGATTGTTCAGCATGCTGAACAAGTTCGGGGTTCCGACCGTGCTCCGATGCCGACCGCGGCCTGCGGGGCGAGGGTGACACCCGCGGAACAGGTCACGGTCCCCCTGGCGCTGTTCGACTTCGTGCCGGTCGCGTTCGGCGCGCTCGGTGCACTCCTGGTCGCGCGTCGAACCGACTGGCTACCTGCATATATCGGCGCTGGTTTGATCTTTGCCGGAGGTTTCGCCAAAGCGTCGTGGAAGTTCCTGGCCGCCACGGACATCGTCGACATCCCGCGGCTCGCCGATTCGCTCTTCCCGCTGATGGGTTGTGGTTTCCTGCTCCTGGCCGCCGCGGCCTGGGGTGTTCGCAGACTCACACTCGCCCTAGGGCTCGTCGGTCTCTCGGTCGTCGGAGTGGTGGTCCCATCGATTGCCGGCTGGTTTCTGATCGCCGTGATCATCGGCGCGACAGCACTTTACGTGGCCCTCGCGCGCGACGCGTGGAGCGTTCGGGATGTGCGCACGGTGGCGTTGCTCGCGGTGTGCCTGGCGGGGACCTACACGCTCGGACCACTGGCCGGTCAGGAACAGACTCTCTCGCTGCAATGGATCGAGCAGTCGATCAACGCCGTCAGTCAAGCAGCCTTCGCTGTGGCCGCTTGGCGATTGACGCGCACCGAGCGGTCGGCCCTACAGACACCGAACCCAGCCTCGTCATTGGCGTCCACCGATTCTGACGTACCCAGTCGATAAGAGCTGCCTACCAGGTGATCTCGATCTCGAGCTCGGATTCGTCTTCGCCCCGCTCGATCTCGATCTTCAGCTGCACCTTCGCCGGGATGTCGACACGGACGGTCTTGTTGTTCTCCACGAAAGACACCTCGTTGTGACGGCCGATGGCGTCCGCGAGCTCGTGGATCCTCTTCGCCGCCTCTTCACGGGTCAGTTCGGTCTTGGTCTTGTGCTCGAACAGTTCGTCGCTCATCAGTCCATCTGAGCCGACCGGACATATTCGGTCAAGCGGCACGCGTGCCGGATGACACCGAGCTCGGAGACGGACACCTTCTCGTCACCCATTTGTCACCAGCCATTGGAAGTGCTGCGCCACCCTGGCGCCCGTGACCCGACCTCATCGAGCAGACCGTCCCACGTCCCGACGCACGATTCTGCGGACTGCCGCCGCGGGCGCGCTCCTCGTCCCGGTCGGGCCCGCGCTGGCGGCCTGTGGGTCGTCGAATCCTGGTTCGGCGACGCCGAGTCTGGTCAGGAACCGGCCGGTCCTCACCCACGGGGTGGCCACCGGCGAGGTGACCAGCGGAGGGGCGCTGGTGTGGGCTCGGTCGGACCGGCCGGCGACCATGATCGTCGAGACCTCATCGAGCGAGTCCTTCGACGCTGCACGGAAGTTCCACGGACCGCAGGTGACGCCCGCCGGCGACGGGACCGGCCGACTACGGGTGGCCGGCCTGGAGCCCGGCCAGACCGTGCACTATCGCGTCACCTTCGAAGGTGATGACGGCGCGCTCTCCGAACCGGCGACCGGAATCTTCACGACAGCTCCGGTACGAGACGGCGACATCAGGTTCCAGTGGTCCGGCGACGTGGTCGGCCAGGGGTGGGGCATCAACCCCGATATGGGCGGGATGACCATCTTCGCCACCATGGCCGACCGTGATCCGCAGTTCTTCATCCACTCCGGCGACGCTATCTACGCCGACAATCCGGTCGAGGCGACTCAGGAACAGAACGACGGGAAGACCTATCGGAACATCACCAGTCCGGCGAAGGCGCAGGTGGCGCAGACCGTCGATCAGTTTCGTGGAAACTACGCGTACAACCTGACCGACGACCACTTCCGACGCTTCGTCGGATCAGTCCCGCAGCTGGTGCAGTGGGACGACCACGAGGTCGTCAACAACTGGTTCCCCGGGGAGAGCCTCGAGGGGCAGGGCCGCGAGGGATACACCGAGATGCGCGTCGACGTGTTGGCGCGCAACGGACGTCAGGCGTGGCAGGAATGGCAGCCCGTCGAGATCGGTGCCTCGGATCGTCTGTACCGCAGGGTGTCATACGGTCCGCTGCTCGACGTCTTCATCCTCGACATGCGCAGCCACAAGGACCCGAACCCCGATGCGTGGTCAGGGGACAACGTCGACGGCTTGCTCGGTCCGGAACAGACCCAGTGGCTCATCGACGGACTGCGGGGTTCGACGGCGACCTGGAAGGTCGTCGCCAATGACCTGCCGCTGAGCATCGTCGTGGCGGACAAGAACACGACACCGCCGGACGGTCCGAAGGCAATGGAAGCGGTGGCCCAGGGTGATGCCGGCGATCCGCTTGGTCGTGAGATCGCGTTCTCTCGCATCTTGTCTCAGACGAAGAACGTTCGGAACGTGGTGTTCCTGACCGCCGATGTCCACTACACTGCCGCGATCTCCTACGAGCCAGACCGCGCCGGCTTCAAGGATTTCGCGCCGTTCTGGGAGTTCGTCGCCGGCCCGTTGCACGCCGGTGCGTTCCCGGAGAGCCCGTTGGACAGCACATTCGGTGCCGAATACGAATTCGTCCACGCGCCCACCGAGTCGAATGTGTCACCGGCGGAGGGGTTTCAACACTTCGGCGAGGTGACGATCGACGGTCGGACCAAGGTGCTGAGCGTGGATCTGGTCGACGCGTCGGGCAAGACCCTGTACCGAAAGGACCTCGAGCCGGCGTCGTGACGACCCGTTGACAGAGTGCGGGATTCGTCCCGGAATCCGGTGCCGTTCCCGCACTCTGCGGAAGCTGCTCACTCGCTCAGCGGCCGCAGGAACTCTCCTGTCACCTCGACAGCGGGTGCGGACGACCCGCCTCCGACGACGAGCGTCGCGAACGCGAGGTCCCCGACGATGCCGGCGAACCAGCCATGCGGGTTCTCGTTGTTGCCGTACTCCGCAGTGCCGGTCTTGCCCCCGAGGCCGGGAATGTCGCGAAGGGCGGTGGCCGTACCACGAGTGACCGTGTCGCGCATCATGCTTCGGAGCGCTCGGGCGACGTCGTCCGAGATGGGTTGCGGCGTGATGTCTCCGGTCGTCTGTCGACCTCGGACCAAGCCGGGGACAACGGTCTCGCCGCGCGCGAGGCTCGCCTCGGCCAGGGCGAGGCCGAAGGGGCTCACGGTCACCGTGCCCTGGCCGATGCCGTTCTCGACACGTAGGGCGGGCGAGTCGGCCTTCGGTACCGAACCGGTGACGGTCGTCAGGCCCGGAACGGTGTAGTCCGCGCCGATGCCGAACCGTCGTGCCATGGCGGTGAGCGCGTCGTCGGGCAGCCTGTTCGCGAGGGCGCCCATCGTCGTGTTGCACGAGCGCGCGAAAGCTGTTGGAAGTGCCACGGTCCCGAGGTCGAAGTCGTCTTCGTTCGGGATCGTCCGACCTTCGATCGTGGTGCGGCCAGGACAGCGGACCTGTGACGTCGGTTGCACGGCTCCGGCGTCCAGTGCGGCTGCGGTTGTGATGGTCTTGAACGTCGAACCCGGAGGGTAGAGCCCGGTCAGCGAGACCGATCCCGACCTGTCGGCGGCGTCGTTCTGCGCGACGGCGACGATGCCTCCGGTCGACGGTTCGATGGCCACGACCATGGCAGGGCGTCGTTCGCCGTCGACGGCGAGTTGTGCTCGGGTCTGGACATCGCGGTCGAGGGTCGTGCGCACCGGTGGCGTGACACCGGGTTGCGCCGAGTCGACGAGATGCGTGGGTGTGCCGTCGGCGCCGACGATCTGGACGGACCACCCCGCCGTGGCGTCGATGTGCTCGCGCCAGATCTCCTCGAGTCCCGACATCGCCGGCGAATGCAGTGCTCTGGTGGCGCTGAGCAGCGCGCCTTGCTCGCTGAGCGCGACACCCGGAATCGACTCCACCGAGCGCTGGACGCGCCGGAGATCGGACTCGCGGAGCCGGATCACCGTGTGGGTCTCGACGGGGCTCGACCGGCTGGACGAGTTGCCCGCGAAGGCCGCGCGGATACCGGCGGCGGTCATACCGGGTTCGACGGGTCGGAGGGCGCGGGCGAGCATCTCCGCCGAATCGAGCTGCGCGCGTTGCAGAGTGACCAGGGTGACGGCCTGCCAGGTCATGAGCGGTCGATCGTTGGTGTCGAGAACCGGCGTTCGATAGGCGCGATCATCGCTGTACGAGAACGATTCTCCGGCACGGAGTTGCCTGTGCAGGACGGAGGGCTGCCACCGGATCTTCCAGTGGGAATCCGCCTCGGCGAGGACGACAGAGGTCTGATACCCGACGCTCCGATCGCGGATCTGCCAGCGATGGTCGAGTGTGCCACTGACCTCCTCGCCGTCGACCAGGTCGGCCGCGACCGAGAGCTTGGGCGTGCGGCCCATGCCGTCGAACATGGCGGTGATCGCCGCGCCTGCCGCGGCCGGATCATCGGTGAGGGCCGCGGCCCTGGTGGCATCGCCCTCCTGCAGCGCGGCCGCGAACGACCGTAGCGCGTCCTCAGGTGAGTCTGAGGGCAGGAAGCAACCCGACACCGTGCCCACGATCACCGCACATGCACTCACCAGTGCCCACCATCGACGCATGACCCGAGCCAACCCATCGGGACGAAGCGATGCCAAGTTTCGGCACGCGATCGGCCGATAGTGGTTCGCTATCGTCGCTGTTCCTGGGCGAGTTTCCGCTCAGTCGTCCGGTCTTCGGAGTTCGGTGACGATCACGCGGGCCACCTCTCCGATGGCGCGGTCGACCTCGGGTAGCGCCATCTCGGATCTCGCGCTCATCGTGAACACCGCGACCGCGATCGGCACTTCGCCGGGGAACTCGATGACGCCGATCTCGTTGCGAACGGCGACGAGCGTGCCCGTCTTTCCCGCGACGCTCACCCGTCGGAACGGAAACCCCGAAGCGAGGCGCGAGGTGAAGACCTGTTTCCTCATCGTCTGGCGAATGAACTCGCACGACGCCGCGGACGCTGCGCGATCGGTCCAGATTGCGTCGAGCAGCGTCGTGCAGTCGCGCGGTGTCGCGGCACTGGAGTAGGCGGCGTCGTAGGCGCTGACCGAGGCGTCGAAGTCGGGATCGGCCAGGGCGGCGAACGCCTCGGCAACGGTGCTCGTGCCGGTCTCCCGCTGCAGACGTGCGTGCGATTCGGCGACACCACCGACGATGCGGGTGTGCGTGAGGCCGAGGTCGACCAGGTCGTCGTGGATCTGCGGCAGTCCGATGTGGGCGAGTATGACGTCGGCGGCGACATTGTCCGAGACGGTCATCATCGACGTGGCCAGGTCACGCCAGGACACGGCCACCGGGTCCGAGAACAGTGCGAGCCCGGTCGGGCCCTGCGCCCACCGGGTGGGATCGATGGTGATCGACGCCGTGAGATCGATGTCGCCGCGATCTGCCATCCGGCACAGGGAGACCAGCACCGCGAGTTTGTACACCGACGCGAGGACGACCGGGGTGTCGGCGTCGTGGCAGTACTCGACCGGCGCCGGACCGATCGTCCGAACATGCACGCACCCCGAACAGCCGGCGTCGGCGAAGGTCTCGTGGACAGCGCGGTCGAGCTCGGTGCGGACCGACTCGGGCAGGGGCGCCGACGAGCTCACGTCGCTTTGCCGATCCGGTAGAGGGCGGCGGTGACGACCTCCGCCACCTCGCTGAGGCCGGGTTCGCGGTAGACGACGCGAAGGCGCAGCGCGGTGGCGTCCGGTCCGACGGACAGGCAGCGAACAGCATCGACCGCGGCGAGGACACCGCGATCGACGGTCAGCGCGAAGGCGTGCCCGGCGGCGACCGCGGCCAGCAGTTGGTCGGCGGAGGTCACCGTATTCAGCTGCGGGTCGAGGCCGGACTCTCGGAGCCGGTCGATCAGCTGGTCGTGCGCAGGCGGGTTGAACGACCGTGGCGTGTGGCAGAAGCGCAGCCCGGCCAGGTGACGCAGGCGCGGCCGGTCGGCGGACGCTGTCGGATGCGAAGCAGGCACCACGACCGAACGCTTGAGGACGACGATCGGGCCGGTGCTCAAAGAGCCGGTGACACAGGGCGCTTCGACAACCGCGAGGTCTAGTGACCCGGCCGACACCTGTTCGATGAGATCGACGGTCGAGGAGCTGATCGTGTCCTGTCCGGACGCGACCCCGGCGATGCGGCGTGCCAGCGTGGCCGTGATCGTCGGGCCGACCAGTGATGGGATACCCCAACGCAATACCTCGGTCCGCTCGTGGAGCCGACGGGCCTCGCCGACGAATCTCGAAGCGTCGTCGACGAGTAGACGTGCGCGCGGAAGCAGTTCGCGTCCGGCATCGGTGAGTTCGGCGCCGCGAGTGGTGCGTCGGATGAGCTGGAGTCCCAGCTGCTTCTCCAGGCGACGCAGACCCTGAGAAACCGGCGGCTGCGTCATCTCCAGGCGCGTAGCGGCCTCGCCGAAGTGGCCCTCCTCGGCCACGGCGACGAAGAACCGCAAGTGCCTGATCAGATCCACGGGTTCCAGGATGGCATGGTTGCACGCGGGAAGGGTTCAGCTGAGAAGTGGGCGAGTGTCACTCGTGGAACTCGCCTTTGGGTAACCGAGGACGCGCAGTTGGCGGCCATTGTGTCGGAGTCGCGATCGTCCAAGTGGCCGGAGGAGTTGAGAAGTCCACCCATCTGCCGTGACCGAGGTACAGCGAGAACGCCTCCTCATCAGGGAAATCGCCCATACGCAGGTAGAGAGTATGTCGCTCGGCGTCACCCATGTACCAGCTGGCATCATCCGGATCGGCGACGAAGTGGATGACGGTGTTCATGGCCGACTCCAGATCGGACACAACGGAGTTCCGGGTCACCATGTCGCTCTCAATCCTCGAGGTGGGCTGACACCACGATGTCCTGCAAACCTGCCTGCACCGTCGTGCTGGTGGACGCGGTGGTTGCAGAAGTCTGCAGCAGATACACGACGTTCGCTCGTTGGTACAGCACGTCCTTGTTCGCGAGATACCGCGACCGTCCGTCCGGGCCGACCCAGTGCCCGGCTTGGATGGTTCCGCCTTCGGTGCGGTTGCTGACCGGGAATCGGTCCGCTCGGTCCTCGATCCATCCGGGGAGGCCACGAGACTCCACGAACGCGTGGTCGAGCAGGTCATTCACGTCGACCGAAGAATCGACGATGAATCTCGTAAGGGCGATAGAAATCGCGTCATGACCGCCACGGTCCGCGTGAGCGGTGGCGACGTAGCGGTCGAGGAGACCGCACCGTGCCGCTGCTGGGTCGCGTTGATACGCCGCGTGATCAACGTCCACCCGAACGATTCCGGCAACCGATCGGTGATCGGTCACTTTTGCCTGAGACACCGCCATTAGGCGTAGACGCTCACCGAGGGGGTCGAGATCAGACATTGGCGGCGCTCCTATTTTGATGGATCGCTCACAATATCCGTTGCCGCTCGGTCTTTTGCTGAGCGTTGACGGAGACGGGACATCGGCTAGAGAAGACCCGCAGGTCGGACGATGCGTTTGGACGACGTAGCGCGACCATAGTGCCTGACGCGGGGGCAGTCTGCGTCGCATACCGGACCCAAATGCCCCAACTCGATATGTGACCGTGCACGATCCTGCACAACTCCGCAGTGGTCGACGTTTCGTTGACGGATCCGTTCCTGATCATCTGTCAGCGCAAGAACACCGCTGCCGCGTCGGCGAGGTCGAGCAGCGGTTGCGGAAAGATGCCGAGGGCGACCGTCATCAGAGTGCACAGGGCGATGCCGGTCGTCGTCAGCACACTGGGTTTCACCACGTGCGGGGCGCCGGAGGTGGGAACGTCGTCGAAGAACATGGCGACGATGATGCGGACGTAGACGTAGGCGGCGATGGCGCTGCTGATGACGCCGATGACCACTAGGACGCCGCCGCCGGAACCGGCGGCTGCGGCGAAGACGTCGAACTTGGCGATGAAGCCACTGGTCAGCGGGATGCCTGCGAACGAGAGCAGGTACACCGAGAACATGGCGCCCACCAGCGGGTAACGGCGCCCCAACCCCGACCACTGGGTGAGGTCGGTGGCCTCGCGGCCGGACAGGTGTGGGTTTCGTGCCAGCGGTGCCGTGCCGTGGATGGCGACTGCGCGGGCGGAGGGACCGGAGTCGGTGTCGGGCTCGCGGATGACGGCGACGGTGGCGAAGGCGCCGAGAGTGGTGAACGCGTAGGCGGCGAGGTAGAACAGCGTGGCGCCGAGTCCCGCTTCGTCGAAGGCGATCAGGCCGAGCAGGATGAACCCGGCGTGCGCGATGGACGAGTACGCGAGCATCCGCTTGACGTCGTTCTGGGTCACCGCCATGACCGAGGCGATGACCATCGACGCGATGGCCACCGCCCACAACGCGGGTTCCCATTGCTCACGCAGCCCCGGGAAACCGACGTAGAAGACCCGGAGCAACGCGCCGAAAGCGGCGACCTTGGTGGCGGCGGCCATGAACGAGGTGACGGGCGTCGGAGCGCCCTGGTAGACATCCGGAATCCACGAATGGAACGGCACCGCACCCACTTTGAAGAGCAGGCCGACGGCGAGCAGTGCGAGCCCGATGAGTGCCAGCGTGGTGTCACCGCCGCTGTCGGCGATCGCCGAGATCGACGCACCGATCGTCGAGAGGTTGAGTGAACCGGTGGCTCCGTAGACGAAGGCCGCTCCGAACAGGAAGAACGCAGACGAGAAGGCGCCCAGCAGAAAGTACTTCAGGGAGGCTTCCTGCGAGATGAGGCGCCGACGCCGGGCCAGTCCGCACAGCAGATACAGCGGGAGCGAGAACACCTCCAGCGCGATGAACATCGTGAGCAGGTCCCCACACGCCGGGAACAGCATCATCCCGCCCACCGCGAGCAAGGCCAGGGGAAAGACCTCGGTCGTCACCGCTCCGGCGCGGGTGGCCTCGAACTCGGCATCGGTGTTGGGTACCGAGGCACCCGAGGGGGTGAACATGTCGGCGTCCACCCCGCCACCGGCCGGGCCGCCACTCGTGATCGCGTCGTCCCCGCCGCCGACCCCGGCGAGCCTTCGCATCGTCACCGGTGCGACCACTCGCTCGAGTCGGCGCTCGGCCATGAACCCGACGGCGATGACCGCGATGATCAGCAGCAGCCCTTGTAGATACAGCGCCGGTCGATCGATCACGACCGCACCCGACATCGCGAACTCGCCGTTCGCGCCATCGTGTGTCTGCGCGACCGCCACCGCGATCAGGGCACCCAACCCGACGACCAACCCGCCGAGCGCAAGCGAGAGTTGCAGGGGATACCGCAGACGACGCGGCGCGAACGCCTCGACGAGCACCCCGACGACCCCGACGCCGAACACGATGAGCATCGGTGCGAGAGATGCGTATTCGACGCTGGGGGTGTCGATGGCGGCCAGCGTCATCGGACCGTCGACGAGGGTGGTCGATGTCATCAGTTGCCCTCCGGATCAGACTCGGCGACGGCTGGTTCGGGCGCCTCGACGCCGACAGTGGTGAGCGTGGCCTGTACCGCCGGATCGATCAGGTCGATCATCGGCTTCGGATACACCCCCAGCGCGATGAGCAGGGCGAGCAGCGGAGCGACGACCACGAGTTCGCGACCCGCCAGGTCCCGCATCGACGACAAGCGGTCGCCCGCCGGCTTCGTCGGTCCGCCCATCATGCGCTGATACGTCCACAGGATGTAGATCGCCGACAGGACGAGTGCCGAGCAGGCGATCACCGCGGCAACCGGGTAGCGGGTGAAGGTGCCGATGAGGACCAGGAACTCGCTGATGAACGGGGCCAGCCCCGGGAGCGAGAGGGTGGCGAGCCCGGCGACGAGGAAGGTGCCGGCGAGGACGGGCGCGACCTTCTGCACGCCGCCGTAGTCGGCGATCAGGGTGCTCCCACGGCGTGACACGAGGAAGCCGGCGATGAGGAACAGTGCGGCGGTGGAGATCCCGTGGTTGACCATGTAGAGGGTCGACCCGGTCTGGCCCTGGTCGGTCATCGCGAAGATGCCGAGGATGATGAAGCCGAAGTGCGAGATGGACGTGTAGGCGATGAGCCGCATCACGTCGGTCTGGCCGATTGCCAGAACCGCGCCGTAGACGATGCTGACGACCGCACAGTCCGCAGACGAGGGGCGCGAAGTACTGGGACGCGTCCGGGAACAGCTGCATGCAGAATCGCAGCATCGCGAAGGTCCCGACCTTGTCGATCACGGCCATCATCAGCACCGCCGAGGCGGGCGTGGCGGCGACGGCGGCGTCGGGCAACCACGAATGCAACGGCCACAGCGGCGCTTTCACCGCGAAGGCGAACAGGAAGCCGAGGAACAGGAGTTTGGCCAACCCGGTCGAGTCGTCGATCTGTCCGCTCGCGACAGCTGCGGCGATGTCCGGCAGCGCGAACGTCCCGCCACCGTCTGGGCCCACCCCGTCCTGGGCGGTCACCACGTAGAGTCCGATCACCGCAGCCAGCAGAAGGAGTCCGCCGAAGAGGTTGTACAGCAGGAACTTCACCGCGGCCGCCGATCGGTTGGGTCCGGTGCCGAACCCGCCGATCAGGAAGTACATCGGGATGAGCATCGCCTCGAAAAGGATGTAGAACAGCAGCACGTCGAGCGCGACGAAGCTCATCAGCACCATCGCCTCGGTGGCGAGGAACAGCGCCAGGTAGATGTGCGGGCCCTTCTGCGCGCGGCCACCCGAATTGTCCAGCGAGCCCGCCGACTCGGCATCGCGCCAGCCGGCCACGAGCAGCAGGGGCAAAAGTGCCGCGGTCAGCAGCACCAGGACGAGTCCGATGCCGTCGAGCCCCAGCGCATACCGCGTACCCAGCGCCGGTATCCAGCTGACGTCTTCGACGAACTGGTAGCGCTCCCCACCGGGATCGAAACCGGCCGCGAGACCGACCGAGAGGACGAGGACAGCCACGGACACCACGAGCGCGAACCATCTCGCCGCGGTCGCCCGGTGCGCCGGGACCGCGAGGACAAGGGCCGCGCCGACGGCGGGCGCAACCCAGAGGATGGTCAACCAGGGGATGCTCACAGGACGTTCACCGCCATCACCAGGGCCACGATCACGGTGGTACCCGCGAACATCGACAAGGCATACGACCGGACATAACCGTTCTGCCACCCGCGTATTCGACGCGACGCGCCGGTCACCGCATCACCGACACCACTGGTGAGCGCGTCGACGCCGTCGGACTCGACCGCGACGAGGCCGGCGGTGACCCGCTGACCCGGCCGCATCAGCAGCTCCTCGTTGACGGCGTCGCCGTACAGATCGCGGCGAGCGGCGACGGTGAGCACGGATACGTCCTCGGGCGCGGTCACCGGCACCGGTCGAGTCGCGTACTGACGGTAGGCGACAGCCACGCCGACGGCGACCACGAGCAGGATGATCGCCGTCATGGCCCACACCGGGACGAGATGGTGCTCGGTGTGTTCTCCGACAACGGGTTCGAGCCACGTCTCCAGCGATCCGCCGATGGCCAGCAGGCCGCCCGATGCAACGGAGCCGAGCGCGATCAGGATCATCGGGCCGGTCATGACACGCGGCGACTCGTGCGGGTGAGGTGCCGGCGCGTCCGTGCCGTCGTGCCAACGCTTCTCGCCGAAGAAGGTGAGCAACATGACCCGGGTCATGTAGAACGCGGTGATCCCGGCGCCGAGAAGTGCTGCGCCACCGAGGATCAGACCTTTCGCTCCACCCGCTCCGAACGCGGCCTCGATGATGTGATCCTTCGAGTAGAAGCCCGCGAACGGCGGCACACCGATGATCGCGAGATACCCGACGCCGAAGGTGACGAACGTGATCGGCATGAGGGCGCGCAGTCCGCCGTAGCGACGCATGTCGGTCTCGTCGTTCATCCCGTGCATCACCGAACCCGCACCGAGGAACAACCCCGCCTTGAAGAACCCGTGGGTGAGGAGGTGCATGATGGCGAACGCATAACCCGCCGGACCGAGCCCGGCGGCCAGCACCATGTACCCGATCTGGCTCATCGTCGACGCGGCGAGCGCCTTCTTGATGTCGTCCTTCGCGCAACCGATGACGGCACCGAACAACAGGGTGACCGCGCCGACGACCACGACCCCGACCTGGGCGGCGGGGGCGAGGTCGAAGATCGGGCCCGAGCGCACGATGAGGTAGACGCCGGCGGTCACCATGGTCGCGGCGTGGATCAGCGCCGACACCGGCGTCGGGCCCTCCATCGCGTCGCCCAGCCACGACTGCAGCGGCACCTGCGCCGACTTGCCGCATGCGGCGAGAAGCAGCACGAAACCCAGTGCGGTGAGTGTCGTCTCGCCTGCCTGGGAAGCACCGTCGAACACCGCGGTGAAGGCCACCGAGCCAAAGGCGGCGAACATGATCATCAGGGCGACAGCGAGCCCGATGTCGCCGACCCGGTTGACGACGAATGCCTTCTTGGCCGCGGTGGCCGCCGACGGCTTGTGCTGCCAGAAACCGATCAGCAGGTACGACGCGAGTCCGACGCCTTCCCAACCGAGGTAGAGACCCAGGTAGTTGTCGGCCAGGACCAGAACGAGCATGGCCGCGAGAAACAGGTTGAGGTAGGCAAAGAACCGGCGACGATCTGGATCGTGCTGCATGTAGCCGATCGAATAGACGTGGATGAGCGAGCCGACGCCGGTGATCAGCAGGACGAAGCACATCGACAGCTGGTCGAGGAGAAACCCGAAGTCGACCTGGAGCTCGCCCACCGGTACCCAACTGAACAGGACGTCCGACATGACGCGGTCGTCAGCAGATCGGGACACCATGCCGGTGAACATGATCAGCGCCACCGCAAACGACGCGATCGCGAGGCCCGTCCCGAGCAGATGCCCCCAACGGTCGGTGGCGCGACCACCGAGAAGGAGGATCGCCGCACCCAGGAGCGGCAGAGCCGGGATCAGCCAGAGCAATGACGCAGTGAGTTCGGCGTTCACCAATCCTCCTCTACCTCTTCAGCAGATCCGCGTCGTCGACCGACGCCGAGCGGCGTGATCGGAAGATGGTCATGATGATCGCCAGCCCGACCACCACTTCCGCCGCGGCGACGACCATGGTGAAGAAAGCGATGACCTGGCCGTCGAACGACTGGTTCATCCGGGCGAAGGTGACGAAGGCAAGGTTGGCCGCATTGAGCATGAGCTCGACGCACATGAACACGACGATCGCGTTGCGTCGCAGCAATACTCCGGCCGCGCCGATGGTGAACAGCAGCGCTGCGAGGTAGAGGTAGTTCTCCGGGTTCACCGGTCGGTCCCCGGGTCGTCGGCGGGGCGGGTGCGGAGCGTCCGCGCGGCCAGGATGGCGTTGACCGACAGGTCCGACGGCGACCCGTCGGGCAGACGGGCCGGCACGTCGACCGCGTTGTGTCGCGCGTAGACCCCGGGTGTCGGCAGCGGGGTCAGGTTGACCCCACTGCGGAACCGCGCCTGCGACAGTTCTTTCTGGGTGAGTCGTGGCCCGAAACGCTCCCGATGCGCGAGCACCATGGCGCCGAGCGTGGCGGCGATGAGGAGGGCGCCGGTGAGCTCGAACGCCCACAGGTAGCGGACGAAGATCAGCTCGGCGATGGCCTCGACACCGGCGTCGCTCTGCGCGGCCACGGCGCCGGGGTCGGTGGCACCGGTGACGACACCGACGGTGGCGCTGCCGATCCCGGCGATCAACAGGATTCCGAAGCCGACACCGATCAACACCGCGGACAGCCGCTGGCCGCGCAGGGTCTCCCGTAGTGAATCCGAGGAGTCGACGCCGATCAGCATGATGACGAACAGGAACAGCATCATGACCGCACCGGTGTACACGACCACCTGCACCACGCCCAGGAACAGCGCCCCCTGCGCGACGTAGAACACGGCGAGCACGATCATCGTGGTGGCCAGGAAGATCGCCGAGTAGACGGCCTTGGTGGCGAAGACGACACCCAGCGCACCGGCAACCGCGACGACCCCGAGAACCCAGAACTGGATCGCCTCACCGGTGGAGGTGCGCATCACCTCGTCGGCGAGCCACAGGGTGCCACCGGGAGTCATGACCGCGACTCGCGTTTGGTCGGGACCGTCGGATCGGGCAAGGTCACGCGGCCGTCGGCGGTCACCTCGCCCCGGTAGTAGTTCTCCTCGGTGGAGCCCGGCGCCATCGCGTGCGGCGGCGCGTCGACGCCGGGTTGCAGCGGGGCCAGCAGACGGTCCTTCTCGTAGATGAGGTCGGCGCGATTGTCATCGGCGAGTTCGTAGTCGTTGGTCATCGTGAGCGCGCGCGTGGGGCACGCCTCGATGCAGAGCCCGCAGCCGATGCACCGCAGATAGTTTATCTGGTAGACGCGCCCGTACCGTTCGCCGGGCGAATAGCGCTCGTCGGGTGTGTTGTCGGCGCCCTCCACGTAGATGGCGTCGGCCGGGCACGCCCACGCGCACAGCTCGCACCCGATGCACTTCTCGAGACCGTCGGGGTGCCGATTCAGTTGATGGCGACCGTGATAGCGCGCTGCGGTCGGCCGCTTCTGCTCGGGGTACTGCTCGGTGATCGTGGGTTGGAACATGCCGCCGAAGGTGACGCGCAATCCGCTCACCGGTTTCAGGAAGTCAGGCATCGGTGGTCTCCCTCACGGTGCTGGGCATCGGCGGCACGGGGAAGCCGCCGGCCATCGGGTCGAACTCGTCGGGTGCGGCGGCCGGGTCTGCGGAGTCCTGCGTCGGGTCAGGGATGTCGGGGACCCGCATCAACCGCCACACCGCGTAGGCGATGAACCCGGTGACGACGAGTCCGGCGCCGGCGGAGACCAGCGCGCGGGTGAGGTCGGCGCCCTCGCCGGCGAAGGCGGCGCGGATGATCGCGACGACCATCACCCAGGTGAGGGAGATGGGGATCAGGACCTTCCAGCCCAGATTCATGAACTGGTCGTACCGCAGGCGCGGCAGACTGGTTCGCAGCCAGATGAACACGAACAGGAACGCCCACACCTTGAGCGTGAACCAGAGGACGGGCCACCAACCGGAGTTCGCCCAGTCGAACGTGCTCAGCGGCCACGGCGCCTGCCAACCGCCGAGGAACAGAGTGGTGGCGAGCGCGGAGACGGTGACCATGTTGATGTACTCGGCGAGCATGAACATGGCGAACTTCAACGACGAGTACTCGGTATGGAACCCGCCGACCAGCTCACCCTCGGCCTCGGGCAGATCGAAAGGCGCGCGGTTGGTCTCGCCGACCATCGAGATGGCGTAGATGACGAACGAGGGCAGCAGCAGCAACACGTACCAGTGGTGTTCCTGGGCGGCAACGATTCCCGACGTCGACATGGTCGCGGCGTCGAGGAACACCGCGGCGAAGGTGAGTCCCATCGCGATCTCGTACGAGATGACCTGTGCCGTCGAGCGGAGTCCGCCGAGCAGCGGATAGGTCGAGCCCGACGACCAGCCGGCCAGCACGATCCCGTAGACACCCACCGACGTGACCGCCAGGACATACAGCACCCCGACGGGGAGATCGGTGAGCTGCAACGGAGTCTGGTGACCGAAGACCGACACCATCGGCCCGAACGGGATGACCGCGAAGGCCATCACCGCCGGGACGACCGCGATGATCGGTGCCAGCAGATAGATCACCTTGTCGACGCCGGTGGGGATGATCCCCTCCTTGAGTGCGAGTTTCACGCCGTCGGCAAGGCTCTGCAGGATCCCCTTGGGGCCGACCCGATTCGGCCCGAGGCGGGTCTGCATGCGTGCCATGATCTTTCGCTCGAGCAGGATGGCGATGAGCGGATTGAGTACAAGGAACACGAACACGGCCAGCGCCTTGGCGACGACGAGCCAGATCGGGTCCTGGCCGAAGTCGTCGAGGGTCGGGAAATCGGTGGCGAGGTTCACGCGACACCCCCTGCGGCGTCGGTGGCGTCGACCGGGGCCGGCGCGAGGGCCACGAGGTCACCCTCCTGCGCGCGAAGCGCGGCGTGGACATGCGAGCCGGGTGAGAACAGCGGGAGCCACACGACCCGATCCGGCATGTCGGTGATCGCCACCGGCAGAACGATGGCGCCGTCGGCGGTGCTGACGCGCAGGAGGTCGCCCGACCCGACACCGGCTTCGGCGGCGGTCGACGGCGCGAGCCGGGCGACCGGCGGGCGGGCGGTGCCGGCGAGGTGCGGTTCCTCGTCTTGCATCCGGCCGTCGTCGAGCAGGGTGTGCCACCCCGCCAGCACCGCCTGGCCGGCCGACGGGTCGGGCTGGGGCCTGTCATCGGCGTCGATGGGGGCCCGCCGGCCGGACCATGCGCCGATGCGTCGCAGGTCGATGTGGATGGTCGGGACGTCGGCGCACCGCATGTCGACACCCATCTGCCGGGCGATCGCGTCGAGGATGCGGTGGTCGGACAGGTGGCCCGAGTCCGTCAGGGCGGTGGTGAAGCTCCGCGGGCGGCCCTCCCAGTCGACGAACGTGCCCTCCTTCTCCGCGACGGCAGCCACCGGGAAGACCACGTTCGCGCAGCGTGTGACGGCGCTGAGGCGTTGCTCGAGGCTGACGACGAACGGTGCGGCGGTCAGCGCCTCGGTCGCCGCGACGGGGTCGGGGAGGTCGTCGACGTCGACGCCGCCGATCACCAGCGAGAGCCCGTGATAGCGCGCGGCGTCGATGATCCCGGCGGTGTCGCGTCCGGGCCGCGGGTCGAGATCGGTGCCCCAGATCTCCGACACCGCCGTACGGGCGTCCTCGTCGTCGAGTGGCCGGCCGCCGGGTAGCAGGCCCGGCAAGGCGCCCGCTTCGAGCGCGCCTCGTTCGCCGGCGCGGCGCGGAATCCAGGCCAGCCGGGCGCCGGTGCGGTCGGCCAGTGCCGCGACTGCGGCCAGCGCGCCGGGCCGGGTGGCCAGCCGTTCACCGACGAGGATGACCGAGCCGGCGGGCCGCAGGTGCGCGGTCACCTCCTCCGATTGCAGCACCTGTGCCTCGCTGCCGGGAACGGACCGGAAGACCGCGGCGTCGAGTTTGGTGGCGCCGCGGCTCGCGAACGGGGCGACCGTCGCGACGCGCTGCCCGGCGGTGCGTACTGCCCGCCGGAGACGGAGGAAGACGATCGGGGACTCTTCCTCGGGTTCGAAACCGGCGAGCAGCACCGCGGGTGCGGCGGACAGGTCGTCGTAGGTGGTCGCGAGTCCGTGACCGGCGATACGCGCGGCGAGGAAGGCGGCCTCCTCGGTACTGTGGCTTCGGGCGCGGAAGTCGATGTCGTTGGTGTGCAACACGGTTCGCGCGAAGCGTGAGTATGCGTAGGCGTCCTCCACGGTCAACCGGCCACCCGTGAGTACACCGACGTTGCCCGGTGAACGGGTCAATCCCTCGGCCGCCGCGCGCACGGCGTCGGCCCACGACACCTCACGGAGTTCGCCGTGCCGGTCCCGGACGAGTGGGGCGGTGATCCGGTCGGGCGACGACGTGTAGGCGAACGCCCATCGCCCCTTGTCGCAGTTCCACTCCGAGTTGACCTCGGGGTCGTCACCGGCCAGCCGGCGCAGCACCTTGCCACGGCGGTGATCGGTGCGCTGGGCGCATCCACTCGCACAGTGTTCACACACGCTCGGCGTCGACACCAGGTCGAACGGCCGGGCGCGGAACCGGTACTGCGCCCCCGTCAGCGCACCGACCGGGCAGATCTGGACGGTGTTCCCGGAGAAGTAGGAGTCGAACGGTTCGTCGGCGTAGATGCTGACCTGTTGCAGCGCACCGCGATCCGCGAGCTCGATGAGCGGATCACCCGCGACCTGCGTGGAAAATCGGGTGCATCGGGCACACAGCACACATCGCTCCCGGTCGAGCAAGACCTCCGACGACAACGGGACCGGCTTGGTGAAGGTCCGCTTGACGCCGTCGAACCGCGACTCGGAACGTCCGGCCGACATCGCCTGATTCTGCAACGGGCACTCACCGCCCTTGTCGCACACCGGGCAGTCCAGCGGGTGGTTGATCAAGAGGAGTTCCATCACCCCGCGTTGCGCTCCCGCCGCGATCTCCGAGCTGAGCTGCGTCCGCACCACCATTCCTTCGGTGGCGACGGTCGTGCACGACGCGAGCGGCTTTCGCTGCCCCTCGACCTCGACCAGACACTGCCGGCAGGCACCGACCGGTTCGAGCAGCGGATGGTCGCAGAAGCGCGGGATCATGATGCCGATCTGCTCGGCCGCGCGGATCACCAACGTGCCCTTGGGTACCCGGACGGCGCGACCGTCGATGGTGATGCCGACCAGGTTGTCGGTCGCGGCCGCCGGGTCGCTCCCGTGGGTGAGTGTCATCGGACGCCTCCTGCCCAGACGGTCGACCGTGAATGGTCGAACGGGCACCCGTGGTCGAGGTGGGCGAGGTACTCGTCGCGGAAGTATTTCAGCGACGACACGATCGGACTGCCCGCTCCGTCCCCGAGCGCGCAGAACGACTTCCCGACGATGCTGTTGGTGACATCGGCGAGGGTGTCGAGGTCCGCGGCGGTTCCGCCCTCGTGCTCCAGCCGGTGCAGCAGTTGCACCAGCCAGTACGTGCCCTCGCGGCACGGGGTGCATTTACCGCAGGACTCGTGTTCGTAGAACTCCGTCCACCGCAGGACCGCGCCGACGACGCAGGTCGTCTCGTCGAAGATCTGCAGGGCCTTGGTGCCCAACATCGAACCGGCCGCGCCGACGCCCTCGTAGTCGAGCGGGACGTCGAGGTGCTCCGGTGTCAGGAGTGGTGTCGACGACCCGCCCGGTGTCCAGAACTTCAGCTCGTGCCCGGGGCGCACACCGCTGGCCCGCTCGAGTAGCTCGCGTAGCGAAACACCCAGCGGCGCTTCGTATTGTCCGGGACGCGTCACGTGCCCCGACAGCGAGTAGAGGGTGAACCCGGGTGACTTCTCGGTGCCCATGGACCGGAACCAGTCGACGCCGTTGCGGATGATCGCCGGGACGCTCGCGATCGACTCCACGTTGTTCACGACCGTCGGACTCGCGTACAGGCCGGCGACCGCCGGGAAGGGCGGGCGCAGACGCGGTTGTCCCCGGCGGCCCTCGAGCGAATCGAGCAGGGCGGTTTCCTCGCCGCAGATGTAGGCGCCCGCGCCGGCGTGGACGACCAGTTCGAGATCGAAGCCGGAACCCAGGATGTCCGTGCCGAGATAGCCTGCGGCGTACGCCTCGTCGACGGCGGTGCGCAATCGACGGAGAACCGAGGCGACTTCACCGCGCACGTAGATGAACGCGTGGTGCGCGCGGATGGCATACGCCGCGATGATCACGCCTTCGACGAGCGTGTGGGGCGACGCGAGCATCAGCGGCATGTCCTTGCACGTGCCCGGCTCGGATTCGTCGGCGTTGACCACGAGATAGTGCGGGACCGACGGGTCGGTCTGCGTGGAATCCTTCTGGGGAATGAACGACCACTTCATCCCGACCGGGAAGCCCGCGCCGCCTCGGCCACGGAGACCGGAGGCCTTGACCGTCTCGATGATGTCGTCGGGGGGAGTGGTCAGTGCGGTCGACAACGCTCGATAACCGTTGTGGCGCAGATAGTTGTCCAGGGTCCAGGATTGCGGTTCGTCCCAGTGGCGGGAGAGGATCGGGGTCTCGGGGGGGTCGGGTTCGGGGTCGGGTTGTGGTGGTTGCGAGGTGGCTTCGACTCGGCGCCTCGCTGCGCTCGGTGCCGGCTCAACCAGCGGAGGGGATGGCTGCGAGGTGGCTTCGACTCGGCGCCTCGCTGCGCTCGGTGCCGGCTCAACCAGCGGAGGGGGTGGTTGCGAGGTGGCTTCGACTCGGCGCCTCGCTTCGCTCGGGGCCGGCTCAACCAGCGGAGAAGAGGCCGGCTCAACCAACGGAGAAGAGGCCGGCCCAACCAGCGGAGGACGGGCCCCGGCGAGGTCGCGTTCGGTCTCGCGGAACGATCGCACGGGGCCGGTACCGCGAGCCGGGGTGACCTCGACACCGGCGCGGAGGTCCTCGATGAGCTCGATGGTCGACTCCGGGGTCTGATCGTCGAAGAACTCCCAGTTGACCATCACCACCGGAGCGAAGTCGCAGGCCGCATTGCATTCGACGTGTTCGACGGTGATGCGGTGGTCGGCCGTCGTGTCCCCGGGTTCCACGCCCAGGTGCTCGCAAACCGAACGGAGGATTTCGTCGCCACCCAGGGTCGCGCACAGGGTGTTCGTGCAGACCCCGACGAGGTACTCGCCGGTGGGTGTGCGCCGGTACATGGAGTAGAAGGTGGCGACCGAGGCCACCTGTGCGGGTGTCAGATCCAGTTGTGCGGCACAGAATTCGACACCGGCACGTGTGAGACGGCCGTCGTGGGATTGCACCAGGTGCAGCAGCGGTAGCAGCGCCGACCGTGACTGTGGATAGCGGGCGATGATCGGAAGTGCCTCTGCCGTCAGCTGTTCGATGACCTCGTCGGGATACCCGGCCGGGCCGTCGAAGGTGATCGGCGGGACCGGGGTGCCGTGTGCCGGCGCCGATCCTTCCGGCGGGGGTGCGGTGCTCAGGTCCACGAACACGGGATCGGTCATCGGTCCACGCCTCCCATCACGGGGTCGATGCTGGCCACCGCCGTGATGACGTCGGCCACCATCCCGCCTTCGCACATCGCCGCGACCGCCTGCAGATTCGTGAACGACGGGTCGCGGAAGTGGACGCGGTACGGCCGGGTGCCGCCGTCGCTGACCATGTGCACGCCGAGCTCGCCGCGCGGTGATTCGACGGCGACGTAGCACTGGCCGGCCGGGACGCGCATCCCCTCGGTGACGAGTTTGAAGTGGTGGATGAGGGCTTCCATGGAGGTGCCCATGATCCGGGCGATGTGCTCGGGCGAGTTGCCCAGTCCGTCCGGTCCGAGGGCGAGGTCGGCCGGCCAGGCGAGCTTGCGGTCGGCGACCATCACCGGCCCCGGCCGGAGCCGTTCCAGACACTGCTCCACGATGCGGATCGACTCGCGCATCTCGCGCACGCGGATCAGGTAGCGGCCGTAGGAGTCGCACGTGTCCTCGGTGATGACGTCGAACTCGTAGTTCTCGTAGCCGCAGTACGGCTCGGCGCGGCGCAGGTCGTGGGGGTAACCGGTGGACCGCAGCACCGGACCGGTGATCCCGAGTGTCATGCAACCGGTCAGGTCGAGATAACCGACGCCCTGGGTCCGCGCCTTCCAGATGTAGTTGTCGTTCAGCAGGTCTCCGAGTTCGTCCAGGCGGCCGGGGAGCTGTCGGATGACCTCGGCGACCCGGTCGATGCCATCCTCCGGCAGGTCCTGTGCGACACCTCCGGGGCGGATGTAGGCGTGGTTCATCCGCAGGCCGGTGATGAGTTCGAAGAGGTCGAGAATCATCTCCCGCTCGCGGAAGCCGAGGAACATCGCCGTCACGGCACCGAGTTCCATTCCGCCGGTGGCCAGCGCGACGAGATGGCTGGAGATGCGGTTGAGCTCCATCAGCATCACCCGGATGACGGTGGCGCGTTCCGGGATGTCGTCGGTGATACCGAGGAGCTTCTCCACGCCGAGGCAGTAGGCGGTCTCGTTGAAGAACGGTGACAGGTAGTCCATCCGGGTGACGAACGTGACGCCCTGCGTCCAGTTGCGGTACTCGAGGTTTTTCTCGATCCCGGTGTGTAGGTAACCGATTCCGCAGCGGGCCTCGGTGACGGTCTCGCCTTCGATCTCGAGGATCAGACGCAGGACGCCGTGCGTCGACGGGTGTTGCGGACCCATGTTGACGACGATGCGTTCGTCTCCCGGTTGCTGCTCGGCACGGGTGCGGACGTCGGACACGATCGAGTCCCAGTCCTGCCCGGACACGGTGTAGGTGTGGGTGTCGGTCATCAGTTGTACGACCTCCTCCGGTCCGGCGGGTCGACGCGGGTTCCCTTGTATTCCACCGGGACTCCGCCGAGTGGGTAGTCCTTGCGCTGTGGGTGGCCCTCCCAGTCGTCGGGCATCTCGATCCGGGTCAGTGAGCGATGGCCGTCGAAGACGATGCCGAAGAAGTCGTAGGTCTCGCGTTCGTGCCAGTCATTGGTGGGGTAGATGTCGCAGATGCTCGGGATGTGCGGGTCGGCATCGGGCGCCGCGACCTCGAGGCGGACGCGACGCCCGTGGGTCAGGGAGGCGAGCGGATAGACGGCATGGAGTTCGCGGCCCGGGTCGCCGGGATAGTGGACCCCGCTCACGCCGAGGCAGAGTTCGAATCGCAACGCGGGCGCGTTGCGCAGAGTCGGTGCGACGGCGGGAAGGTGCTGTCGTACAACGTGGATGGTCATCTCGCCCCGGAAGATCACGACCTTCTCGATCGCGGCGTCGTAGCCGTCGCCCATCTCGTCGAGCAGACGGTCGGCAATCTCGTCGAAATACCCGCCGTAGGGTCGGGACGTACTGGGCGGCAGCGTGACCGGCCGGACCAGGCCGCCGTACCCCGACGTGTCGCCGGTTCCGGGCGGACCGAACAACCCGTGTCGGACGCCGATCTGCTCCGCGTCGTGCGGAGGGGGTGCCGGGTTCTCGGGGTCCTGATGGCCTGCGGGCGTGGTCATCGGAGCAACCCCTTCAGCTCAATCGTCGGGGTGGCCTGGAGGGCGGCACGTTCGGCCGCCCAGATGGCCTCCTCGCGATTGACGCCGAGCGGCATCTCCTGGATCTTCTCGTGCAGCTTCAGGATGGCGTGCAGCAACATCTCCGGGCGTGGCGGACAGCCCGGCAGGTAGATGTCGACAGGGACCACGTGATCGACGCCCTGGACGATCGCGTAGTTGTTGAACATCCCGCCCGACGACGCGCAGACCCCCATGGCGAGAACCCATTTGGGCTCCGGCATCTGGTCGTAGATCTGCCGGAGGACGGGGGCCATCTTCTGGCTGACGCGGCCGGCGACGATCATGAGATCGGCCTGTCGCGGCGACGCCCGGAACGCCTCCATGCCGAACCGGGCGAGGTCGTACCGTCCCGAGGTGGTGGCCATCATCTCGATGGCGCAGCAGGCCAGCCCGAAAGTCGCCGGCCAGAGCGAGCCCTTGCGCATGAACCCGGCCAGATCCTCGACGGTACTCAGCAGGAATCCGCTGGGGAGTCGTTCCTCGAGTCCCATGGGTGACCTCCTTGCCGTATCGGATCGGTGAAAAGCGCTCAGTCCCAACTCAGTCCGCCGCGACGCCACTCGTAGGCGTACGCGACGGAGACGTTGACGATGAACAGGAGCATGGCCATGAGGCCGAACCACCCGAGTGAGTCGAAGGCGACCGCCCACGGGTAGAGGAACACGATCTCGATGTCGAAGATGATGAAGAGCATCGCGGTGAGGTAGTACTTGACCGGTACGCGCTGGATCGAGCCGGTGGCCACCGTGCCGCCGGCGGTGCGTCGCGTCGGGTAGAGCAGACTCTGTTCGACCGGCTCGATGCCGCACTCGTAGGGCTCGAGTTTGGCGCGGTTGTACCGTTTCGGACCGATCGTGATGCCGATGAAGACGCTGAAAACGGCAAACGCCACGCCGATTGCCCCGAGGACCATGATCGGGACGTAGGCGTTCAAAGCGCGGACCCCTCCTCGCTTGTGGCGACCGGAAGGCATCTGTTCGGTGCGGCCGGCCCGGGTGTTCGTCCTATCCGTGCCGTCGGCCGATCTGGTCCGGCAGTACGAATGTGAGCTGCAACACAAGCCTAGTGTGAGTGTGTGGCGCGAGTCACTGTTTTCTAGAGTTCGGCGTTTCCGATCATGTCGACGAACGCACGTGGAAGAGTGATCGGGTCGACGGGCAGGACGGCCACGGCGTCGGCGCGGGACCAGTCCGCGAGCCACCGGTCGTCGGCACGCCCGAGCAGGACGAGCACGGGTGGACAGGGATCGAGTTCGTCTTTCATCTGCTTGGCCAGGCCCATGCCACCGGCCGGGGTGGCTTCCCCGTCGGCGATCACGGCGTCGACGACACCGGCGTCGAGCTGCGCGAACACCAGAGGGGCGGTCGCGACCTCGACAAAGGTTAGTTCAGGCAGGTCGGGGTCGGGGCGTGTTCCAAGGGCGCCGACGACCTGCCGTCGGGTATTGGAATCGTTGGAAAAGACCAGCACGCGCAGTGTTCGCGGAGCCAGGGGGTGGGTCACGCCCTTGATGCTACGACACGCACCGGTCGGCCACGGCCAGCTCGGCGGAGGGGCTCGCGGCAGACCCTGACCTACAAGCCATCAGGGCCGTCGATCGCGGGATAGATCGAGCGCCGCAGCCCGTAGAACCTCGCCCAGATTTGGTCACCGTAAGACCAGTGCCACCACTCCTGCTGATAAGGGGCGAAGCCGGCCTTGAGCATCGCGTTTCCGAACATTCGCCGCAGATCGCGAATGAGCACGGCATCGGCTGCCTTCAAAGTATGTGTTTCATACCAGTCTGCCGCAGCGGCGGGAGTGAACTCGTCGAAGTCGGTGCCGAGTGCGAGGGGAATGCCGTTGTGGGAGATGGTCAGATCTACTGCGCCGCCGGTTACGTGCGGTGGCGCGAAGTCCGGATCGTCGGCCGACGAGACGAATCCTGCACCGACGGGGTCGTGGTCAGTCGAATAGTAATTGACTAGTTCACGCTGGAAATCCCTTGTTCGCCAGCCATCGAGGATGACCAATTCGAATGCGCCCGGCAACGCCGCGGATGCCACAGAGAGCCGTCCGCAGACGCCGGCGCGGAGTAAGGTCCGTGCAGGTGGGTGACCAACGGCATGCAATCGGTAGTACGGCATGGTCGCGACGGTCTCTGGGGGCTCTACGAGCTGTTCTGTGCTGAAACCGATTTCGATGCCACCGGGATCCGACGGCCAGCCACGGAAATCGATCGGGGGAACCGAGATCTCGACGCTGGACATTGCCCGGGGATCAGGTGGCGCCAGGAATGGTGATGCCATCGGCCCTACTCCTGCCAGCTGAACAGGGCGCCACTTCCGGGCCACAGGAGAGATTCTCGACCGGTTGAGATCGAGCGCTGACTGGCCAGCAGTCCTTGCACGTACTCTTCCTCGTTGCGTACCTCGGCACGTTTGGCCCGTCCGAAGAAGGCGTCGCAACGCAGCTCGGCCGTGGGACTCAAGTTGAAGACTTTCATCGACACCGACGTGGCCCCAGCGCAGTAGTAGTTAAAGTAGACGAGGAATCGATCCTCGCGCACCACGGGGAAGTCGAAAGCGATCTGCACCGGAACGCGTTCGCGCAGATCTTCCTCCGCGGGCCGGAAGCGCCATCGCAAAATATCCTCGTTGTAGTCCTCGCCAGCCTCGACGACCGGCAACGTGGCTGAACCCGCGCGGGAATTGGGTGTAGAATCTGCGGTGCCGGATGGCTCGTCACGGCGGGGGCTGCGCACCTCCCGCATAATTCGCTGGGTTTCACCGTTGACGTTGACCCCGACGGTGCAGAGCCGCACCACGGCCTCCCGCCAGAGCTGTGCACTCAACTCGTGGCCGTCACTGTCGAAGAGAGTGACCACCTCCCGAGCGATACAGTTCGGGTTCCGAAACTCTTGATGCAGCGCGGACACCGTGCGCGCCGCGCTGATCCAGTAGTCTTGGTCCTCACCGATCGGGGGCAGGACCCGCTCGCTGCGGGAGAGCGTCTGCATCGCGTGATACTGCACCGTGGTCGTGGATTCGGCGAACTGGTCGAACTCTTCGTTGAGATGAGCCTGGACCGAGTAACTCATGTTGCGGATCATCTGATCGGGTTCATGACTGGCGGCGATCAGGGGTACCAGGGCCTGCTCATAGATCAGCTTGTTCCACTCGGATTGGTCGCCGGAGGATTCCGCCTCGATCAGTGACCGTGCCAGCGCAGCGCGTTTCTCGGTCGGGATAAGCCGACGAATGTCGACGGCCTTGAGGTTCCACAGGTCCGAGCTCAGCTCGGGCAGGAACACGGCGCTGGCCGCGGTACCGGTCAGAATCAGCAGGATCTGCTGGATCGGGTCGCGAACGTTGGCGTTGGCGGGCCACTGGGCGACGGTCAGCACCGCGTAGAGGACAATCGCCGATCCGGCGACCAGCAACGCGATGCGGGCCCGCTGTCTCGTCAGATGCAGGAAATAACGACGAACTCTGCCCATGGGCAGATGCGTTCCGCGGTTGCCCACGCTATTGCCGTTCAACGTTCAGTCCGGCCAGCTTGCCTGCGATCCCGCCTGCGGCTTGCAGCGCCGAACTCCGGTTGTGGCTGGTCGTCGCCGAGGACCGAGGCGGGTTCTTACGCACTTCCTCAATCGCATCGAGTAGGAGCCGGTCGACTGGCACATTGGTCCACAGGTAAAGCGCCATCGCGCCGGGGATAGAGTTCGCCTCGTTGACGAACACCTCATCGTCGTTGGAGAGAAAGTCTACGCGAACGATCCCGGTGATGCCGGTGACATCGGCGACCCCCCGTGCATACGAATGGATCGCATCGCGCGTCTTCTCGGAAATCACCGCGGGCATCTCCCGGGGTGCTCCCTGCAAGCCGGATTCGTTCAGGTACTTCTCCTCGTAGGAGTAGATTGCGGAACCGACCTCGGGCCGCAGTGGCCGCTCGATCTCCGACACCTCGAACGCCGGGTAGGTGCGGAAAGAGACGTTGTAGTCACGTAGGTCGCTGCGGTAAGGCTCCACCACCGCGCCGTTGCGCATATGGATACTGCTCCGCAGCAGCGCTCGGGCCGTTTCGATGTCGTCGGCGACCTCGATACCGATCGACGATCCACCGAAACGCGGCTTCACGATTAGCGGGCCCTCGATGACGTGGGTCGACGTCTCGGTTAGGAGTTCCCTGGGCAAAGTCGGAATCCCGGCCGCGCGCAGCGCGGTCCCGAACGCGTACTTGTCCATCGACAATGCACTCGCCCACGCCGAACCCCCCGTGGCGGGCACCCCCATCAGTTCGAAGATCGACGCGAATCCGCCGCCTTCGCCGAGGCTGCCGTGAGTGGCATTCATCACGACACCTAGGTCGACCCGCTGTGTGCGCAGCCCCTTCTTGGTCCAGACGCCCGGCTCGGGTGAGAGTTGTACAGCCAGCTCACGACTCCCCGCCGGTGCGCCCGCGGTGAAGTCGCGGGCCTCAGTGTTTGCCGGCACGAGGTGCCACCGTCCGCCCTGGTCGACGTAGATCGGGTTGATCTGCGTACCACCGGCGCCGCGGAGAACCCGCTCACATTGGAGGCCTGTCAGGATGCTGATCTCGTGCTCGGGCGAGGGCCCGCCGAAGACAATGGAAACGTGATTGCTCACCAATGAGGTCCTTCTACTCAGTCATCTGGAACGCTGGCCACCTTACGGGTAGTGACTAGGCAAGTCGTTCTCGTAGAGAATGACATCGCCGGATTGCGCACGACTTGTCACGATCGAGGTGGCGGCGCGCCGAGACTTTACGAACTCGACGCGTCCGGGCTCGGCGCCGGCCCGCAGCGCGGCACGGTTGGTGTATCCGACCACGACAAGGTGGTCGTTGTGGGTCGCCGTGGCCGCTCGTGCGAACTCTTCATTCCGAACCCGCTGGTCGGGGCCTAACTCGATCATGCCGGGTGAAATCGTCCACACTTGATTGCCTGCCGCGAGGATGGACGCCGATCGCAACGCCGCAGCCGCCCCGACCGGATTCGCGTTGTACGTGTCGTCGATCACGACTCGCCCGGTGGCGTCGGTGATGGCCTCGGCCCGATGCGGTGCCTTGGGCAGGTGGGTCAAAGCCGGGCCGATTCGCTCGGCGGGCACCCCGGCAGCCAGGGCGAGGCCGACGGCGACCGCGAGGTTGATCGGATGTCCTGCCGGGGGCGCCTCTACCGATGCGACCTCGGCTGACCGATGGTGCACGATCCATCGGCCGTGACGTTCGTCGACGTAGACTTCGGCCTCGGGAGATTTGACGCTGACCCCGATGACCCGCGCCGTGCTGACCTGCGCGAGATCGGCTAGCTCCGGAACGTCGATGTTGAGGACCGCGGTCTCGACATTCTCGACGATCTCGCTCTTGGCACGCACGATGGTATGCCGGTTCTTCATCCGCTCGAGGTGCGCGTCGCCGATAGTGATGATCGCCGCGATTCGCGGGCGGAAGATCTCGCACAGCCGCCGGATCTCGCCCGGTCCGTAGGTGCCCATCTCGGCGACGAACACCTCGGTACCGCGATGAAGGTGATTGTTCACCGTCGATGAGAGTCCGAGGAGATTGTTGAAGCTAGCGGGACTGGCGACAGTAGGCCGCGTAGTAGAGATAATCTGTGCGGCGTAATTCTTAGTGGATGTCTTTCCGTACGAGCCGGTGATGGCCACAACGTCGGCGCCGATGTCGTCGAGTTTGCGCCTGGCCTGCACCACGTACTTCTTGGCCGCCGCTCGTTCGATCGGACCTGTGATGAGCAGGGCGAGGTCGATGACCAGAAAGGTGAACGGCACCAGGACCGCCGCGACGACTGGCTTGAAGCACAACGCACACACGATTACGAGCAGGACGGCCACAATCGCAGCCAGTCGTTTCACTCGGCCGGTGACGACGAGTCGGTTTTCCTTGGGGTGTATTTGAAGATTCCACGGGAATGCGACAGCGACGATTAGTCCGGCGATCGTCGCGGGCCACGCGAGAAGGCCGGCGATCAGGAGGATCAGCGCAACGATCCCGAGTGCAACGTTGAGAGGCCGCGCGCGGAACCAGATCAGCATAATCGCCGACATACGACCTGGCGCGTAGTGCTCCCGCTGGGCCACCCGAAGCCACCGGTAACTGCAAGTGGCGAGCGCGGCGGCAACCAGAACCCACAGGCCGATGGTGATGATCGTCGCCATCAGGTGTCCGCTACGGCTTTCTTCACCGCGGTGATGAGTGCGCCGCGCATAGGGGTATCGAGCATATGGCCGGAGCCGTTAATTACATCAAGCTGCGCGCTCGGCACCTGATCGGCTATGACCGCGTTGGCCGACAATGGCGCCGCGGTATCTTCCGATCCCCACACGAGATCCATCGGGATCCGCGCGTCCGCGACGGTCGCGATCGCGGCATCGTAGTTCTCGTTGACGACCTTGACGAAGATCTCACGCATGATTCCGTGGGCGTCCCGGTAGTCGGCGGACCCATATCGCTCGCGGTATTGGTTCATGACCGAATCAGGCAGCAGTTCGAGGCGATGGAGTCGTTTCGCGATGCGGAACAGCACAGGCGACTTTCCCGCACCGGTTGGTCGAATGAAGGGAACCCCGGTGAAGATGAGCCGGGAAAACAAGTCGGGCCGGAGGGCGGCCATGTGAATGCCGACTCGGCCACCGAATGAGTGGGCGAGCAGGACGATCTTCCGGTCCTCGTCGCCGAGCTCTCGAGCGAGCGCCGCTAAGATGTGTTCGGCGTACTCCGGGCTGCCCCACGCGGTGGCCGGGGCCGGTGTCGCGCCGTGCCCAGGCAGATCGATGGCAATCGCGTCGAGCCCGTTAAGTACCGGGTTCCAGTCCGCTCTCGTTCGGCCCCAACCGTGTAATGCGACCACAGAGAAAGACGGGCCACCGTGGCGTTCAGCCAAGAGTTCACCATCGAGGAGGGTCGTGAGCACGGTGCATAGGGTAACACCGGGGTTATTGACACGACCCGAGGTGTGCCCGTCGTGATGGGCCCCGACGGTCTGCACATCACCCGGTGACAGCCGCGCCGCTCGCGTCTGCAAGACCGCCATCCGCGTCGCCGACACCGCGCTCGCCCTCGCCGACCTCGGTCGAGCGGTCCGCGCCCGGGTCCCCGATCGAGTGGTGGGCATCACCGGCTCGGTGGGCAAGACCTCGACCAAGGATCTGCTCGCGGGCGTGCTGCGCACCACCTACCGCACCGCGGCGAGCGAGAAGTCGTTCAACAACGAGCTCGGGCTGCCGATCACCCTCGCCGCGGCCGCCGACGACGTGGAGGCGGTGGTCCTCGAGATGGGCGCCCGCGGCATCGGGCACATCGATCTGCTGTGCTCCATCGCGAAACCGACGGTCGGCGTGATCACCCGCGTCGAGGGCGTGCACCTGGAGCTGTTCGGTGACATCGAGTCCGTCGCGCGCGCGAAAGGCGAACTGGTGGAATCGCTCCCGGCCGACGGGATCGCGGTGCTCAATGCCGACCATCGGTACGTCGCGGCGATGGCGGATCGCACCTCGGCACGTGTCCTGCGCTACGGGCTCTCGCCGGACGCCGATGTGTACGCGTCCGACATCGTCCTGGACGACGAGTTGCGCGCGTCGTTCCGGCTGCACACACCGTGGGGTTCGACGGAGGTCCGACTGGGCGCCCGCGGTGAGCACCAGGTCCCCAACGCGCTGGCGGCGGCGGCCGCCGCCGGCGGGCTCGGGGTGCCGGTCGAGTCGATGGCGGACGGGTTCCTCGCCGCCGAATTGTCCGGTCTACGAATGGAACTCGCCACCTCGTCGCGAGGCGTCACGGTCCTCAACGATGCCTACAACGCCAACCCGACGTCGATGTCGGCTGCGCTGCGGTCGCTGGCGACCCTCCCCGCGTCGCGTCGGGTGGCGGTCCTCGGCACCATGGCCGAACTCGGCGCCGACTCGCCGGACCAGCACCGTGCGATCGCACTGGAGGCCAGGGACCTGGGCATCGAGGTCATCGCGGTCGCCGAGGCCGACTACGGTGACACCGCCCGGCACGTTTCCGACGTCGACGGCGTGTCGGCCGAACTCGGCGACCTCGACGACGGGACCGCAGTGCTGGTCAAGGGGAGTCGGGTCGCCGCGCTCGAGCGCGTGGCGCAGGCGCTGCTGGACTGAGGGGATTCGGCAGGCCAGAGCTCAGTGGTGGAAGTGTGACCCGTCGCCCTCGCGTGGCATCGGGCTCTCCAGGCGATTGAGGAAGTCGACCTCGGTCCGGATGTCGGCGATGAGTGCACGGGCGAGGTCGTGACTCAGCCCGGCGCGCACCACGATTCGCTGCACGGTCAGGTCGGCGAGGTCGTCGGCCATCGGGTATGCGGGAACCAACCAGCCCTTCATGCGCAGGCGGTCGGACAGGTCGTAGAGGTTCCAGTTCTCGCTGTGCCCGGCCTTCAGTTTCCAGGCGAAGACCGGGATCGTGTCGCCCTTGCTGACCAGTTCGAGGCCGTCGATCTGGGCGATCTGTCCGGAAAGCCATTGCGCCACATCGAGAGAACCCTGCTGGACCTGGGTGAAGCCGTCGCGGCCGAGCCGCAGGAACACGTAGTACTGCAGCAGGACCTGTGCGCCGGGGCGGGAGAAGTTGAGTGCCAGTGTCGGCATGTCGCCGCCGAGGTAGGAGCAGTGGAACACCATGCTCTCGGGCAGTGCGTCGGTGTCGCGCCACACGATCCAGCCGACACCTGGATAGACCAGTCCGTACTTGTGGCCCGAGGTGTTGATCGAGACGACACGGTCGACACGGAAGTCCCATTCGAGGTCCGGCTGACAGAAGGGGGCGATCATCGCACCCGACGCGCCGTCGATGTGGATCTTCACGTCGAGTCCGGTGTCGGCCTGGATCTCGTCGAGCTTGGCCGCGATCGCGGTCACCGGCTCGTACATCCCGGTGTAGGTCTGTCCCATGATGGCGACGACCCCGATCGTGTTCTCGTCCACGTACTTCTCGAGCTCGTGACCGTCGAGGACGAGGTGGTCGGGGCTGATCGGTACCCATTTGGGCTCGACCTCGAAGTAGTTGCAGAACTTCTCCCAGCACACCTGGACCGCCGTCGACAGCACGATGTTGGGATTCTCGGTTGACTTGCCCTCGGCGCGGCGCCGGGTCTGCCAGTGCCGTTTGAGCGCGAGCCCACCGAGCATGCAGGCCTCCGACGAGCCGATCGTCGAGGTACCGATCGCGTTGTTGACGTCCGGGTTGTGCCACAGGTCGGCGAGGATGCGCCAGCACCGGTCCTCGATCGCGGCCGTCTGCGGGTACTCGTCCTTGTCGATCATGTTCTTGTCGAACGTCTCCGAGTACAACTTCTTCGCCTCGTCGTCCATCCACGTCGACACAAAGGTCGCGAGGTTGAGGCGGGCGTTCCCGTCGAGCATCGCCTCGTCATGCACGATCTGATATGCCGTGTCGGACAACAACATCGAGTCACCCAGTGCGAACTTGGGGAGGTCGGTCGCCTCGCCTTCGCGGTTGAAGACGGTGCGCAGGGTCATCGCATCGCCGATGTTGGTGGTGGCGCGGGCGCCACCGCTCTTGTTGTGGACGCCCGGGTCGGTGGTCATGGACACCGAACCTATCCGACCCGGACGACCGGCGGGTGGCGATCTTTCACCCTCGTCCCGCGTTTGCGTGGATCACCTCCCGCAGGTAGACGGCCAGGCCGGGGGCCTGCGCGTCGTAGTGCTCGGTGAACCGCGGGTCCGCGACGTACATGTCGGCAAGGCACACCTGCATGGCGTGATCACAGTCGTAGAAGCGCCCGATCTGTGCGCGGTGCTCTTCGGCGAGCGAGGTCGCCTCGGCGGTGCCAGGAGTCACCCCGCGACGCATCGCATCCGCGAGCCGCCGTTCCAGGTCGTCGGTCTCCTCCTTGATGCGCTGCCAGTCCTCCTTGGAGAACTGCCCGGTCCGCTTCTGGCTCTGCTTCCACGCGTCGGTGTTCCCCCAGCGTTCCTCGGCCTCGGCGGCGTACTCCTCGCCTGGCCATCGGTCGCCGAAGATCTCGGCCTGCTCGGCCGCCGACAGGGCGATGCCTTCCTTCTTTGCGTTCATCATCTCCTCCAGTGAGGCGACCATCCGGAGCAGGCGATCGATCCGTTCGGTCAGCAGCTCGCGCTGCGTCTCGAGGTGACCCATGGGGTCCACGTCCGGATCGTCGAGCAGGGTCGCTATCTGCTCGAGGGAAAAGCCCAGCTCACGGTAGGTGAGTACCTGGTGGAGACGTTCGACGTCGGTGTCGTCGTAGACGCGGTACCCAGCTGGTGTCCGACCGGATGGCACCACCAGGCCGATCTGGTCGTAGTGATGCAGCGTGCGGATGCTGACGCCGACCATGCCGGCGACGACACCGACGGTCAGCTCCCGGGTGTCCACCTTCGAAGTGTGCTTTTCCTCGCTCACATCGACAACCCTGCTGCCTGACGTCGCGTAAGGGTCAAGCGAGCGGAGCGATCGGTGGACGGCTCATGCCGTCGGCGTCAGAGAAACTTGACATGTGTATCAGATTGGAAACTAGGGTACGTGTGCACCGAGCTCGGGCCGTCGGCCCGGTAGTGTTGGTATCACCTGCAACACCAGTAACACGCGTACCACGATCTGGAGTCACCGCATGTCCGTGCCGCATGGCCGCAGCCCCCGCCGAGGCCTCGGCATCCGAGCCCTGTTGACCGCGGCGGCCACCGTAGTCGCTCTCCTCGTCGGACTCGTCACGGCCGGCGGGGCCCAGGCAGCGGACGGATACCCATACGTGAATCTGGGTGACAGCTACAGCGCGGGCGCATCGGTGTTCCCCCAGGCGACGAGTGCGGCGACCTTCTGCTCGAACTCGGCGATCAACTACTCCAGCCTCGTTGCCAAACGACGCGGTACCGAGGTCGTCGATGTCAGTTGCGCGGGCGCGACGACCGAAGACCTGACCAAGTCGCAGTATCGGTGGCAAGGACCCCAGATCAGCGCGATCGGACCGGCCACCCGCTTGATCACCCTCACGATCGGCGCGAACAACAACGGACTGTTCAGCAATTCGACCTCGGCCTGCCAGCGGGCGTGGATGGCCGCGCCGTTGTCAGCGACCCCATGTCGCGACGAGTTCGGTACCTCGTTGGTCGACAAGATCAAATCCTCGACCTACCCCGACCTCGTGAACGCCCTGCGCCTCGTCGGCCGCGAAGCGCCGCGCGCACGCGTCGTCCTCGTCGGATATCCGCAGATCTTCCCGGCCACGGGTTCGGCGCTCTGCTCGGCGTCGTTGCTCACGACACCCGGGGACACCGCGTACCTGCATCGTGTCTTCAAAGCCCTCAACGACGCCATGCGCCGCGCCGCCGCAGCCACCCGCGTGACCTTCGTCGACATGACCAAGGTCTCCGCGGGCCACGACGCCTGCGCGGGCGAACGGCGATGGGTCGAGCCGACGCTCGGTGCGGTCAGCTTCCCCGCGATGCACGCCAACGCGCGCGGCCAGAAGGCGATGGCCGACCAGGTCGTGGCCGCGCTGCGGTGAGGGACCGCTGTGCGGGCTGCTCGCCGTGTAGAGGCACTGCTCACTGGTCGGTAGGGGGGTACTCATGGGACTCATTCGGTCGTACACCAGGCTCAGCGACGATGAACTGCGCGAAATCAACATGATGGGTTCGGCCCGGGACATCGCCGACTTCGTCAGCAGCCTCCGTGAAGCCGACCCGACCATCTCCACCGACATCGACAAGGCGTATCAGGCACTCGAGCTGATGTTCGACCGATCGGCGATGCCTGTGAACCCGGTCCGAGGGCAAGGAATGGCGCCCGGCAACATCGACTTCGGCGAAGGTATCCCGAACTACATGAGTCCCGAGTACGTGGTGGCCACCCGGGACATCCTCGCGCACATCACCTTCGACACGTTGCTCGATGACACCACCGCGACAGAACTCGCTCGCCAGGAGGTGTGGCCGATGATGCGCCATTGGGACGATGGGGCTGTCGAACATCTGGGCCCCATAGAAGAACTACGGCGCGAAACCGATGACCGCGGTGCCCTTCTGGCAGGCCGCGAGGACGCCTTCGAGCTGAGACGGTGCGCAGGTCCAACCGGCCACCGACTGCTGCTGGCCGGTGGTGATCTTCGGTCCGTACTGGGTGGCGATGGTCCGCGCCGAATCACAGGACACGTCGCCGGCGAGGATCATGACTCGCAACGCGCCGTCGGGGCCCGGGATGGTGCCGCAAGTGGTGTCTGAATCGTCGGACGCGGTCGCACTCGACGTCGTCGTCGACACCGGCTTGCGACCGGGGACCACCGGCGGCGAGGTGGCGGGTTGTTCGGCGGACGGTGATCCCGACTCCGCGGCAACGGCCTGAGAGGTCGACGACGCGGTGGTCACGTCCTGTTCCGCGCCGCAGGCCACGAGCATCGACATCGCCGCCGCGAGTCCGAGGGTCGCCGCCGCGACCCTGATCGGTCGGCGAGAGCGGCTCGTGGAGGGACCGGTGGGACGAGATCTGCGCGACATGGTTCACCACGGTAGCGAATGCGGTCTCGTCGACCGCACCGGTGGCCGGTGTCGGTCGGCGGTTTGGGATGGGCGCGCCCGACCTGCGAAGATGCTGGACGTGAGCAGTACCGGAACCGAAGTCGCCGACCCCACCTACGCCGTCGGCACCACCCTCGCCGGCACCCGTGGGCGCACGGGGACGATCACCACACCGCATGGTCAGATCCACACCCCCGCGTTCATCCCCGTCGGTACCAAGGCGACCGTGAAGACGGTCCTCCCGGAATCGGTCTCCGCCCTCGGCGCCCAGGCCGTGCTCGCCAACGCCTACCACCTGTATCTGCAGCCGGGGCCGGAGATCATCGACGCGGCCGGCGGGCTCGGCGCGTTCATGAACTGGCGGGGGCCCACGTACACCGACAGCGGCGGCTTCCAGGTGATGTCGCTGGGCGCGGGGTTCAAGAAGGTCATCTCGATGGAGGCCACCGGCACGCCCGACGACGACCTCACCGCCAACGGCAAAGAACGGCTCTCGCGGGTCGACGACGACGGGGTGACCTTCAAGTCGCACCTCGACGGTTCGGCGCATCGCTTCACGCCGGAGGTGTCGATGCAGATCCAACACCAGCTGGGCGCCGACATCATCTTTGCCTTCGACGAGCTGACCACCCTGATGAACACTCGCGAGTACCAGGTGAATTCGCTCGAGCGCACCCGGTTGTGGGCGATTCGCTGTCTCGCCGAACACAATCGGCTGAGCGTCGAACGCGCACACCGGCCGCAGCAGTCGCTCTGGGGTGTCATCCAGGGCGCCCAGTACGAGGATCTGCGGCGCAAGGCCGCTCGCGACCTCGTCGCCTTGAGCGAGGCGGACCGCGCGGCCGGCGGAAAGGGCTTCGGCGGCTACGGCATCGGCGGAGCACTCGAGAAGGACAACCTCGGCACCATCGTCGGCTGGGTCAACGACGAACTCCCGGAGGACTCCCCGAAACACCTCTTGGGGATCAGTGAACCCGACGACATCTTCACCGCCATCGAGAACGGCGTCGACACCTTCGACTGCGTATCGCCGACCCGGGTCGCCCGCAACGGTGCGATCTACTCACTCGACGGCCGGTACAACGTCACGAATGCCAAGTATCGCAGTGACTTCCGGCCGCTCGACCCCGAGGTCGAGAACTACACCTCGCAGTACAGCCGGGCCTACCTGCATCATCTGTTCAAGGCGAAGGAAGGCCTCGGCCCCACGCTGGCGACGCTGCACAACGTGTCCTTCATCGTCACGCTCGTCGACCGGGCCCGCCAGGCCATCGAGAACGGCACATACACCGAGTACCGCGACGAGTTCCTCCGGCGTTACTACGGAGGTCCCCGGTAGGCGTGACCATTGCTCAGAACGGTGGCGGGTTGGCGTCGTTCCAGCGCTTCTCGGCGCGTTGGTGGCGTCGGAAGTCGTTGTCGCGCTGGGTGTTGAGTCTGTCTCGGGCGGGGTGATCGGGTGACCGTCTGGGGAAGAGCTTGTTGAACAGGTCGCGTCCGCTGAAGGCGTTGCCGACGAACATGTGCCCGGTGGGTGTGGTGAACCAGGCGGTCTGGAGTTCGTCTTGGTGGTCCTGCCAGCTGGTGAAGGTCTTGATGCGGTGATGGAACCGGCACAGCGGTTTGAGGTTGCGCGCATCGGTCGGGCCACCGCGACGCGGGTCGGCGTGGTCGAAGGGTTCGGTGTGGTCGAGATCGATCTGCCAGACCGGGGCGTTGCAGCCGGGGAAGGTGCAGCACAGTTCGCCGGCGCGCACCAGCGCCTGCAGCTTCTTCGAGGGGGTGTATCGCGTTGTCGAACTGTCCGCGTCGGGAGGCGGTGAACCGTCGGGTGCGTCGGGTGCGGGATGGATGTAGGTGCGGCGGGCTTCGGCGAGGAGTGTTCGGGCGGTGTCGGCGTCGATGATGCCGTGGCGGTCGAGGAAGGCGGGGTCGTCGTCGAGGCCGATCAGGGTCGACAGGTTCACCACGATGTGGAAAGTCGCGCGCGGCGCGGGTGAGTCCGACGCCGAGGCGGCCGGCGCGGCCGGGTCATCGACAACGACGTCGGCTGACGGGTCGACGTCGTTGTCCGCATCCACCATCTCAGCAGCTGATGTAGGCGGCTCGGCGGTATCCACTGTCGCTGCGTCGAGGTCTGGTGCTGTGTCGGGTTCGGTTGCGGTGATGACACAGTCGTCGCAGAGGCAGGTGATGGCGGCTTCACCCCGGGCGAGCGCTTTCAGAGCGTCGACTCGGCGGTTGGCCAACTTTCGAGGGTCACCGGCGTGGACCGCGGTGGCCATCGCCGTCAGGCGGGCGTCGAACTCGGCGGCATCAGCATTGGGCAGCGTGCCGGAGATCCGGGACTGCCCGGGTGTGAAGCGATCGGGGCTCACCGTCACCTTGCGATCACCCTTGACGCGTTCCTTGCGTCGACGGACCGCGTCGGGCGCCCACTTGGCGACGATGGAATCGACCATGGCGGTGAACCGCGCCGTCGACATCGGTGCGCGGGCGAAGATCGCCTCGGCCAGATGGGCGTCCACGGTCTGCATCTCTTCGTCGTCGGTGATGAGATCGGTGCGCTTGAGCGCGATGAGGAAGCGGCGCTTGTCGATTCGACCACACGCGAGTGCGTGTCCGGTAAAGGAGAGTCGGTAGCGCAGTGCGTCGCCGGCCTCGATGAGATCTTTCGCCTCGGCCGGCGTCACCGTGAGGGTGGCACCGACTTCGGCGATGGCCTGCTCGAGCCCGTTCGGCCCGAACTGCTCGTAGGGGTTCTCGCCCGCGGCCACTCGCGCGGACAGGTGCTCGAAGGCTTCGATGGAGTCGAGTTCGCCGTTGTGCGTCTCGGCGCGGCGCTGCGCGTAATCCATCTCGCGTTCGTCGTGAATGAGGCTGGCAACGACCATCATTCGATGCGCGGACGCTGCTGCCAAGCCCGCGCAGTGATTCAGGACCTCGACGAGTTCAGAAGCGGAGAGTTCGTGGTCGGGACGAAAGCGCGGCTCGACCGACTCCTGCGATGGGTCCACCGATGTGAATCCGGCCCCCGCCCCCGATGACATACCTCCACGATACTCGAACATACGTGCGAGTCAAGGGTGGTCTCTGGATTTCTCGGGGTGGTCTGGCAATCGAATCACGCCGCACCGACAGGAGTTACGCGTCGCCTCGGTGGCCTCGACGGACGCGGCGTCCTCGCTTCGCTCGGTCGACGCTGCTCGACCAGCGGGACACTGCGGCGCTGCTCGACCAGCGGGGCACTTCGACGCGGCTCGACCAGCGGGACACTGCGGCGGTGCTCGACCAACAGAGGGCGGCGCACCACAACGAGCGACGGCGGACGGGCGTCAGCGCGAGTCCTCGGCAACCATCCGTTCGCGGATGCCGCCGGCGACCCCGGTGCTGTCCGGGTTGGGGTCGTGGATCGCACCCGCGTGCGGCTCGACCGGTGTCCCCTTCTCGGTCTCGGACTTCGCCGTCGCCGCGGAGGACCGCTCGGTGATCCCGGGCATGAGATGGTGAGAAGCGTTGGCGGCCTTGGCCTTGTAGCCGACCGGTTGGTCCAGCTTCGGGTCGGTGCAGGCTGCCACGATCGCGTCGACCACGATCTGCGGATCGTCCATCGCGGACATCCGCGGTTCGTGTCCGGTGTAGTTGGCGGCGTGGACCCACCATGGGGTGTCCACGGCCCACGGCATGATGGTGCCGACCTTGATGGCGTCGTCGCCGGCCATGCGCAGCTCTTCGCTGATCGAGTGCCCGAGGCTCCGAACCGCCGCCTTCGTTGCGGCGTAGGTGTTCTGGAGTGCGATGGGTACCTCGCTGTCGACCGAGCCCACGTTGATGAGTGTGCCGCGACCCTGCGACCGGAAGACGCGCAGCGCCGCATGTGCGCCGTAGATCAGGCCCTTCAGGTTCACGTCGACGAGGCGAGCGTGGTCCTCGATCGGGATGTCCCAGAAGTATCCGACCGCGCCGACGCCGACGTTGTTCACCCACACGTCGATCGACCCGAACCGTTCGAGCGCGGCGGACGCGAGATGGGCGACGGCACGCGGATCGCTGACATCGGTGGGCACCGCCAGCGCCGACCCGCCCTTGCCGGTGATCTCTGCGACGACCTCGTCGAGGACCGCGGTTCGACGCGCCGCGACGACGACGTTCGCGCCGAGTTCTCCGAGTCGCACCGCGGCGCCGCGTCCGAATCCGCTCGACGCGCCGGCGATCACGACGGTGGAGCCGTTGATTTCCTTGTTGTCTGTCATGGTGATCGCCTACCCGAGGCGGGGTTCACCAAACCGAGAGGAGGCGCGCTCAGCCCGCGGCGCGGGACTGCCGGAAGGACTCGATCGCGGCGAGATCGTACGAGTTCGCCCCGGTCCCGATGCCCTGGGCGACGTGCGCGGCCACCGCGCAACCGAGTTCGGCGGAGTCGGCGAGACCGAGCCCGCGCAGGCGGCCGGTCAAGAACCCGGCGGAGAACGAGTCGCCGCAACCAGTGGTGTCCACGACGTCCACCTCGAACGCCGGCACCGTGACCACATCGTCGCCGGTCACGACCAGCGCGCCGTCGGCGCCGCGGGTGAGCGCCACGCAACCGACACCGCGGTCCAGGAGCGCCCGTGCGCCGTCGGTGAGGTCGTCGGTTCCGGTCAGTCCCCGGGTCTGCTCGTCGTTGGGCAGCAGGTAGTCGAGGTGGGGAAGTGCGTCGGCGATCCACTCGAGAAGGCCGGGGTCGCCACCCGACAGCAGATCGGCCGACGTCGTGATCCCGCGGTCGCGCGCCCGGCCGAGGAGCACGGCGGCGACCGCGCCGCCGAGGAACTCCGGGCCGCCGAGGTGCAGGTGGTCGAGCCCGGTCAGCGCGTCTGCACCCAGGTCGTCGAGCGTGAACTGCGCATTCGCCCCGATGCAGTGCCACGCGGGACGGTCCCCGTTGGGTTGCACGGGTATGACCGATGACGACGTCTGGACCCCGGGCTTCGGAACCAGGCCGCCGGTGTCGACGCCTTCGGCGTCCAGCAGTGCGGTCAGCGAACGCCCGATCGTGTCGTCGCCGATCGCTCCGTGGGTCCGGACCGTGGCGCCCAGCCGACTGAGGACGAGCGCGGTTCCGCCCGCGGTGCCGGCGGCGGAGAAACCGATGGACTGGACGAGCGCGCCGTCGGACCCCGCCGGGATGGACTCGATCCCGACGACGTGGATGTCCAGCACATGGACGCCCACGGTTGCGATCGTCGGCGGTTCGAGCCGCGGTGAGGGTGTCACGTCCGGTTCTCCTTGGGTGTCCCGTAGTCCAGCCGGATCGCCTGGGCGACAGTGGACTGCTGTTGGTCCTCGGTGAGTTCGCGAGGCCGGCCCATGCTGCTGGTCCGGTGAAAGAGGGTCGCGAGCCACTCCAGCAGCAGGGCGTTCTCCACCGCGTGGGCCAGGCTGGAGCCGCGTGCCACCGAACCGTGGTTCGCCATCAGCGCGACCTGGGTGTCGACCAGCGCGTCGGCGACGATCCCGGCGAGCTCCGGGCTCCCGAACGTGGCGTACGGCGCGACCGGGATGGCACCGCCGAGGCCGAGTTGTTGGTAGTGAAGCACCGGTAACGAGGTCAGTCCGCTGACGCAGGCGACCGCGGTCCCGAAGGGTGCGTGGGTGTGGACGATCGCCTGTGTGCCGGTTTCCTCGTAGACGCGGAGGTGCAGGTCCAGCTCGGACGACGGCGCGATCGGCCCGTCGACGACGTCGCCGGCAAGGGACACCACCGTCACGTCGGTCGCGGCACAGTTCGCGAGCACGACCCCGGTTCCGGTGATCGCGACGTGATCGCCCGCACGCGCCGACACGTTGCCGGAGGTGCCGATCAGCAGACCTTCGGCCGCCAGCCGTCGAGCGGCTGCGGCGACCTCGTCGCGTATCGACGGGTCGCTCATCGGCCGAATGCGTCGGTCCGCACTCCGCGGAGAAGGATCGCCGGGCATGTCGCGGAACTCGGAGCGCATTCGGTACGTTGGGACCACATACCGGACATTTACGCACATGCCTTTGCTCCCGGCACCCGGTATGAAACACCCGAGCACCAGCGAGAGAGACGATGAGACGCGGAAAGCGCCGAAAACGCCGACGACACCAGTCGGCCCCCTGTTGTGAATTGAATGACCCGGGTGTTCCGCCCGGCCCCGACACCGGGACGGTCTCATGCTGACCCTCCTCGGAATCGGACTCGGAATCCTGGTGGTCTTCCTGATCACCGCCCTCACCGGTTACTTCGTGGCCCAGGAATTCGGCTACATGGCGGTCGACCGGTCCCGCCTCAAAGCCCGTGCCGAAACCGGTGACGCCGCCGCGAGACGCGCGCTCGCGGTCACCCGCCGCACGTCCTTCATGCTCTCCGGCGCCCAGCTGGGCATCACTGTCACCGGCCTGCTCGTCGGCTACGTGGCCGAACCCCTGATCGGTTCCGGCGTCGGCGAGCTGCTCGGCGGCGTGGGTATCCCGGTGGGCGTGGGTGTCGCGATCGGCACGATCATCGCGATCATCTTCTCCACCGTCGTGCAGATGGTCTTCGGTGAGCTGTTCCCCAAGAACCTCGCCATCGCCCGGCCCGAGCCGGTCGCACGGTGGCTCGCCCGTTCGACGACGATCTACCTGGCCGTATTCGGTTGGCTCATCGCATTGTTCGACAAGTCGTCGAACCTGCTGCTGCGAGCGCTGCGCATCGAGCCCGTGCACGACGTCGAGCATTCGGCGTCGGTGCGCGACCTCGAGCACATCGTCGCCGAGTCCCGCGACGCGGGTGACCTGCCCGACGAGCTGTCCGTCCTGCTCGACCGTGTGCTCGAATTCCCCACGCGCACCGCAGAACACGCGATGATCCCGCGACCGAACACCGATCATGTCGACGCCGATCTGGCGGCGGGTGAGGTGCTGACACTGATGAGCACCGGCCACACGCGGTACCCCGTGCTGGCCGGCGGTGACGACGAGGTAAGCGGCGTGATCCACCTCCAGGACCTCCTGGAGTGGAGCTACGCGCTGAAAAAACAACCGCCGCAGGCTGATTCGTCGGCCACCGCGGTAGACCTGTGTCGTCCCGCGGTGGTGGTGCCCTCGACGCTCCCGCTGCCCGAGGTGTTGGAGACCCTCGCGGACGCACATGACGAGATGGCGGTGGTCATCGATGAATACGGCGGCTTCGCCGGGGTCGTGACCGCCGAGGACATCGCCGAGGAACTGGTCGGCGAGATCGACGACGAACACGACTCCGAGGCGACCGTCGCGATCGAGGAGAGCCCCGAGGGATGGCGCGTGCGGGGTGACGCACACGTCGACGAGGTCTCCCGGACCGTCGGCTGGGACCTCCCCGAAGGCGACTACGAGACGATGGCCGGACTGGTGATCGCCGAATTCGTCGGACTCCCGGAGGTCGGGGACACGGTGACGATCGAGATCGATCCCGATCCGTCGACCCTGCTCGAAGACGACGAGGCGCCACCCCGCACCGTGCGGGCCACGGTCCTCGAAGTCGACAAGCGCGTCCCCGCTCTGCTGTCGATGAGCGTGGCACACAACGACAACAACCCGGGCGAGAAGAGCCCGGACGACACGAACCGGGGCGAGAAGAAGAACCCGGCCGAGAACGGAGAGGAGAGCGACAATGGATAACCCGTGGGTCGTCGCGGCTGTCACCGTGGCCCTGATCGCGTCCAGCGCCTTCTTCGTCGCGGTCGAGTTCGCCCTCATCGCCGCGCGTCGGCACCGGCTCGAAGACGCGGCTGCGACCAGCGGCAGCGCCCGCGCAGCTCTGCGCAGCGCATCAGAACTGTCGGTGCTGCTCGCCGGGTCGCAGCTCGGCATCACGGTGTGCACGCTCGCACTGGGTTCGGTCACGAAACCCGCTGTGCACCACTGGCTCACGCCGCTGTTCGCCGGGTGGGGTCTGCCGTACTGGTCGGCCGACGTGATCGGCTTCGTCCTCGCCCTCGTCATCGTGACGTTCCTGCACCTCGTCGTCGGTGAGATGGCGCCGAAGTCGTGGGCCATCGCCCACCCCGAGAAGTCGGCGATCATGCTCGCGATCCCGATGCGCGCCTTCATGTGGGTGACCCGTCCGTTCATCGTCCAGCTCAACCACCTCGCCAACTGGTGCCTCAAGCGCGTCGGCGTCGAGCCGGTGGACCAGGTCGCGACCGGGCAGGACAGCGACGCCCTCCGCCACCTGGTGGAGCACTCGGCCACCGTGGGCACACTCGACGAGCGGTACCACGCCCACCTGACGAGTGCCCTGGAACTGGAGTCGTTGACCGTCGGCGACGTCGTGACCCCCAACGACCATCTGGCCGTGGTCGGTCCGGCCGCGGACGCCGATGAGATCCAGACGGCCGGCCGGACCTCGGGCCACCTGCGGCTGCTGGTGCGCGACGATGCGTCCGGGGCGCCGGTCCGCGGTGTCGTGCATGTGCGCGACAGCCTGGCCGCGTCGCCCGGCACCACGGCGGCCGATCTCATGCGCCCGGTCCTGAGCGTCGAGTCGGCGCAGCCGGTGTACGAGACGCTCACCGCCATGCGGGAACAGCGCGCCCACCTCGCGCTCGTCACCGATGGGGGCCGCGCGGTCGGACTCATCACCATCAACGACGTGCTCCAGCGGTTGCTGGCGACCACGGCGTAGGAGGCGGTCGGGGCGCAGGGTGGGCCGCTAGGTCCACTCGTCGGCCGTCAGGAACCACGGTTCGGCCGGCAGCGCGGCGGGGTCGAACCGGTTCGCCAGTTGCTCTGCGCGCACGGGCTCGTCCCGGCCGCCGAGCCCCAGTGAATGGGCGATGCGGGACAACACGGTCGACGTCGCCACCCCTGCGGCGGCGAGGTCGGCCAGGGTCACCGCCCCGTCCCGCTTGCTGAGCCGGATTCCGTTGGCGTTGAGCACCATCGGGACGTGCGCGTACGTCGGTGGGGCCTTCCCGAGCAGCGCCGCCAGGTAGGCCTGCCGGGGCGCCGACGACAACAGATCGTCCCCGCGGACGACCTGGTCGACGCCCTGCGCGGCATCGTCGACGACGACGGCCAGGTTGTAGGCCGGGGTGCCGTCGTTGCGCAGCAGCACGAAGTCGTCGACCGCGCCCATGTAGGGACCGTGCAGCAGGTCATCGACGCCGTACTCCCGGACGTCGGCCCGCAGCCGGATCGCGGGTGGCCGGGTGGCACGGCGTTCGTCGCGTTCGGCGGCGGTGAGGTCGCGGCACGTGCCCGGGTAGGCGCCCTGCGGCGCATGGGGTGCGGACGGCGCGTCGAGGATCTCTCGGCGGGTGCAGAAACACTCGAAGGTGCGGCCGGCGTCGCGCAGGTCGTCGAGGACGGCACGGTATGCCTCCAGCCGGTCGGTCTGGTGGACGACGGGCGGGTCCCAGTCGAGGCCCAGGGCCGCGAGATCGGACAACTGCCGGGAATCCGCGCCCTCGACGGCTCGGTCGAGATCCTCCATCCGGATCAGGAACCGCCGGCCGGTGGTCCGCGCGAAGAGCCAGGCGAGCAGGGCGGTCCGCAGATTGCCGACGTGGAGGTCCCCGGAGGGGGAGGGCGCGTACCGGCCCGCTCGCTGCGTCGACACCGCGTCGAGATTACCGGTCGGCGATGAGAATCCGCGCCGCGGCCGGTCTGCCTGTAACGGCACGGACGACGACACGCCGGGTGTGCGGCGGCGCGTAGGCGTTGCGGTCCCGTCGACGAGTGAGGAACGATGAGTTTCATGGATCTCCCGGTCATGCCGCCTGTTGCGCCGATGCTGGCCAAGGCGGTGACCAGCGTGCCGCCGCAGCCCGACGGTTCGGTGGCGTGGTCGTATGAACCCAAGTGGGATGGTTTTCGCGCGTTGGTCTTCCGCGACGGCGACGAGGTGACGATCGGATCGCGAGGCGGCAAGGACCTGGCCCGGTACTTCCCCGAGATCGTCGCGGCGGTGAAGGACGAACTGCCCGACAAGGTGGTCCTCGACGGTGAGATCGGGGTGCCGGCGCTGATCGGCGACACGCATCGGCTCGACTGGGATTCGCTCGCGCAGCGCATCCATCCGGCGGAATCGCGCGTCACCATGCTCGCGGAGAAGACACCGGCGATCTTCATCGGATTCGACGCGCTGGCGCTGGAGTCGACGAGCGTGATGGGCGAACCCTTCGAGGTGCGCCGGGAAGCGCTGCTGCGGGCCGTCGGTCCGGGCGGGCGGGACCGTCGCGTGCATGTCAGCCGGGTGACGAGCGACCCCGCGGTCGCCGAGGACTGGTTCTCCGCCTTCGAAGGTGCCGGGCTAGACGGTGTCGTCGCCAAGCGACTCGACGGCGTGTACGTCGAGAACAAGCGGGAGATGCTGAAGCTCAAACACAAACGGACCGCGGACTGTGTGATCTTCGGGTATCGAATCCACAAGTCGGGCACCGGGATCGGGTCGATGCTGCTCGGACTGTACGGCGACGACGGCGAATTGCGGATGGTCGGTGGGGCGGGTGCCTTCTCCGACGCCAAGCGGATCGAGTTGCAGCAGATGTTCGAGCCGATGCGGCTGGACCCGGAGAGGGCGTCGCCGGGCGAGCCCACGCGGTGGCGTTCGGAGAAATCGGGGGAGTGGATCCCGATCCGTCCGGAGCTGGTCGCGGAGTTCGCATATGACCAGATGGAAAACCATCGCTTCCGGCACACGGTGAAATTCCTTCGCTGGCGGCCCGATCGAGAACCGGGGAGCTGCGGCTACGACCAGCTCGACGTCCCGCTGACCTACGATCTCCACGACGTCCTCGAAGGAGAATGACCATGGCATCTCGTTCGCCCGCGGAGGAACTCGACGTCGACGGGGTCGCCGTCCGGATGAGCAACCCGGACAAGATCTACTTCCCCGAACTCGGCGAGAACGGCGGCCGCAAGCGCGATCTCGTCGGGTACTACCGCACCGTAGCACTCGGCGACACGGGTGGCAGGGCCGACGACAGCGGCGACGGACCGCTGATGCGCGCCACCCGCGACCGCCCGACCTTTCTGCAGCGCTTCCCCGACGGCGTCGAGGGCGAGGAGATCTACCAGAAGCACATCGCGAAGAAGCGGCCGGAGCATGTGCGGTCCACCCCGATCGTGTTCCCCTCCAAGCGAACTGGCGATGCGATCCGACCCACGGTGCCCGCGGATCTCGTGTGGGGCGCGAACCTGGGCACCGTCACCTTCCACACCTGGCCGACCCTGCATCCCGACAACGACCATCCCGATCAGCTTCGCATCGACCTCGATCCGCAACCCGGCACGACCTTCGAGGATGTGCGGCGGGTCGCGCTCGAAGGACTGAAGCCGCTGCTCGACGAACTCGGGTTCACCGGTTTCGTGAAGACCTCGGGCGGTCGGGGAGTACACGTGTACGTGCCCATCGAGCCGCTCTGGGACTTCATCGCGACCCGACGCTGCGTCATCGCGATCGCCCGCGAGCTCGAACGCCGCGACCCGGACGCGGTCACCACATCGTGGTGGAAAGAAGAACGCGGAGAACGGATCTTCATCGACTACAACCAGAACGCCCGCGACCGCACGATGGCATCCCCGTACTCCGTTCGACGCAGCGCCCGCGCCCGGGTGTCGACGCCGGTGACGTGGGACGAACTCGCCGACGTCGATCCGGACGACTGCACCATCGCGACCGTCCCGAAGCTCCTGGAAGATCGCGGCGACCCATGGGCCGACATCGCCGACCACCGGCGCGGCGTCGAGAAACTGCTGGAGATGGTCCAGGCCGACGACGCAAACGGCCTGGGCGACATGCCTTATCCGCCCAGCTATCCCAAGATGCCGGGCGAGCCGCCGCGCGTACAGCCGAGCAAGAAGGTCGCCGAGCACTGGGATGAGCAGGGCAACCGACGCTCCGACGGCTGATGCCTGGGTTCCGTATGGGTCAGCGGCGCAGCGCCTCGGCCGCCCAGGTCGCGAAACTCTGCCAGCCCACATCAGGGAACCGGCGGTGCAGCGTCGGGATGTCGACCTCGTACCCGCGGTCGCCGAGGAACGTGAACATCGCCCGCATGTCCTCGGACTCGATACGTTCGGGATCGTAGGACTCCGCCGTGACGGTGGTGCCGAGAACGTCGCCGATGATGCGCGCCATCTCCTCGGGCGTCGGCTGATCGGACGCGAGGTCGATGCGCTGGCCGACGTGGACGTCGGGCGCGGCGAACAGGGTGGCGACGAGTCGGCCGAGGTCGCGCCGCGAGAGTTGTTGCAGCGGCTTGTCCGCGGGCATCGCGATCGGCATCACGCCCGCCGCGAGCGCGTCGGCTCCGCCGAGCAGGTTGTCGAAGAAGTAGGCCGGGCCGACGATCGTGTGCGGGATCTCGGTGGCTGCCAACATCTGCTCGACCTCGAACTTGGAATCGAAATGCGGCACGCCGGTCTGACGATCGGCCGAGGCCACCGAGGAGAACACGAGGTAGGGGATCGACGCGGACGTGGCGGCTTCGATCAGCGCACGACCCTGACCGATCTCGGCCTCGACGCCGGATTCGAACGGGGTGGTGAGCGCGAACACACCCGCGGACCCGGTGAACGCCTCGGTGAGGCCCGACCCGCTCACGATGTCGCCGACGGCGAGTTCGACGCCTCGGTCGGCCAGGCGTGCCGCCTTGCTCGACACCGCGTCCCGCACGACGGCGCGGACCGGGAAACCGGCCTCGAGCAGCGCGTCGAGCACGGCGCCGCCCTGCCCTCCGGTGGCTCCGACGACAACGACAGGGGAGGAATCGGCCATGTCGTCGACCCTAGCGGTCACACTCGACGGCCGGACGGTTTGGGTGAGTGCGCCGTCGGCGGCTATCATCTCGACGTTGGAGGATTCGCCTAGTGGCCTATGGCGCTCGCCTGGAACGCGGGTTGGGTTAACAGCCCTCAGGGGTTCGAATCCCCTATCCTCCGCCACCGAAGGTCCGCTGTGACACCCGTCTTTCCGGGTGACACCGCGGACCTTCGTCGTATCCCCGAGCGTGCGGGCCGAGTGCGATCGAGCCGCGCGGACCGGTTCGAGGACCCCGGCTCCGGCCGCCGGAACCCCTCGCTACACTGGACGACGGATCCCGCGCGGCGTGCATCCTGTGAACTCCCCCAGGGCCGGAAGGCAGCAAGGGTCAACGGGCTCTCTCGGGTGCGCGGGGTCCCCTATTTTCCCGATACGAAGTTTCAGGTCAGGGGCGTCGGCCACCCGCACCGGCGTCGAGCCGCGAGAGGGCCAACGTTGAATTTTCACTCGATGAGTGCCGACCAACTCCGGAACACCCAGACGGAACTGACCAAGCAATACGAGGCGCTGCGCGCGCTGGGTCTCAAGCTCGACCTCACCCGCGGCAAGCCGGCCCCCGAGCAACTCGATCTCTCGAACGGTCTCCTGTCGCTGCCCGGTGACGAGTTCCGAGACGGCGCGGGCACCGACACCCGCAACTACGGCGGACTCAACGGACTGCCCGAGTTGCGCGGCATCTTCGGGGAACTCCTCGCCGTCGACCCCGACAACCTGCTCGCGCTCGGCAACTCGAGCCTCGAGATCATGCACGACCTCACGGTCTTCGGGCTGTTGCACGGCACCGCCGACTCCGACGAGCCGTGGGGACGTCAGACGATCAAGTTCCTGTGCCCGTCGCCCGGTTATGACCGCCACTTCGCGATCACCGAGAGCTTCGGCATCGAGATGATCCCGGTGCCGATGCTGCCCGACGGTCCCGACGTGCGGGTGTGCGCCGAACTCGTCGCCGCCGACCCGAGCATCAAGGGCATGTGGGCGGTGCCCACCTACTCGAACCCGACCGGCGTCACCTTCTCCGAGGAGGTCACCCGCGGGTTGCTCGAGATGTCCGCGGCGCCGGACTTCCGGATCTACTGGGACAACGCCTACGTCGTCCACACGCTGGTGGAGACCCCGCCGACGCCGCTGCCGATCCTGGAGATGGCGGCGCAGGCCGGGCACCCGAACCGCGTGTACGTCCTCGGCTCGACGTCGAAGATCACCTTCGCCGGCGCCGGCGTCTCGTTCTTCGGGTCGTCGCCGGAGAACCTGGCCTGGTTCAGCAAGTACCTGTCGCTGAAGACCATCGGACCCGACAAGGTCAATCAGCTGCGTCACCTCAAGTTCTTCGGCGACGCCGACGGTGTGCGGGCGCACATGGCCCGCCACCGGGAGATCCTCGCCCCGAAGTTCAAGCTCGTGCTCGACATCCTCGAGGACCGGCTCACGGAGTCGAAGGTGGCGTCGTGGTCGGAGCCGGAGGGCGGCTACTTCATCAGCCTCGACGTCGTCGACGGCGCGGCCCGACGCACCATCGAGCTGGCCAAAGAAGCCGGTATCGCGCTCACCGCCGCCGGATCGGCGTTCCCGTACAAGACCGATCCGCACGATCAGAACATCCGACTCGCACCGACGTTCCCGAACACCGACGACCTGCGGGCTGCGATGGACGGGGTGTCCACGTGCGTGCTGCTGGCCGCGGCGGAGACCCTGCTCGCCCGCTCCAGCTGACCCGACACGCCGATCCCGGCGTTAGATTGCTCTCATTCTCCGGCGAGTGCGCTGGCGTGCGCACCACTTTGTGACAGGCTTTCAAATCGTGAATCTGCCCAGGCCGGTTCTTCTCGCAACCGGTTTCGCCGTCGTGGGGGTCATCGCACTGGCACTCCAGGATGTCGTCGTACCCCTGGGCGCCCAATTCTGGGGCTTGTTGCACAACCAGATCGATCTCTCGGTGTATCAGGCGGGTGCCCGGGCGGTCGCCAACGGGGTCAGTCTCTACGACGTCAAGATGATCGGCGACCTGGACTACACCTACTCGCCGTTCTCCGCCCTGTTGTTCAGTCCGCTGGCCTGGGTGTCCTTCGACCTCGCGCGTCCGCTGTGGACCGCGGGCATCGTCGTGGCGCTCTACCTGGCGATCATGCTGAGCTTCCGTAGCCTCGGCCGACCGGTGACCTGGCCGTTGCGCGTCATCGCGGTGTCGCTGGTCGCGGTGGCGATGTTGTTCGAGCCGGTGCGGACGACCATCTGGTACGGACAGATCAATGTCTTCCTGATGCTCGTCATCCTCGCGGACCTGACGCGTCCGGACGGTGGACGCCTCAAGGGGTTCTGGACCGGCGTCGCCGCCGGCATCAAGCTGACACCCCTCATCTTCGCCGGATACTTCCTGGTGCAGCGGAACTGGCGCGCCCTCGCGGGGGTCATCGGCGGTTTCGCCACCACCGTGGTGATCGGTTTCGCGGTGTTGCCGGGGGATTCGTGGTCGTACTGGACCGGAAAACTGTTCGAGTCCGACCGGGTCGGGTCGGCGCAGTTGCGCGGCAACCAGTCCCTCCGCGGCATGCTCGCCAACCACCTCGACACCGACAATCCGCCGACGCTCCTGTGGCTCGTCGTGGTCCTGGCGGCGCTCGCGGTCGGCTTCGCGGTCGCGACCTACGCCCATCGCAAGGGCCAGGAACTCCTGGCCATCAGCATCGTCGGCATGACCGCGTGCGTCGTGTCGCCGATGTCCTGGGGCCATCACTGGGTCTGGTTCATCCCGATCCTGGTCATCGGGGTCCACCTGGTTCTCGACGCCCGGCAGCCGCGGTCGCCGCGGGTGTGGGCCGGTGTGGGCGTGGCGGCACTGGTGCTTCTCGCGTTTTCGTGGCCGACGCATGTACCGGCGCTGATCCCGGACGGTTACTACACGGGGCTGTACGTCAAGACCCGCATCACGTGGCTCAACTGGTTCACAGTCAGCCCCTACCTGTGGGCCTACCTCGGCGTGCTCGTCGCGACGGTCGTCGGCCTGCGGATGGTCGGCAGCCGTGGCTACTCCTCGCCGACGCCCGCCGACCCGATCATCCCGCCCGGCGTCGCGGCTGCGGTGATCGCCGAGGGCGGGCTGCCGACCGGCGATGCCGGCGGCGCCGCCAGTGAGGGCACACGACGGCCGGACACGGGTGGCGAGGAGTCCGGGCCGCGCGACTCGCGAGGCACGTCCGGGCATACTCCGCGTACCTCGGAAGACACCCGCGGGATGGCCGATGACCTGGTCGGAACCGATGGCGAACCCGTCACCGAGACACCCGATCAGGGGCCCGCCGCACCAGTGTGAGGCACACTCATCGACTGTCACGGGTCGCCGGTAGTCTCGACGCGTGGCTCTGTATCGCACCTATCGCCCGGCTACCTTCGCCGACGTCGTGGGGCAGGAGCACGTCACCGATCCGTTGAGCCGTGCCCTGGATTCCGGTCGCATCAATCACGCGTATCTCTTCTCCGGTCCCCGCGGTTGTGGCAAGACGTCGTCGGCGCGGATCCTGGCTCGTTCGCTGAACTGTGTGCAGGGCCCCACCTCCACACCGTGCGGAACGTGTGTCTCCTGTGTGGCGCTCGCGCCGGGGGGTCCGGGCAACCTCGACGTCATCGAGCTCGATGCCGCCAGTCACGGCGGTGTCGACGACACCCGCGAGCTGCGTGACCGCGCCTTCTATGCGCCCGCCGAGTCGCGCTACCGCGTGTTCATCGTCGACGAGGCGCACATGGTGACGAACGCGGGATTCAACGCGCTCCTCAAGATCGTCGAGGAGCCGCCGGAGCATCTGATCTTCGTGTTCGCGACCACCGAACCCGAGAAGGTGCTGCCGACCATCCGGTCGCGCACCCACCACTACCCGTTCCGGCTGCTCGCGCCGCCGGTCATGCGCGGTCTCCTGGAGACGATCTGTGAGCGCGAGGGCGTGACCGTCGCGTCCGAGGTGTACCCGCTCGTCATCCGGGCGGGTGGCGGTTCGCCTCGTGACTCGCTGTCGATCCTCGATCAGCTGCTGGCCGGCGCCGACGACCAGGGTGTCGCCTACGAACGCGCACTGGCGCTGCTCGGTGTCACCGACGTGGCGCTGATCGACACCGCGGTCGACGCTCTCGCCGACGCCGACGGTTCGGCACTGTTCGGCACGGTGGAGAAGGTGGTCGACGCCGGGCACGATCCTCGACGGTTCGCCGTCGACCTGCTGGAACGTCTGCGCGATCTGATTCTGCTGCAGGCTGTTCCGGACGCCGCGGACCGTGGACTCGTCGAGGCGCCGGGTGACCAGCTCGCCCGCATGCGCGCCCAGATCGAGACCCTCGGGCCCGCGTCGCTGACCAGGTTCGCCGAGATCGTGCACAACGCGCTCGGGGAGATGCGCGGCACGACGTCGCCGCGACTCCTGCTCGAGGTGATGTGCGCGCGGATGCTGCTGCCCGCGGTCTCCGCCGACGACGCAGCTCTGTTGCAGCGACTCGAACGACTCGAGTCGGGGATCGGCACGACGTCGATCCCGGTACCCGCGAAACCGGCTGAACCGGAACCGGAACCGAAGTTCGTGCGGCCCTCGCAGCGCAAGGCGATGGAAGAGGCCAAGGCTGCCGAGGCGTCCGAGCGCGCAGCCGCGGAAGCCGTCGAGGCCGACGCCGCGCAACCCGACGCCGGCCGGGTGCCGGAACCGGTGGTGTCTGAGCCGGTTGCGCCGGCGACGGTGGTGGAGACTCCTGCGCCGGAACCCGTCGTTGCTGAAGCGGTCGAGGCAGACGCGGCGCCCGAGGCGGTTGAACACGACTCGACCGACGTCGCAACGGGTTCGGGGGCCGAGGCGGAGGCCGTGCTGCCCGCGGAGGAGCCCGCCGACGACGAGTCGATGCTCGACGAACTGATCGCCGACCAACCGAGTGCCGAGGCGGCAGAGGTCGAACCGGCGCCGGACCCGGCGCCGGCCGCTGACGCCTCATCGGAGGACGAGACGGCGTCCCTGATCGAGGTGCCCGCCCCGCCGACGCCGACTCAGCAGCCGGCACGGGCCGACCGGACCCCGTCCGCACCCGAACCGCCGTCGCGCCATCGGGACGCGCCCTCGCCCGAACCGGAACCGATTGCCGAACCGGCGTCGACCGCGGCGTACGACGACATCCCGCTGCCCGATGAGCCCGTCGACGAGGACGACGTCCCGCCACCCGACGCGATGCCGGTCCGTGCCCGTCGGCCCGAGCCCGAGCCGGTGCCCGAACCGGAGCCCGAGCCCGAGGCGACCGCCGGGCTCGACGCCGACTCGGTTCGCAAGCGGTATCAGGACATCCGGGCCGCGGTGCGGGAACGGTCGAAGAGTCTCGAGCCGATGCTGTCGGCGGCGGTCATCGCCGACGTCGACGGGACGACCGTCGTGCTCTCGCATCCGGTCGAGGTGCTGGTCGGGCGGTTGTCCGCGCCGCACGCCGTGACGATCATCCGCGAGGCGCTCACCGAGGTCTTCGGCACCGAACTCGACGTGCGTACCGTGCACCAGGCGCCGGGCGCCGCCGCGCCCTCCGCCACGTCGACCGCGCCGCCGTCGAAGCAAGCGGCCAAGGCTCGGCAGTCGTACTCACGTCCGAGCCGCGCGCGTGACCAGTCGGCGACGCCGGCCCCCACACCGGAGCCGGTCGCCGAACCGGAGGAGCCCGAGCCGCCACGTGCCGACGAGGACATCCCGCACGACGAACGCGCGGAGATGGTGGCCGATGCACGCACCGGCAGCCCCGAGCAGCGGCTCGACCCCGACCAGGTGGCGCTGGAACTACTCAAATCGGAGCTGGGGGCACGGCCGCTCGAGTGACCGGGTGCGCTCGGGAAGCTTTGTCTGAAAACCGCCCCGCGCAACAGGTTCGACGACGATACGCCGCGTGTCCGATTTCTGAGGGCGGTTTTCAGAGGCGCGTCGGGCTCAGGCGTCCCACCACGGCCGGAGTGGCACCTGGTGGCCGCCGTCCTCGTCGAGTTTGGTGGCGAGCACGTGGTGGAGCTGGATGATGTTGCGGTCGAAGCCGATTCGGCAGCCGGCCATGTAGAGGCCCCACAGCCGCGCGGTGCCCTCGCCGACCTCGGCCACCGCTTCGTCCCAGTGCTCGACGAGGTTGATGTTCCAGTCGCGCAGCGTCATCGCGTAGTGCTCGCGGAAGTTCTCCTCGTGGATGACCTCCATGCCGCCGATGTCCTGCAGCTTGGAGATGATCTTGCCGGAGCCGGTGAGCTCGCCGTCGGGGAAGACGTAGCGGTCGATGAACGATCCCGCCTTGCTGCGGCTCGCGTTGTCGGGGCGCGTGATGCAGTGGTTCAGCAGCATGCCGCCGGGACGGAGCTTGTCGCGCATGAACCCGAAGTAGGACGGGTAGTTGTGGACACCGATGTGCTCGGTGAGCCCGATGGACGACACCGCGTCGAAGCCGCTCTCGGCGACGTCGCGGTAGTCGCTGTGCCGGACCTCGGCGAACTCGCCGAGCCCTTCGTCGGCGATCGCCTTCTGGGCCCACTGCGCCTGCTCGGCGGACAGCGTCGCCCCGATCGCGTGGACACCACGACGCGCGGCATAGCGGACCATTCCGCCCCAGCCGCAACCGATGTCGAGGAGGCGGTCGCCGGGCTTGAGGCGGAGCTTCTCGAAGATGAGGCGGTACTTGTTCTCCTGCGCGGCTTCCAGCGATGCGTCGCGTTCCGGGTAGACGGCGCAGGTGTACGTCATCGAAGGTCCGAGCACCCACTCGTAGAACGTGTTCGAGACGTCGTAGTGGTAGTGGATGACCTCGGCATCACGAGACTTGCTGTGCCGCAGTCCTTCCGCAAATCGACGCCAGCGCGGCACGGCCTCCTGCGGCGGCGGTGCGATCGGCTTGAAGTGATCGATGCCCAGCGACCGCGCGATGTGGGCGAGCGACAGGGGGGAGGGGCGGTGGAACTGCAGGTTGCTGGCCAATGCCTTCAGCGCGGGGTACGGATCACCGGGGTGCGCGCCGATGAGTTCGAGATCGCCTGCGATGTAGGCGCGCGCGAGTCCGAGATCGCCGGGTGCGGTCACCAGATACGTCGTACCGCGCGGGGTCTTCAGATCGAGGCCGTACTGGGCGTCGACGGGTCCGGCGCTGCTGCCGTCGTAAGCGGTGATCCGGATCGACAGGTTTCCGCCGAGGAGTGCTTCGAAGATCTCGGCGAGGGTCATCTTGCCGGCGTGCGAGTCCACACTCGACGCCGAACTCTCCTTGAACGTGGTCATTGGCGTTTCACCGCTTTCGAGTAGAGGTCCAGCAGACGACCCCGCGGGTCGTACCGCTTCTTGAGGAGCCGATAACTCTCTCCGCCGTAGAGTTCGTCGAACTCCTCCGGCGTGTAGAAACTCTCTGAATACAGCGACTTGTGGCCGTCGAGTTCGGCGACCTTGCGTTCGATGGTCTTGTTGGTGTGCCCGGGATCGCCCGGGGTGACCGGCACGGCGGACCAGAAGCCTACATTGACGTACGTGCGTTGCGGGGCAAGGGGATACAGCGGCCAGGGGCGTACCGGATCGGCGCCGGGGAGGGCGGGCTCGCGAAGCCGGAGGGGGCACAGCCAGATCGGTTCGATGGGAATCTCGGAGAGGAACCACTCGACGTAGTCGGCGGTCCGGTCGATGGGAACCTCGATGTCCTGCACGACGCGTTCACCCGCCGGTAGTCCCTTGCGGGCGTTCAACCGGTCGCCGATGTCGAATCGCTGGTCGAGACCGATCAGCTTCCAGTAGAAACTGCTGCGGAGGTACCGCTTCGGCCACCAGCGCCGGATTCGCGGATTCTGTGCGCCGAAGGCGCGTGAGCACCAGAACCAGTCGGTGTCCCAGCGCCAGAGGTAGTCGTGGATCGTCAACCTATCGGTCGTCTTCTGTTGGATGGATCGATAGAAGATGTCCATCCCGGTGTAATCGCTGACCGGTCCGTCCTCGCCGGTCTGGCGGCCGAGCGTCAGATAGGACTCGTTGGCGGAGAACACGACTCCGTCGAGGTAGTCGACCGGTTCGCCGTCGTGCGACTTCGTGGTGACGATCGTGTCCATCGCCGACTGGAGATCGGCGATACTCGTGAACCGGAGATGGTGCAGTGCCACATACGGCTTCACCGGCTCCAGCTCGATCCGCAGCCGAACCGAATAACCGAGCGTGCCATAGGAATTCGGGAAACCGAAGAAGAGGTCGGCATGTTCGTTGGTGGGCGTCGCTGTCAGGATCTCGCCGTCGCCGGTGAGGATGTCGATCTCGAGAACCGACTCATGGGGCAGTCCGGAGCGGAAGGACGTGCTCTCGATGCCGAGTCCGGTGACCGCGCCGCCGAGGGTGATCGTCTTGAGCTGTGGGACGACCAGCGGTGCGAGGCCGTACGGCAGAGTGGCCGCGACGAGGTTCTCGTAGGTGCACATGCCGGCGACGTCGGCGGTGCGCGCCTCGGGATTCACCGAGATGACCCGATCGAGTCCGGAGACGTCCAGTCCCGGATGCGGATTGGCGGCGCGCTTACGAAAGAGGTTGGACGTCTTCTTCGCAAGACGCACGGTTGCCTGCGGCGGGATGGCACGATAGCTGGCCAGAAGGTCGGCAACCCCCTGGTCGAATGCCGCTCCCCCCATCTCGAGCCCGTTGATCACCCGGTTAGCCTAGGACTTGATCAGTTCGCCCGCCAATCGTTTCGTAACTGAGGAGTGTCCAATCGTGGGTCAGGTTTCCGCATCGCAGTCGCTCGACATCGCCGCCGCCCCGGACGCCGTGGTCGTAGCTCTCGCCGACTATGAGGTCGTGCGGCCGGCCATCCTCCCGGAGCAGTACCGCGACTACAAGGTGATCAGCGGCGGCAAGGGCGACGGCACCGTCGTGCACTGGATTCTGCAGGCGACGTCGAAGCGGCAGCGCGACGTGCAGGCGACCGTCAGCGTCACCCCGGACACCATCACCGAGCGCGACGCCAACTCGACGATGGTGACCACCTACACCGTCGCGCCGTCGGGCAGTGGTTCGCGCGTCACGACCACCACCACTTGGCAGGGGGCCGGCGGCATCGGTGGGTTCTTCGAGAAGACATTTGCGCCGAAGGGTCTCAACCGGATTCAGGCCGAGGTCCTCGGCAACCTGAAGAAGCGCCTCGAGAGCTGACGGCTCGGCATCTCCGACCGCGGCGCTCGATGACCTGCTCACCCGACAGCGTGCGATGACCGGCGCGGGATCGACCGATCCCGTCCGGCGCCGCCGTGGCCGGGCAAGGCCGTCGCCCTTGCCCATCCGCGACGGCGTCGACGCCACGCGCGTGGTGTTGCGTTCGGGGCCGGAGCTGACCGTCGGTCAGGCGCTGCTGGCCGCGCCCGTGCTGGCGGGGCTGACCGCCGACGATCTGGGTCGACGCGCCGCCGCGGGCGAGATCGTCGATGCCGACGGCCGACCCGCGGATCTGGCCGCGCCGTCGAGCCGCAATGTCTCGCTGTACCTCTACCGCGACCTCGACGACGAGATCGCGGTCCCGTTCGACCTGCCGGTGATCCACCACGACGAGAACATCGTCGTGGTGGACAAGCCGCACTTCCTCGCCACGATGCCGCGGGGCCGTCACGTGACCGAGACCGCGCTGGTGCGGCTGCGTCGAGAACTGGGCTCCGACACCGTCTCGCCGGCGCACCGCCTGGACCGCCTCACCGCCGGGGTGCTGCTGTTCACTCTGCGGCCCGAGGTGCGCGCGGCCTATCAGGACCTGTTCGCGTCCCGGACCGCCCGCAAGGAGTACCTCGCGCTCGCGCCGGCCGACGAGGCGCTGGCGTCGACCGTGACCGTGCGGGACCGGATCGAGAAGACCGCGGGCGACCTGCGCGCCCTCGTGGTGGACGGGCCGGTCAACGCCATCAGCGACATCACCCTGACCGAGGTCGTCGGCGGCCTCGGCGTCTACCGACTGGTGCCGCACACCGGCCGCACCCATCAGCTCCGGTTGCACATGGCGTCGCTCGGGGTGCCCATCGTCGACGACCCGCTCTACCCCGACGTGCGGCCGGGACTCGCCGCTCTTCCGGATCACGGGGACTTCACCCGGCCGCTGCGGCTGGTGGCCCGGTCACTGGAGTTCACCGATCCGCTGACCGGCGAGGAACGCCGCTTCGAGAGTCGGCGGCCGGTATCGGGGTAGGGGTCCACGATCTACCCTGGCGCCATGACCATCCGCGCGTCCTACGAACGGCATCCCGACCTGGGCTGCGAGGCCGTGGTCTTCATCGACGACGAGTCGCTGGCCTGTTTCCAGATCCAGCGCGATCTGGTCGGCGGGCCGCGCGCCGACGAATACTGCGTCACCACGGGAGCCAGTGCGCCCGTCTACGGCGGGATCACGCAGTGGCGTCGCATCGACGACCGATTCGAGTTCGCGCTCACCGCGCGCGCCGGTCGGCTGTTCGGCGACGAGGTCCTGTCCTTCGAGGTGGCCGCCGTCGAGGAGTCGACCGTCGACGACATCGCCGCGCATGTCGATCGGTTGCTGCGCTGACGCTGCGACTACCCTGGGCCGGGTGACGCAACCATTCGATCCCAGCGCGTTGTTCGGCGGCGGTCAGGGCGGGGAGAACCCGATGGCCGGACTGCTGGCCCAGGCGCAGCAGATGCAGGAGAAGCTCCTGTCGGCGCAGAACGAGATCGCGGCGGCGGAGGTGGTCGGTAGTGCGGGCAACGGGCTCGTGACCGTGACCGGCAACGGCACCGGTGAGGTGACCGCCGTGTCGATCGATCCGAAGGTCGTCGATCCCGACGACGTGGAGACCCTGCAGGACCTGTTGCTGGGTGCGTTGGCCGACCTGTCGGAGAAGCGCGAGCAGCTTGCCAGCGAGAAGATGGGGCCGCTCGGCGGTGGTCTCGGCGGTGGTCTCCCCGGATTGGGCGGCTGAGTACGCCCACCCCGCGTACGACGCCGAACGACGAGTAGGAATCCCGGACACCGTGGACGCAGATCAGCATGTATGAGGGACCGATCCAGGACCTGATCGACGAGCTGGCCAAACAGCCGGGCCTCGGTCCGAAGGGCGCCCAGCGCATCGCGTTCCACCTGCTGGCCGGGGAGAAGTCCGACATCGATCGCCTCGTCGCCGCGCTGGGACGGGTCCGCGACGACGTCGTCTTCTGCGCGGAGTGCGGGAACGTCTCGGCCAATCGGCTGTGCCGGATCTGTTCGGACGCCCGCCGCGACGCCAGCAAGATCTGTGTCGTCGAGGAGCCGAAAGACGTGCACGCGATCGAACGGACCAAGGAGTTCACCGGGCGCTACCACGTACTCGGTGGTGCTCTCGACCCGTTGTCCGGGATAGGCCCGGACCAGTTGCGTATCCGTGAACTGCTGCGTCGGCTGGCCAATCAGGAAGACGGCGTCGACGTCTCCGAGGTGATTGTCGCGACCGACCCGAACACCGAGGGCGAGGCGACCGCGACCTACCTCCAGCGCATGCTGAAGGACTTTCCCGGCCTGTCGGTCACCCGGCTCGCGTCGGGGCTGCCGATGGGCGGCGACCTCGAGTTCGCCGACGAACTCACCCTGGGTCGTGCACTGTCGGGTCGTCGCATCCTGGCGTGAGGTCGGTGGCCGTCGTACCCGGCAAACCGGACGGCTAGGGTCATGTGGTGATCTCGCGTACTGGGTGGCGTCGTCGTGTCCGGGGTGTTGCAGCAGGCCTGACGGTGGTGGTCGCGGGCGGCCTGGTGGGTGCCGTACAAGGCGTGCAGCCGCCCGAAGCATCCGCTGCGCCGGCGCTCGATTGGCAGGCATGCCCCGCGGTGCACGGCGTACCGGCGACGGTCCGGTGCGCGACGGTCGAAGTTCCGCTCGACCACACCGAGCCGAACGGCGAGACCATCGAGATCGGCGTGAGCCGTATGCAGGCGCGCGACCAATCCCGGCGTCGCGGTGTCGTGATGGGCAACCCGGGCGGCCCGGGCGGCGACGGCATCGCGATGTTCAGTCAGCTGCGCCCGCCGGCGGCCATGCTCGACGAATGGGATCTGGTGGCCGTGCAGCCGCGTGGTCTGGTGTCGGGCACACCGCTGCGCTGCGATCCGATCACCGGCGACGAGCCCGAACTGATGACGGCGCTGGGCAAGCTGAATCGCGATCGCTGCGAGGCGCGTACGCCGGGCCTCGGGGCGACGCTCACCACCGAGAACACCGCCCGTGACATGGAGGTCGTCCGGCGGCTGCTCGGCGAACCGAAGGTCAGCCTCTACGGCATCTCGTACGGCACCCTGCTGATGTCGACGTACGCGACACTGTTCCCGCAGCGCGTCGACCGGATGGTCCTCGACTCCGGTTTCGACCCGAGCGTGGTGTGGAACAGCCTTCTCTCCGTGCAGACACCCGGCTACAAGGCGCGGGTGCACGAGATGATGGCGTGGATCGCGCGCCACGACCGGATCTATCATCTCGGCACGACGCCACTCGCCGTGTACCGGAAGTGGAGCGACCGGGTCAGTGCCGAGGCCGGTGTGCCGCCATCGCTGCTGGCACCTCCCGCGCAGGTCGGGGACGTGCCGCCAGGCCTGCGGGCGGTCGCGCAGCAGTACATCGCGGGAACCGACCTGACCGCCGACGCGCGTGCCAGGTTCGAGAACCTGGTGTTCACCCTGCTCCGGCCCGGGTCGCTGCAGCTGACGTCGCAGCTACTGGTGCTCACCCGCGCGCTCGCGCCTGATCGCAACTCCTGGCCGACAGTGGCGCTGATGACCGCGAACCCCGGCCGGAAGCTACCCACCCCGGGCCCCGCCGCGATCGAGGCCGCCCAGGTATCGCAGGATATGCAGGCCGCGGTCCTGTGCAACGAGAACCAGGTCCCCGCCCAACCGTCGCTCGGCTTCCAGGCGTTCCTCGCGAACTACGTGACCGGGGATCCGTTCGAGGCACCAGGTCTCGCCTACGAGTCCGGCCTCGCGTGTGCCGGTGCGCCGGCGCTCGCGCGGCCGGTCGAGATCCGCAACCGCGGGCTGGCGGTGGCGCCCCTGCAGATCCAGAGCGTCGGCGACCCGCAGACCCCGTATCGCGGGTCGCTGAAGATGCGTGAACTCATGCGCAGCCACCTCATCACCGTCGGTGGTGGCGACCACGCGCAGCTCGGTCGCGCCAACAAGCCACTCGACGACGCCATCGTCGAGTACTTCCGCACCGGCCGGACCTCGGTGCAGCGCGTCCCCGAAGCCCCGATCACGGCTCCGCTCACCCGGTTGCCCTCGGCGTTCGCGTCCGGGGCGGCCGGTCGGTGACCCACCCTGATCTGGTGAGCCCGCAGACCCGCGCCCGTGTGACCGAACTGGCCGCTCGCCTCGACGCCGGGATCGTCGCGATCGACGGACCGTCCGGAGCGGGCAAGTCGACGATCGCCGATCTCCTGGTCGCGGACCTGCGCGCTCGGGGAGTCGGGGTGACCCTGGTCCGCACCGACGACTTCGCGACGTGGGACGATCCGGTTGCGTGGTGGCCGGAGCTGGAAACCGATGTGCTGCACCCCTTCACCCGACGACGCGACTACCGGTACCGGCCCCGCGTGTGGCAGGACGGCGTCCCGGCCCCCGGGCCCCGCGTGTGGATCGAGTGGCAGCCGCTCCTGATCATCGAAGGGGTGTCGTCGGCGCGGCGCCGGATCGCCGGCCGCCTGTCCCACGCGCTGTGGCTCGACGGCGGGACCCCGAGCGAACGGCTCGAGCGGACGGTCGCCCGCGACGGCGAGGACGCGCGAGGTCATCTTCAGGCGTGGCAGGAGTTCGAGCGCGGCTGGTTCGGCGTGGATCGCACGCGGGAACGGTGCGTCGTACTGGATTGAGTGGGCTTGGACTGAGGGGTCTCGGACTGACGGTCCCGTCGGCCGACCGGGATGCCGAGCGGACGCCGCGGTTAGTGTCGAGGGATGGCCACCCGACGACGCTTCCGTGATCTGGCGGAGCTCGACGCGCAGCTGATCGAGTGCCGTGCATGCCCGCGCCTCGTCGAATGGCGGGAGTTGGTCGCGCAGGAGAAGCGACGGGCGTACGCCGACGAGGAGTACTGGGGGAGGCCGGTGGCCGGTATCGGTCCGGCGGATGCGCGACTGCTGATCGTTGGCCTCGCCCCCGCGGCGCACGGTGGGAATCGGACCGGGCGCATGTTCACGGGTGACAGAAGCGGCGATGTCCTGTTCTCGGCGCTGTATCGCGCCGGCCTTGCGAGCCAGCCGCTCTCGGTCGCGATCGGCGACGGGTTGGAGCTGTTCGACACGCGGATCACCGCACCGGTCCACTGTGCACCACCGCAGAACAAGCCGACGGTCGAAGAGCGCGACACCTGTTCGTACTGGCTGCACGCCGAACTCGAGTTGCTCGCGCCGACGGTCCGTTCCGTGATGACACTCGGTGGATTCGGTTGGCAGTCAACGCTTCGTACCTTCGCGAGGCTCGGCTGGACGGTCCCGAAGCCGATGCCGAAGTTCGGTCACGGTGTCTCCACCACCCTCGTCCGCGACGGTGCCGAACTCGAGGTCTTCGGCTGCTACCACGTGAGCCAGCAGAACACCTTCACCGGACGGCTCACTGTGGAGATGGTCGTCGACGTACTCACCGCGGCGGCGCGGTCGGCGGGGATCGAGAGTGCTTGAGGGAGCCCTCGGTCAGCGGAAGGCCGTCGTCGACGTTATCGCCGCCGTCCCGCGGCGAGGCGTTCCCGGCGGAGCCGGTCTACCTCGGGGAGGTCAAGCGGGGCAAGGGATTCGACGCCGAGCGCGGTGGCCAGGAGGTGATCGGCGAGTTCGGGGTTGCGGGCCAGTGCCGGACCGTGCATGTAGGTGCCGATGACGCTGCCCTGGACGACGCCCTCGGTGCCGTCGCCGACGCCGTTGCCCACGCCGTGCCGTACCCGACCCAGTGGGGCCGCGTCGGACCCGAGAGTCGTTCCGCCGCGGTGGTTCTCGAAACCGGTGAGGGACTGTGACAGTCCTGGGAGGGTCGGATCGACGAGCAATTCGCCGATACTCCGCTCCGCCTGGGGCGCCGTCGTGAGATCGAACAGGGAGATGCCGTCGACGCGTTCGCCCGCCGATGTCTCGTACCAGTGGCCGAGCACCTGGATGGCGGCGCAGATGGCCAGCACCGGCCGTCCGGCCGCCGCCGCCTGCTGCAGACCCGGGTAGCGCGTGAGGTGCCGGGTGGCGAGCCGCTGCGCGTAATCCTCGGCGCCACCGAGGGTGTAGACGTCGAGCGAGTCGGGGACCGGATCGTCGAGGGTGATGTGGATGACCTCGGCGTCGATGCCACGCATCAGTGCGCGGCGCTTCAGGACGAGGGCGTTCCCACCGTCCCCGTAGGTACCCATGACGTCGGGCAGGACGAGGCCGATCCGCAGGGTCGATTCGCTCACTGCTCCGCCTTCCGTGATCGTGCTGCGCGTTCCAGGGCGGTGCCGAGATCGCGGAACGCCGTGTAGTTCGCCAGGACCTCGACGCGTCCCGGCGGGCAGGATGCGATGGCGGCCATGGGATCCGGGATGGTGGTGTGTTCGGCGCCCGCGTAGAGCAGCCGGACCGACAGGTCGGCGGCGCGCTCTCCGGCCGCGACGACCTGCATGGTCTCGAACGCCTCGAAGCGCACGTCCCACAACCAGGACAGGTCCTCGCCGTCGGGCACCTGGCCGTTGACCGCGATCACCAGCCCGTCGGCGTCCTGGTCGATCATCGACATCGCTTCCTGCCACCCGGCCGGGTTCTTCGCGAGAAGTGTTCGGACCGAGTGGTTTCCGACCTGGTGGATGCCGTACCGGCCGGCGACCTCGCCGACGGTGCCGACGGCGGCCACCGCGCTGCGCGGGTCGGCGCCCATCGCGACGGCCGCGGCCACCGCCTGGGTCGCGTTGCCGCGGTTGGCCCTGCCCGGCACCGCGAGCTCCAGGGGAGCGCTGAAACCCTCGGGTCCGTAGATGTTCTCGTCGTCGAACCACCAGTCGGGTGTGGGGCGGCGGAAGTTGTCGTCGCCGGTCGACCGCCACCCCTCCTCGGAACGGACGATGGGCTCGCCGGTGCGGGGGCAGCTGACGGAATCGCCGACCCAGCTCGCGCCGGCCGCGACCCAGACCACGTCCGGGGCGTCGAAGGCGGCCGACGTCACCAGGACGTCGTCGCAGTTGGCGATCACCGTGGTCTCGGGATGACGTGCGATGCCTTCACGCAGCCGACGCTCGATCATGTTGATCTCCCCGACTCGGTCGAGCTGATCCCGGGAGAGGTTGAGCATCACGAGGACCTCGGGGTCGACGGCGTCGCTGACGTGCGGGACGTGCAGTTCGTCGACCTCGAGCGCGCAGAACGGCGCCGTCCGGCTCAGGGTCAGCGTCGCGATGATGCCGGCGTCCATGTTGGCGCCGTCGGCCTGGGTGGCGACCTCGCCGAGTTCGGCCATCGCGGCCGCGGTCATCCGTGTGGTCGTCGACTTCCCGTTGGTGCCGGTGACGATCGCGGTGCGTTTGCCCGCGGCGAGCCGACCCATGATCTGAGGGTCGATCTTCGCGGCGACCAGACCGCCGATCATCGACCCCTTGCCCCGCCCCGCGGTGCGCGACGCCCACCGGGCCGCGGCCGCAGCGCCCAGGGCGACGGCGGTACGGGTGGGAACACGGGTGTTCGTACGGGTTGCGGAACCGGCGGAAGAGAGTCGGTCGGGCATGCGCACGAGTGTGTCACAGGCCGATCCGACGGGAGTGGTCGTGCCGTGTGCCGACGCCGCGTAGGCTCGGCGGCTGTGAGTCGCGACACCCATCTGCGCCTGTCCCTGCCCGCCCGAGTGCAACGCGGACTGTTGCTCGCCGTCGCACGAATCCCGGCCGGAGCGTTGGCCGTTCTGGGGCGACGGGCACCGGTCAACTCCGACGGTGAGCGGGTCGCCCCCGAGCTTGCCGCGATCGGCTGGGCCAACGACAACGTGCCCGGGCTGAATCCCTTCCAGGGCGAGGTGGCGCAGTCGCGTGCGCAGACCGACGAGGTCGGCGCCGCCATGGCCGAGGCGCTGCCTCCCATGGCGGTGGAGGAGGACCTCGTCATCGACGGACCCGCCGGCCCGATCCCGGCCACCCGGTATCGCTCCACCACCGACTCGGCCGGGCTGCTCGTCTACTTCCACGGCGGCGGCTTCGTCACCGGCAGCCGGATCAGCCACGACACCTTCGTCCGGCGTCTGGCACATGGCACCGGCCTCGACGTGCTCTCCGTCGACTACCGGTTGGCCCCCGACGCCCCGTTCCCCGCGGCCGTCGAGGACGCGGTGGCGGCGTGGCGCTTCGCTGTCGAGGTGGCGCCGCGGTGGGGTCTCGATCCGGCGCGGATCGTCGTCGCCGGTGACAGCGCGGGCGGAAATCTCGCGACCGTCGTCGCCCGGGAGGTCCGTGGCGAAGCGGTCACCCCGGCTTTCCAGCTGCTCATCTACCCGGTGACCGACCAGGCCGCCGACACACCCTCGCGCCGGGAGTTCGTGTCGGGGTACTTCCTCACCGCCGACGGCATCGACTGGTTCACCGATCGCTACCTGCCCGACGCCGCGCAGCGGAGCGACCCGCGCTGCTCGCCACTGCTTGCCGACGATCTCAGCGGTCTCCCGCCTGCGCATGTCATGGTCGCCGGCTTCGACCCGCTGCGTGACGAGGGCCTCGCGTACGCGCGCAGGCTCGAGGAGGCCGGCGTGCCGGTCACGGTCCGGCGAGAGGGCGCGATGATCCACGGGTTCGTCAACATGACCTTGATCAGTCCGGGGGCCCGGGCCGCGGTCGACCGTCTGTGCGCGGTGGTGCGCGGGGCCCTTCCGTCGGCCGGGTCCAGCTCAGCCGCCTGAGCGCACCGGTATTCGGGCGCCCTCCCGAGCGCCCGTCGACGACGACACGGAATCGGCCGGCTTCTGCGTGGCACCTGGAACGGTCGGGCGCCTACGGGCTCGCGGCCGGGCCATCACCCCGGCAGCGCACCCCGCGACGACGATGACCGCACCGACGATCTCCCCGACGCTGGGGACTTCGCCGAGAACGAAGAATGCTGCCGAGATCCCAACCACGGGCACGAGCAGCGACATCGGCGACACCCGGCTTGCGTCGTTGCGTCCCAGCAGCGTGGTCCACAGACCCGCACCGATGACGGTGCCGAAGATCGCGAGGTAGGCGAGGCCACCCAGGGCACGGAGTCCACTCTCGGTACCGAGCGTGGCGAGCGCGTCGAAGCCGGCGGAGGGGCCCTCGACGATCAGGCTCACCGCATACAGCGGCGGAGTGGCGACGACGGCCATCCACAACGTCATCCGCAAGGAGTCGTCGGGACGGGCGAGTCTGCCCCCGATGTTGCCCGCTGCCCAGCTCAGACCACCGAGCACGGTGAAACCGATCGGGAGCAGAGCGGCCACGCCGAGGTCGCTGCCGCGCATCCGGTCGATCGCGATGACCGCCATGCCGAGGACCGCGACCGCCAGGCCGAGGATCTGTCCGGTCGTCATCCGTTCGCGGAGGAACAGCACGCCGAGCATGACCGTGAAGGGCGCCGAGGTCTGGAGGACCAGCGAGGCGAGCCCGGTCGGCATGCCCAGATCCATGGCCAGGAACAGCATGATGAACTGCACGCTGCCGAAGCCGGCGACGTACAGCAGGAACCACTTCAGGCGCACCTTCGGGAACCGCACGAACAACATGACCGGTATCGCCATCACCGCGAATCGCATCGCGGCGAGGAAAAACGGCGGGAAGTGGTCCAGCCCGACTCGGATCGCGATGAAGTTCAGTCCCCAGAGCAGGACGACGAACAACGCGAGGAGGCGATCACGAGTGGACATGGCCCCATCGTCGGCGTGGACGATGTGAAGGACAATCGAATTTAACCGGAATAACTATTCAGTTTCTCTGAACGGTTACTCCTGCGCCGCGGCGACCTTCGCCCGCACGTCATCCATGTCGAGCCCCTCGACGGCGCCGATCAGTTCCTCGAGCTGAGCCGCAGGTAGTGCACCGGGCTGGTTGAAGACCAGGATCCCGTCCCGGAATGCCATGAGCGTCGGGATGGAACGGATTCCGAGACTGCCGGCGAGCTGCTGCTCGTCCTCGGTGTCGATCTTGCCGAACACGATGTCGGAGTGTGCTTCGGAGGCCTTCTCGAAGACGGGCGCGAACTGTCGGCACGGGCCGCACCAGCCGGCCCAGAAGTCGAGGAGGACGATGCCGTCCGAGGCGATGGTGTCCTCGAAGGTTTCCAGGGTGATGTCTTGTGATGCCATGCCCCCACCAACGGATCGGACCGCTCGGACATTCCACCCCGGAGGTCATGCCGTGACCCACGGCACCGCCTGACGACGACGTGGGCCTGAGTACCGTTGTGGCATGGAAGTCCGGCGTCTGCGGCTGCTGCGGGAATTCGCCGACCGGGAGTCGATCGGCGCGGTCGCCGAGGCGATGCACATGACCCCGTCGGCGGTGTCGCAACAGCTGAAGGTCCTGGCCGAGGAGGCCGGTGTCGCGTTGTTCGAACCCGATGGCCGCCGAATCCGATTGACCGAGGCGGGGCGTGCGCTCGTACTGCGCGCCGATGACGTGATCGCGGCGGTGGATCGGGCGCAGGAGGAGATGTCGTCGTATCGGTCGGGCAAGACCCGGGTCCGCCTGGCGATGTTCCCGTCCGGTGCGACCCTGCTGCTGCCGGCGGTCCTGGAGCGGGCCACCGCATCGGGCATCGACGTACACGCGGTCCATCTCGACGTCGGATACCACGACGCGGCACCGGCTCTCGCCGACCACGATATCGTCGTCACCCACCGTGACGAACGCACGCCGGCGATCGACGTGCCCCGGGTCCGGGTCACCGAGCTGATGCGCGAACCGGTCGACGTGATCGTCGCGGCCGACAACGAGTTGGCCACACGAGATCAGGTCGCGGTCACCGAACTGGCCGACCACGATTGGATCAGTGTCGAGGGCGGGTTCCCGGTCGATGACGTGCTGGTGTCGATCTCGGCGGCGACCGGAGTGGCGCCGCGGGTCACGCAGCGGATGCTGGACTTCACCACCATCGAGGCGCTCGTCGCCCATGGGCACGGCATCGCGCTGATGCCGCGCTTCGCGGTCCGCCATCCGAAGGTGAAACGGCTGGTGCTCAAGGGAGTTCGCGCCGCACGGGTGTACGAGGCGCTCGCCCGTCCGCGTTCGCGGTCCGCCGTGCAGCAGGTCGTCGATCACCTACGTGTGGTGGGTGCCGAGCAGGGCTGACGGCCCGACGCCACCTGAGCGGGCCCGGATACACCGACAGCCCGGGGCGCGTGCCCCGGGCTGTCGACGATTGCGAGAACTCAGACGCCGAGGCTCTTGCCGACGATGTCCTTCATGATCTCGGTGGTGCCACCGAAGATCGTCTGGATACGAGCGTCGGTGTAGGCGCGGGCAACCCGGTACTCGTTCATGTAGCCGTAGCCGCCGTGCAGCTGGAGGCAGCTGTCGATGACCCGCTTGGCGAGCTCGGTACACCACCACTTGTTCTTCGAGGCGTCGACGGCGTTCAGTTCACCATCGAGAACGCCCTGCAGGCAGCGGTCGATGTAGACCTCGGCGATGTCGAGCTCGGTCGCCATCTCGGCGAGCGAGAAGCGGTTCGCCTGGAAAGTGCCGATCGGGCGGCCGAAGGCCTTGCGGTCCTTGGTGTACTGCAGGGTCTCGTCGAAGATCGCACGCGCACCGGCGATGGCGCCGATGCCGATCGACAGCCGCTCCGACGGCAGGTTCTGCATGAGGTGGTAGAAGCCCATGCCCTCCTGGCCGAGCAGGTTCTCGACCGGGACGCGCACGTCGTTGAAGTGCAGCTCGGCGGTGTCCTGGGCCTTGAGGCCCATCTTGTCGAGCTTGCGACCGCGCTCGAAGCCCTCCATGCCGCGCTCGACGACGAGCAGCGAGAACGCCTTGTGGCCCGCCTCGGGATCGGGGTTGGTCCGGCAGACCACCACCACGAGGTCGGAGTTGATGCCCGACGAGATGAACGTCTTGTTGCCGTTCAGGACATAGTGATCGCCCTCGAGCTTGGCCGAGGTCTTGATGCCCGCCAGGTCGGAGCCAGCGCCCGGCTCGGTCATCGCGACGGCGAGGATCGTCTCGCCGGTGGCGATCCCGGGCATCCAGCGCTTCTTCTGCTCGTCGTTGGCGAGGTGCACGAAGTACGGTGCGACGACGTCGTTCTGCAGGCTGAGGCCGGGTGCCGCGCCGTCGAACTTCGCGAACTCCTCGACCACCACGGCGTTGAACCGGAAGTCGTCCATGGCACCGCCGCCGCCGTACTCCTCGGGGATGTTGAATCCGAGAAGACCTGCGTCACCGGCCTTCTTGAATGCGATGCGATCGACCTGACCGGCTCGCGTCCACTCCTCGGTGTACGGGGCGCATTCGCGCTGCAGGAACTGCCGCGCGGTTTCCCGCAGGGCCTCGTGCTCGTCTTCGAAGATGGTGCGTTTCATGGCTTCTGCCTTTCTGCTCTACTCGATCGTCGTTCAGGAGTTGTCGGTCGGTCAGTTGTCGTTCTGGTCGGCGTCGCGCGCGCCGACGACGCGCAGTGAGAGCAGCGCATACGACGCCGCGACCTCGGCCGGTGTCCGGGCACCCGAGGGGCGGTACCAGGTGGTGATCGCCTGGCATGCGCCGAACAGGTAGCGCAGCACGTCTTTCACGTCGTCGTCGAAGTGGAACTCACCGGATTCGACGCCACGCTCGATGACACTGGCGAGCAGCTCCTCGGTCTCGGTCCGCATCGCGACGTAGGTCTCCCGTCGCGGATCCTCGACGTCGAGGTGGCGGAACTCGCTTGCCACGCTGGCGAGTTCGACGTCGTTGGTCATGTGCAGGACGATCGACTCGATCGCGTTGGACAGCTGCTCGCTCGGCGTCCGTCCGGACTCGATGGCCGCACCCACCCACGCGAGCACAGCGGTCATCGCCGCCTCGAGCAGTTCGACCAGGATCCCCAGCTTGTTGTCGTGGTGGTAGTACAGCGTCGGCAGCGACACCCCCGCTCGCGAGGCGATGTCGCGGATCGAGGTGCCGTGGTAACCGCGTTCATAGAACGCGTGTTTCGCCGCGACGAGAGTGGCCGGCAGCGGAACCTGTTCGCGCAGCCGCCAGTCCAGACCGTCGGTCTCGATCGTGAATTTCCGGGCGGGAACCGCCCGGGCCGGCTCAGACACGTTCGATGATGGTGGCGTTGGCCATGCCCGCGCCCTCGCACATGGTCTGCAGGCCGTACCGGCCACCGGTCGCCTCGAGATGGTTGACGAGCGTGCCCAGCAGGCGGGTGCCCGACGATCCGAGCGCGTGGCCCAGCGCGATCGCGCCGCCCCGCGGGTTCAGCTTGGCCGGGTCGGCGCCGAACTCGTGGGCCCAGGCCAGGGGCACGGAGGCGAAGGCTTCGTTGACCTCGTAGGCGTCGATGTCGTCGATGGACAGTCCCGAGCGCGCGAGGATCTTGTGCGTGGCCGGGATGGGAGCGGTCAGCATGAAGATCGGATCGTCGCCGGCGACCGAGAACGAGTGGAACCGTGCGCGGGGGGTCAGGCCCAGCTTCGAGGCCATGACGTCGCTCATGATCAGTGCGCCCGACGCGCCGTCGGTCAGCGGCGACGAGTTACCGGGGGTGATGTGCCAGTTGATCTCCGGGAAGCGAGCCGCGAAGTCCTCGCTGTAGAACGACGGCTTCAGGCCCGACAAGCCCTCGGGAGTGGTGGTCGCGCGCACCGTCTCGTCGGTCTTGTGCGTGAACGTCGTGCCGTCGGCGTCAGCGACGTCGATGGGCAGGATCTCGCGATCGAAGAAGCCCTCGCCGGCCGCCGCGGCGGCACGCTGGTGGGACTGCGCGGCGAAGGCGTCGAGCGTGTCGCGGTCGAACTTCCACTTGGCGGCGACCAGTTCAGCGGAGATGCCCTGTCCGACAAGTCCATCCGGGTACCGTGCTTCGATGCTCGGGCCGTAGGGGCTGCGCCCGGCGGTGGTGAAGCCCATCGGGACGCGACTCATCGATTCCACGCCGGCGGCGATCACCACGTCGTAGGCGCCGGCGATGATGCCCTGCGCGGCGAAGTGGGCGGCCTGCTGGCTCGATCCGCACTGCCGGTCGACGGTGGTGGCGGGTACGGATTCGGGGAAGCCGGCGGACAGCAGCGCGGTCCGCGAGATGTTCAGGGCCTGCTCGCCGGCCTGACCGACGCAGCCGCCGATCACGTCGTCGACGAGTGCCGGATCGAGGTCGTTGCGCTCGACCAGGGAGCGCAGCACATGCGCGAGGAGCTCGACGGGCTTGGTCTCCGACAGCGAGCCACCGGGCTTGCCCTTTCCGGACGCGAGGCGGACGACGTCGACGATGACGGCTTCGGGCATGAGGGTTCCTCTCGGGAGCGGGTCACGGCGCAGCGCACCGCTTCGCGCGGCGTCCTTTATCTAACGATCGTTATACCGGTCTAGCACGCGCCCGGCAGGGGAATCAACAACACTGGCCGCGGAAATGCGCGAAGCCCCCACCCGACAGGTCGGATGGGGGCAGATGTCGCGGTGGGTCAGATGGTGCCTTTGTCCGGCTGACCTGCAGGAACGGCGGTGAAGGTCCGGACGTCCAGCGGTCCGGAAAGCAGGCCCCCGATCGCCTTGCCGAGCGTGGTGAGCGCCGGAGCGGAGCCGTGCGTCGCCAGGGCCTCCGTGGATTCCCAGCGCTCGATCATCACCAGGTCGGTCGAGTCGCCGGTGGCCTCGTGCAACGCGTACTTCCCGCATCCCGGCTCGCCGTGGACTTCGGGGATCGCGGCGAGCACGGCCTCCCGCACGGCCTGTTCCTCACCGGGTTTGGGGGAGATGGTGGCGACGACGATGACTTCGGACATTCGTGGAACTCCATTCGCGTCCAGCGGGTCGTGGACTCGGGACATGCCTGGCACGTGGACGCCGGACACCCCGGTGACGTTAGGTCAGCGAGACGACCCGGTGTGGCGGTTTCGTCAGGACCGCGGGTCGTCGGAGGTCAGCGCCAGCCGAGAGCCGGTGCGACGTGTGTGAGGATCGACTCGAGGACGTGTGCGTTGTACTCGACCCCGAGTTGGTTCGGCACCGTCAGCAGCAGTGTGTCGGCCGCGGCGATCGCCTCGTCCTCACGCAACTGCTCGATGAGCTTGTCCGGCTCGTCGGCGTAGCTGCGTCCGAATCGGGCCACACTGTTGTCGATGACACCGACCTGATCCGATTCAGCACCACCACGTCCGAAGTAGGCGCGGTCGCGGTCGTCGACAATTGCGAAGATGCTGCGGCTCACCGATACTCGTGGCTCACGCGGGTGTCCGGCATCGGCCCAGGCCTTGCGGAACCGCTGGATCTGTTCGGCCTGTAACTGGTGGAACGGCACCCCGGTGTCCTCGGTCAACAGCGTCGAGCTCATCAGGTTCATGCCCTGCTGGGCGGTCCATTCCGCGGTCGCCCGGGTCCCGGCGCCCCACCAGATGCGGTCCCGCAGGCCGGGGGACTGCGGCTCGATGGGCAGGAGTCCCGGCGGGTTGGGGAACATCGGACGGGGATTCGGCGTGGCGAAGCCGCCGCCCTCGATGACCTTCAGGAACACCTCGGTGTGCTGTCGCGCCATGTCCGCATCGGTCGACCCCTCGGGCGGTACGTAGCCGAAGTACTTGTAGCCGTCGATGACCTGCTCGGGGGACCCACGACTGATCCCGAGCTGCAGCCGACCGCCGGAGATGAGATCTGCGGCGCCGGCGTCCTCGGCCATGTACAGCGGGTTCTCGTAGCGCATGTCGATGACCCCGGTGCCGATCTCGATGTGACTGGTCTTCGCGCCGATCGCCGCGAGCAACGGGAACGGCGATGCGAGTTGCCGTGCGAAGTGATGGACGCGGAAGTACGCACCGTCGGCGCCGAGCTCCTCGGCGGCCACCGCGAGGTCGATGGACTGCAGCAGCGTGTCCGCGCCGGACCGCACCTGGGACCCGTGGGCGTCCGACCAGTGACCGAACGACAGGAAACCGATGTTCTTCATGCCCTCTAAATGAAACTCTGGTCCGTTTTGTTCCCGTCAGAACGATTCCGTCCCGCCGATCGGCGCGATCGACGGGACGGAATCGGGTCTTCGAAGGGGGAGGGTCAGGGCGCCCAGGTGCCCGGGGCGGCCTCGCCGTCGGCGACCGGAACCGAGGTGACCCGGTAAGCGCGGTTCACCGCCGAGACGACTGCACGCAGGCTGGCGGTGGTGATCGACGACGCGATGCCGACACCCCAGACCGTCTCGCCGTTGACCTCGGTCTCGACGTACGCCGCGGCGCTGGCGTCGCCGCCGGCGGTCAGCGCGTGCTCGCTGTAGTCGAGGACCCGGACCTCGTAGCCGACGGCGCCGAGCGCGTCGACGAAAGCCGCCAGCGGACCGTTGCCGGAGCCGGAGATCTCCCGCTCGTTGCCCTCGACCTTCACCACGGCGGTGATGTGGTCGTCGCCGCCGTCGACCTCGGCCGCGTCCACCTTCTGCCGGATGCGCTCGAGCGGCCAGATCGGGTGCAGGTAGTTCTCCGCGAAGACGTCCCACATCTCCTTGGGATTGACCTCGCCGCCCTCGCCGTCGGTGATCTTCTGGATCTCCCGGCTGAACTCGATCTGCAGACGACGCGGCAGGTTCATGCCGTGGTCGGCCTTCATGATGTACGCGACGCCGCCCTTGCCGGACTGGCTGTTGACGCGGATGACCGCTTCGTAGTTGCGGCCGACGTCCTTGGGGTCGATCGGCAGATACGGGACGGCCCAGGTGATGTCGTCGACGTCGGAGTCGGCGTTGTCCGCGTCGACCTTCATCTGGTCGAGGCCCTTGTTGATCGCGTCCTGGTGGCTACCCGAGAACGCGGTGTAGACCAGGTCGCCGCCGTAGGGATGACGCTCGGGGACGTTGAGCTGGTTGCAGTACTCGACCGTCCGGCGGATCTCGTCGATGTCGGAGAAGCTGATCTGCGGGTCGACGCCGCGGCTGAACATGTTCATGCCGAGGGTGACCAGACAGACGTTGCCGGTGCGCTCGCCGTTGCCGAACAGGCATCCCTCGATGCGGTCGGCGCCCGCCTGGTAGCCCAGTTCGGCTGCGGCGACGGCGGTTCCGCGGTCGTTGTGGGGGTGCAGGCTGAGGATGACCGAGTCGCGCCGGGCGAGATTGCGGTGCATCCACTCGATCGAGTCGGCGTAGACGTTGGGAGTGGCCATCTCGACGGTGGCCGGCAGGTTGAGGATCATCGGGCGCTCCGGGGTGGGGGCGATGATCTCGGTGACCGCGTCGCACACCTCCTTGGCGAAGCTCAGCTCGGTGCCCGTGTAGGACTCCGGCGAGTACTCGTACCGCCAGTTGGTGTCCGGGTAGTTCTGTTGTACCTCGAGGACCTTGTGTGCGGCGTCGGTCGCGATCTTGGTGATCGCCGCCTTGTCCGCGCGGAACACGACGCGACGCTGCAGGACCGACGTCGAGTTGTAGAAATGGACGATCACGTTGGCCGCCCCGCGGCAGGCGTCGAAGGTGCGCTCGATCAATTCCTCACGGCACTGGGTCAGCACCTGGATCGTGACGTCGTCAGGGATGGCGCCGTCTTCGATGATCTCGCGGACGAAGTCGTAATCGGTCTGGCTGGCCGACGGGAAGCCGACCTCGATCTCCTTGTAGCCCATCCGTACGAGGAGGTCGAACATGCGGCGCTTGCGGGCCGGGCTCATGGGGTCGATGAGTGCCTGGTTGCCGTCGCGGAGGTCGACCGCGCACCACATCGGGGCGGTGGTGATGACCTTGTCGGGCCAGGTGCGGTCGGGAACCGCCACCTTCTCGACCTCGTCGGCGAACTGGCGATAACGATGAACCGGCATCGCGGAGCTGCGTTGCGGGTTCCATGAGGGTTGTCCGGCGGGAATCGGGCCCGCCGGCTCGACGATTCGGCTGGCGCCGGAAGTGAAGCTGTCTGCTGGTGCCATGGTGGTCATTCTCCGTGTGTGGAAGGAAAGTGACCGGCGCGTGATGAGGCCCCGCGACGGAGGGCCGGTCGGTTCAGACCCCGCCGCGGCAACCGAGGAGGAGTGCGCGCTGCATGCGCTTGACTGTACTCCCCGGCGACGAGGTGGCCAAAGCTGCAGGTGAGGCCGGGTCATGACGTCCCCCTCTTCGGGGGGTGCCGCCTCACCGGCACGAGCTCCAGACTATGACATGCCTCTCACCGCGCAGCCGGAGTGACCCAAATCATCCGAGCGGCGGACGGGGCCACCCGGACCGATGATGCCCGGGATCTCGAGCCGCCACCCCGACGCGGCCGTCTGCAGAAAGGGCGAACGCCAGTGACGACCATCCCCGCCGAACCGCCGGTGACCGAACCGCCGGAGGGCAAACGCACGAGCCTTCGACGCGTGGCCGCCGCGAGTTCCATCGGCACGACGATCGAGTTCTACGACTTCTTCATCTACGGCACCGCCGCCGCCCTGGTGTTCCCGACGGTGTTCTTCCCGGCCGCCGACGAGGTCACCGGGACCATCGCGTCCTTTGCCACCTTCGCCGTGGCCTTTTTCGCGCGGCCGGTCGGAGCGATGCTCTTCGGTCACTTCGGCGACCGGATCGGCCGTAAACGCACCCTGGTGTGGACCCTGCTCATCATGGGACTGGCGACGGTCGCGATCGGTCTTCTCCCCGGTTACGAGACCGGCGTGTTCGGCTTCGCCGAATCCGGGATCGGCATCGCGGCGCCCATCCTCCTCGTCTGCCTGCGGTTCCTGCAGGGCTTCGCCGTCGGCGGCGAATGGGCGGGCGCAACGCTTCTCACCGCCGAGTACGCCCCACCGGGCAAGCGGGGGCTGTACGCGATGTTCCCGCAACTCGGCCCGGCCTTCGCGTTCTTCCTGTCGAGCCTGACGTTCCTCATCGCGAGTTTGACGCTCGGCGAGACCAGTTCGGCGTTCCTCGACTACGGCTGGCGCATCCCGTTCATCCTGTCCTTCGCGCTCGTCGCCGTCGGGTTGTGGGTCCGGCTCGCGGTCGCGGAGACGCCGGTGTTCCGAGAAGCGCAGCAGCGCGGGACAATCGGCGGTCCCGAGGTCGACGGTCCGGCACTGCCGTTCCTCGACGCCTTCCACCACCAGTGGCGCGAGATCCTCATCGCCGGCGGCGCGCTGGCGAGCCTGTTCTCGCTGTTCTACATGGGCACGGCGTTCCTCACGAACTACGGCACCAAGTCACTGGAACTGTCGCGGACCTTCGTGCTGACCGCGGGAATGGGCGCGGCCGTGGTGTTCGGACTGTCGACCGCGGCGTCGGCGGTGTGGTCGGACCGCGTGGGTCGTCGCCGGGTCATCCTCACCTCGTGCAGCGTCGCGATCCCCTGGGCGCTGGTGCTGTTCCCGATCCTCGAGATCGGCGGCGGCTTCGCGTTCGTGGTCGGACTCTTCGGGACGCTGCAGATCTTCGGCATCGCCTACGGTCCGGCCGGTGCGCTTCTGCCCGAACTGTTCGAGGCGCGGTACCGCTACACCGGTGCGGGGATGGGTTACAACCTGGCCGGCATCCTCGGTGGGGCGATCCCGCCGCTGATCGCCGCCCCGCTGATCGCGGGTCCCGGTGCGATCTGGGTGGGTGTCCTGCTCGCCGGTCTGTCGGCACTCAGCGTCGTGTGCACGATCAAGATCGTCGAGACCAAGGACAAGACGATGCGGGCGTCGGTCTCCGACGACGAGCAGGTGCTGGTCGCGTAAGCGACCGTCCCGCAACCGCATACAAGAACTCCGCCCCGGGCCTGTCGGCTCGGGGCGGAGTTGTTGCCACCGTCCGCAAGCTACGGGCGCTCCTCAGCTCAGGGAGCGGGGGTGGAAGGGGTGTAGCGCAACCAGTCGACCGTCATGGTTGCCGGGCTCGGAGTCGTCGACGACGGGGGCCCGGGCCAGATGCCGCCGACCGCGACGTTGAGCAGCGCGTACATCGGCTTGTCGAAGACCCACCGTTCGTCGCCGGTGAGCGAGGAGCGGTTGATCGTGTAGACCGCGCTCCCGTCGATGGTGAAACGGATCTGCGACGACGACTTGGTCACCGCGTAGACGTGGAAGTCGCCCGGATCGATGCCGGTGAGGTCGTGGCCCCGCTCCCAGCGGCCGGCGAGCGGTCCCGGCAGCGGCAGTCCGGGGAGGAGATCGGCGAGCGAGAGATCGAGTGATCCCATCGCGGTGCCCAGCGCCGTCGGGCCGTGCACGCCCACGTGGACCCAGTCGGAGGTGTTGATCGTCTCGGCGATGTCGACCTCGCCGGCCGCCGGGTACCCGACGGAGTCGATGTCGCTCCCCAGCAGCCAGAACGCCGGGTGCAACCCGCGACCCTGCGGCAGGGAGATGCGCGCGGAGATCGTCCCGTAGGTGAACTCGAAGCTGTCCTTGGTGGTGAGCCGGGCCGACGTCCAGCCGCCGGTCGCCGCGCGGCGCGCCTCGATGAGCAGGTTGCCGTTGCCGTCGAGCCGCGAGTTCAGCCGATCGGCGGTGTAGTTCTGCACCTCGTTGTTGCCCCAGCCGCCGGCGCCGGTCTCGTGCTGCAGCGCCGACGGGAGAGTGCCGGCGGCGCCGTCGAATCCGAGGCTGAACGGCTCGTCGGCGTGGGCGGCCGCCGGCACGGACAGTGCTGCCGCGGCTGTCAGTGCGGTGACGGCGGCGACGGGCGCGAGGTGCGCTCCCAGTCGGCGGAGGAGTCCTCGAGGTTGAGGTGTGACAGTCATGGAGAACAAGTACCACACGTCACTTCTGTCTCATATGCCTCGTTCGTCACATTCGCCGGTCAGGCGCCTGTGGAGTCCGGGAACGCGGGACGTCCCCAGCGGCCCGCGAACGCGACCTCGGACAGCGGGAGCCGGGTGCGGGATTTCTCGTCGCGGGCGCGGATCTCCTCGGGAAGGGACGCCGGGTCGGCGAGCGCGCCGACTCCGAGCAGCACCAGCGGTCGTTTGTCGGCGGGGATCCCGAAGATGTCGCGGGCTGCCTCGGCGTCGAAACCGGCCATCGGATGGGCATTGAAGCCGAGGGCCTCGGACTGCAGGATCATCTGCGCCACCGCCAGTCCACAGTCGACGGCCCCGTACGTGTGGGCCTTCGCGTCGTCGGGGTCATCGGTGGTGCAGACCAGGATCAGGGCTGCCGAGCGCGGCGCCCACCCCGAGTTCCCCCGGGTCAGGACGCCGGCGAGGGCGTCGAACGTCGGGTCGCCGCGCAGTCCCGCGATGAAGCGCACCGGCTGCACCCGGCCCCAGGTGGGAGCCCAGCGCCCGGCGTCGACGATCGTGGTGACGTCGCCGAGCGAGATGGTCGCGGACGGATCGTAGCCGCGGGCGCTACGGCGGCCCGAGATGAGTTCGTGCATCCGCCCGAGGGTAATGGCGTGGCGACCGCCGGGCTCGCCGTCAGGAGTCGGCGCGTGCGACGCCCACGGGACCGGTCGCCGGGAGCGAAGCAAGCGGCACCGGATCAGCACCGTCCGGCAGTTGCACCTCGGCGACCTCGGCCTGCGGATCGGTGGGCTCGTCGCGCATCACGAACAGCAGGACCGTGCCGAGTGCGAGGAGCGCCAGACCGCTCGCCAGCGACGCCGCGTGCATGCCGTCGACGAAGGCCTGCTTCGCAGCGGTGGCCAACCCCTCTCCGGCCGAACCCATGTCGGTCGCCCGGTGCAGGGTCTCGCCCAGGGTGTCGCCGAACGACCAACCCCGGTCGCCGTCTCGGAACACGAGGGTGGCCAGCGATCCGAGAAGGGCCAGGCCCATCGCGGTCCCGAGCTCGAAGCTCGTCTCCGAGATACCCGACGCGGCGCCCGACCGCTCCGGCGGAACCGAGCCGACGACCACGACCGACACCAGGCTGAACTGGATGCCGTAGCCGACGCCCGCGATCGTCGTGCACAGCACGTACACCCAGACCGGGGTCGAGGTGCCGAGGGTCAGCATGCCGAGATTGCCTGCGGCGGCCAGGCCGACAGAACCGACGAAGGCCAGCCGGGTGCCCAGGAACGCGGCGACCCGGGTCGCGCCGATGGAGAACACCGCCACCGCGACGGCCATCGGCAGGCCGGCGATGGCCGCGGCCAGGACGTCGTGGCCCATGACCGACTGGAGGTAGACGCCGGTCAGGTACGACATGCCGCCGAGGGCCATCATGCCGATCAGCGCAACGGCGACCGCTCCGCTGAACTGCGCGTTGCCGAACAGCTTGAGGTCCAGGAGCGGTGACGTGACCCGGCGCTGGTGCAGCAGGAATGTGACGAGCAGCGCGGCACCCACCACTCCGGCGACCACCACGCCGGTCGTGGCGCCTTCGCTCGCGACCGTCTTGACGGCATAGACGAGCGGGAGGATTCCGGCCATCGAGAGCACGACGCCGACGACATCGAACGGGTCGTTCGTCGCGGCCCGGTACTCGGGGATCAGGCGCGGCCCGAAGACGAACAGTGCGGCGAGCACCGGGACGTTGATGAGGAAGACCACGCCCCACCAGAAGTGGTGCAGCAGAACGCCTCCGATGACCGGGCCGACCGCACTGCCGCCGGCGAACGCCGCGGTCCACACACCGATCGCGCGCCCGCGCTCGCGGGCGTCGGGGAACATGTTGGCGATGAGCGACAGGCTCGAGGGCAGCAGGGTGGCACCGCCGATGCCCATGAGGGCGCGCGCCGCGATCAGGATCTCGGGCGAGGGTGCGAAGGCGGCGATGACCGAGGCGATGCCGAACAGGGCGGCGCCGGCGAGGAGGATGCGTCGCCGGCCGACGCGGTCGCCGACATTGCCCATCGTGATGAGCAGCCCGGCGATCAGGAAGCCGTAGATGTCGAGAATCCACAGCTGCTGGGCCGCGGACGGCGCGAGGGCATCGGTGATCGACGGGATGGCGAGGTACAGCACCGAGACGTCCATCGAGACCAGGAACACCGGCAGGGTCAGCACGGCCAGTCCCAGCCACGTCCGCCGGTCGGCGGTACCCGAGGTGGTCGGGCGGAGCCGGTTCGACGGGCCGAGCTGGGCGGACATCATTCCTCCTTCGCGGCAGACGGCAGCTACCTACGCGTACGGTGTACGCGGGTCAGCGTACGGGGATGAGTACGCTGTACGCAATCGGATTATTCCCGCCCTGAGCAGGAGGAACGAGAACGTGACGGCCGACACCTCGAAACTGTCGACGGCGACGATCGTCGATGCCGCCATCGCCGTGGCCGACGATGCCGGGATCGGCTCGCTGTCGATGCGGCGGGTCGCCGAGAAGCTCGGGGTCGGGGCCATGTCGCTGTATCGCCACGTCGAGGACAAGGACGCGCTGCTGCAGGCGATGTCGACCGAGGTCGGCCGGCGGTTTCCGTACCCCGTCGACACCGCGCCCGAGTGGCGGACCCGGGTCGGGATCGCCGTCGACGTCGACTGGGACCTCTACACCCGGCATCCGTGGGTGGTCCTGGCCTACTCGTCGCCCCGGCACAGTTACGGCGAGGATTCGCTGGCGTGCCTCGACTGGCTGGCGGCCGGATTCCTCGAGCTCGGCGTCGGCATCGAACGCGCCACCGACATGGCGCTGTCGGTCTGGAGCTTCGTCCACGGCGTCGCCCTTGTCGCAGTGAGCGATCAGTTGCTCCACGACGACGCCCTGCTGCCGTCCGCGGGACTGGCCGAGGTGATCTCGGGGGAGTCAGAGGTCGAAGTCCCGTCGCATCTCGCCCGCCTCGCCGGCCGTCGCGATGCCGGCCGGCTGCTCGATCCCCGGGCGCGCCTCGACGCCGGAATCGACTACCTCTGCCTGGGATTCGCGGCGTCGGCGGTGTGACAACCTTCGGCTCCCTGAGAGGCGAGCGAAAAGGGTTTTTCTGCTCCCTGAGGTGCGAGCGTAGCGGGTCGTTTCCTGCTCCCTGAGGTGCGAGCGTAGCGGGTCGTCTCCTGCTCCCTGAGGTGCGAGCGTAGCGAGCCTCGAAGGGTCTCGCACGGCATCTCACCAGGCCCTTCGAGGCTCGTCGCTATCGCTCCTCGCACCTCAGGGAGCAGAGGGTCCGCTCGTCGCGCTTGGGGGCAGAGGGGGTCCGCTCGTCGCGCTTGGGGGTAGAGGGGTCGCGCTCCTCAGAGAGCAGGGGAACGTGGCTCCTTGGGGAACGGGGGTGCGCGACTCTCACATGGCGTGGGGGAACACGGTCAGCATGTGCGCGCCGAACCACGAGCTGCCGACCACGATCGGCACGACGATCAGTCCCGCGACCACCGGCCGCATCCGGGCGAGCGCCATCGCCAGCGGGATCAGCAGGACGAAGGCGGGCAGCAGCAACCGGGGCCGGCTCATCATCAGTCCGCTCGACAGCACGATCTGCGCGACCAGCAGCGAACCGTAGAGCAGGACCGGCCACGGCACCCGTGACCAGACGGCGACGCCCAGCATCACCAGCGTGCTCAGCACGATCCACGACGTGGCCACGGGGGCGATCTCGGCCGAATGGACGAGCATTTCGTTGATGAACTCGAAAGCGGCCACGCCCCAGTCGAACTGGGTGTCCCAGCCCTCGGTCTGGATGCGGAACCACCCGGTCGGCGACCCGGTGTGCGCCCACACCACGCAGAGATAGGCGAGGTAACCGAGCGGGCTGATGACGATGGCGACGACCGCGCGAACGCGTGCCGCTCTCGGGACGTCGGTGCCGCGCGCCTGCCACAGGAACACGAGGGCCGCGAGCATCACGACCCCGATCAGGACCGCCGCCGTCGGCCGGCACAGCCCGCAGAGCCCCGCGACGACGCCGGCGAGGAGCCAGCGCTTCTCGAGGACCCCCACCAGCGCCCACACCGCGAGCGCGCAGAACAGCGCCTCGGTGTAGGCCATGTTCAGCACGATCGACATCGGCGTCGCCGCGAAGAGCACCACCAGGAACAGTCCGGTTCCGCGTTCGGGTGCCGGGCCGATCGGGGACCGTCGTGCCATGAGTCGGGCGCACACCATTCCGAGACGTGCCGCACCGACCGCCGCCACGCATCCCAGGACCAGGTTCACCGTGATCGCCGCACCGAAGGGACTCAGGCCCGGCAGCTTCGCGATCAAGCCCACCAGGTACGGGTAACCGGGAAAGAAGGCGTACGCGGTGTCGACGGTGTGCAGACCCCGGGCGTCGGTGAGCGTGTAGGGCACGCCGTCGTAGCCGTGGGTCGCGATCGCGATCATCCACTGCCCGTCCCAGACCGCCAGGGAGTCGCCCAGCGTGGTGCCGCGGAGATCGGCGAACCGCGCCAGGACGAGGATGCCGATGGCGCGGATGACGAGAAAAACGAGCAGCGCGTCGAGCCACCAGCGATGACCACGGACCGCGGCGGGAGACGAACCGAGCGGACCGAAATAACCGCGGGTCATCGACGCCAGTCGACGACCGTACCCGTTCGTACCGACGGGACCGGTTCCGGTGTCACCGACGTCGGTTGGGGAGGCCACGCGAGCGATCCTAGGGCGGATCACCTCGGTCCGGTCCCGTCGGGTGGGGCGGAGACCAGGTCAGAGCGGTCGCGGCGGTCCCGGTAAGGTTGTCCCGGCAAGTTGACGTCTATCGACCGGCACACTGGCCGGCGGGAGGTAACTCGACGTGGCCCTCGTGGTGCAGAAGTACGGCGGATCCTCGGTCGCAACGGCCGAACGCATCCGTCGCGTCGCCGAGCGGATCGTCGAGACCAAGAAGCAGGGCAACGACGTCGTCGTGGTCGTGTCCGCGATGGGCGACACCACCGATGAGCTGCTCGACCTCGCCCAGCAGGTCAACCCGGCGCCGCCGGCCCGTGAGATGGACATGCTGCTGACCTCGGGTGAGCGGATCTCGAACTCGCTCGTCGCGATGGCGATCAGCTCGATGGGCGCGCAGGCGCAGTCGTTCACCGGCTCGCAGGCCGGTGTCATCACGACGAGCAGCCACGGCAAGGCCAAGATCATCGACGTCACGCCCGGGCGCGTTCGCAGCGCACTCGACGAGGGCAAGATCGTGCTGGTCGCCGGTTTCCAGGGCGTCTCGCAGGACACCAAGGACGTGACCACACTGGGACGCGGCGGCTCCGACACCACCGCGGTCGCGCTGGCGGCCGCGCTCGAGGCCGACGTCTGCGAGATCTACACCGACGTCGACGGCGTCTACTCGGCCGATCCGCGGATCGTGCCCGACGCCCGCCGTCTCGACACCGTCTGCTTCGAGGAGATGCTCGAGCTGGCTGCCTGTGGCGCCAAGGTGCTGATGCTGCGGTGCGTCGAATACGCGCGCCGATACAACGTTCCCGTTCACGTGCGCTCGTCGTACTCGACCAAACCCGGCACCATTGTGACCGGATCGATGGAGGACATCCCCGTGGAAGAAGCCATTCTCACCGGCGTCGCACATGACCGCAGCGAGGCCAAGATCACCGTCGTCGGCCTCGATGACAAGCCCGGTTACGCCGCGCGGGTGTTCCGCGCCGTGGCCGACGCCGAGATCAACATCGACATGGTGTTGCAGAACGTCTCGAAGGTCGACACCGGCAAGACCGACATCACCTTCACCCTGCCGCGCGAGCTCGGGCCGCTCGGCGTCGAGAAGCTCACCAAGCTGCAGACCGAGATCGGGTTCACCGATCTGCTCTACGACGATCACATCGGCAAGGTGTCGCTCGTGGGCGCGGGCATGAAGTCGCACCCCGGTGTCACGGCCACCTTCTGTGAGGCCCTCAGCGAGGCCGGCGTGAACATCGAGCTGATCTCCACCTCGGAGATCCGGATCTCGGTGCTGTGCCGGGACACCGAACTCGACGACGCGGTGCGCGCTCTGCACGCCGCCTTCGATCTCGGCGGCGAAGAAGAAGCCGTCGTCTACGCCGGAACGGGGCGATAGCAGTGGGCGTACGCATCGGAGTCGTGGGCGCGACCGGTCAGGTCGGCGCCGTCATGCGAACCCTGTTGGCGGAGCGCAACTTCCCGGCCGACGAGGTGCGCTTCTTCGCGTCCTCGCGCTCGGCGGGCAAGAAGCTGCCGTGGGGCGACGGCGAGATCGTCGTCGAGGACACGGCCACCGCCGACCCGTCCGGACTCGACATCGCGCTGTTCTCGGCGGGTGCCACCATGTCGCGCGAACAGGCGCCGCGGTTCGCCGAGGCCGGCGTGACCGTCATCGACAACTCGTCGGCGTGGCGCAAGGATCCCGATGTGCCGCTGGTGGTCTCGGAGGTCAACGGTGAGCTGGCGAAGAACCCGCCCAAGGGCATCATCGCCAACCCGAACTGCACCACGATGGCCGCCATGCCGGTCCTCAAGCCGCTCCACGATGAGGCGGGCCTGCAGCGACTGATCATCTCGAGCTACCAGGCGGTCTCGGGTAGCGGTCTGGCCGGTGTCGACGAATTGGCCACCCAGGTGCGTGCGGTTGCCGGCGACGCGGAGAAGCTCGTGCACGACGGTTCCGCCGTGGACTTCCCCGCCCCGAACAAATACGTCGCGCCCATCGCGTTCAACGTCGTGGCGCTCGCGGGTTCGCTCGTCGACGACGGTTCGGGTGAGACCGACGAGGACCAGAAGCTGCGCAACGAGTCGCGCAAGATCCTCGGGCTGCCCGAACTCCTCGTGAGCGGAACCTGCGTACGCGTGCCGGTGTTCACCGGCCACTCGCTGTCGATCAACGCGGAGTTCGCGAACCCGCTGTCGGCGGCACGTGCACAGGAGATCCTCGGTGGCGCAGCGGGTGTGGAGCTCGCGGACGTGCCGACGCCACTGGCCGCCGCCGGCAAGGATGCCTCGCTGGTCGGCCGGATCCGGCAGGACCCGGGTGTTCCGGACGGCCGCGGTCTCGCGCTGTTCGTCTCAGGGGACAACCTCCGGAAGGGCGCTGCCCTCAACACGATTCAGATCGCCGAGCTGCTCGTCTAGAGCACCTCGGGCGGGGCCTTCGTGGCTCGCTGCGCTCGCACCTCAGGCAGCAGAGAGGACTCCTCGGAGACGGCCGCCGCCGCCTCGGTGATGATCGCGCGCATCGACGCCTCCGCGACCTCCGGGTCGTGGAGGCGTATTGCTCTGGCGACGTCGTCGTGCAGTGCGATGGCCACCGGATTCGGTGTCGCGGGCATCATTCCGTGGTGGGTGCGGCCGGCGAGGACCTCGTTCACCACCCCGGTGAGCGACCGGAACATCTCGTTGCCGCTGGCCTCCAAGAGCGTTCGATGAAAGACCTTGTCGGCCAGCAGGTACGACTCGAGGTCGCCGTTGCGCCCGTGTACCGACATGTCCGACACGGCTGCCGCCAGGATGCGGCACTGGTGCTCGTTCGCGCGCTCGGCGGCGAGGGCCGCCGCCACCGGCTCGAAGCCGCGTCGTAGCTCCGAGAGGGTGGCGAGGAACTCGGCGCGGTCGGCGCCGTCGAGGCGCCAGCGGATCAGCCGGGCGTCGAACACGCTCCATCGGGTCCGCGGCTGGATCGTGATGCCGACGCGGCGCCGGGATTCGACGAGGCCCATCGACTCGAGAACCCGGATCACCTCGCGGGATACCGTCCGCGACACCCCGTGGTCGGCGCTGATGGCGTCGAGGGTCAGCACGCTGCCGGCCGGCTGCGCTCCCGAGACGATGCGTCGGCCGATCGCCGCGAGGATCTCGTCGTGCCGCTCGCCTGTGCTCCGTGTGCCCTGACTCACCGTTTCATCTTCTCATTCATCGAGGTACGGACAAATGTGCGTACTTAATGGTCGCGAGGGCTTGCAAAAGTATGACTATTGAGGCAGCCTACGTGATCAGCAGCACAGCGTGGTGAGGAGTGAACATGCGATCGCCGATCGTCGTCATGGGGGTGTCGGGGTCCGGGAAGTCGACCGTCGGGGCGGCGTTGGCACAGCGCCTGCGGGTGCCGTTCGCCGACGCCGACGACTTCCACCCCGCCGAGAACATCGCCAAGATGTCGGCGGGAGAACCGCTCGACGACGACGACCGCCGACCCTGGCTCGAGTCGATCGGCGTCTGGCTCGCCGAACACGCCGACGGCGGTGTCATGAGCTGCTCCGCGCTCAAACGGCATTACCGCGACCATCTTCGTGATCACGCACCGACGACGCTGTTCGCGCATCTGGCCGGGTCGGTCGAGGTCATCTCGCGACGGCAGGCATCACGCCCGGGGCATTTCATGCCACCTGCCCTGCTCGCCTCGCAGTTCGAGACCCTAGAGCAGCTGACTCCCGACGAACGCGGCCTGACCGTCGACGTGGACCAGAGCGTGGACGCCATCATCGATGAACTGGTCGAGGCCCTCTCGCGCGGTTCCGATCTCGACGCCGAGGAGAACTGATGTCGCCGACCACCACCACGATCCTCGCCGCGAGTACAGATCTGCCGCAGCCGGTCGCGCCCGGCTGGCAACTCATCGTCGCGGCGCTGGCGGGTATCGCCGTCATCGTCGTGGCGATCACGATCGCCAAGGTCCATCCCTTCCTCGCGTTGGTGGGCGGCGGCGCGACCGTCGGCATCGTCGCGGGTGAGTCGATCCCGACGGTCCTCGAGTCGTTCACCGCCGGGTTCGGCACCACCGCAGCGGGAGTCGGCATCCTGATCGCACTCGGCGCCATGTTCGCCAAGCTGCTGGCCGACTCCGGTGGTGCCGACGAGATCGTGGACACGATCGTCGGTCACGCCTCACCGCGGATGCTGCCGTGGGCGATGGCGCTCGTCGGCGCGATCATCGGTCTGCCGATGTTCTTCGAGATCGGTCTCGTGCTGTTGATGCCGGTGATCTACCTCGTGGCCCGACGCTCGGGTCTCGGCCTGATCCCGATCGGCATTCCCGCACTGGCCGGGTTGTCGGCGATGCACGGGTTCGTCCCGCCGCATCCCGGCCCACTTGTGGCGATCGACGCCCTCGGCGCGGATCTCGGCATGACACTCGGACTCGGTGTGCTGGTTGCCATCCCGACCATCATCGTGTCCGGGCCGCTCTTCGGCGTGCTCGCCGGGCGATGGGTGACGGTCGAGGCCCCGACAACCTTCGACGTCGATCCGTCCGACGGCCCGACCACCAAGCGACCGTCCTTCGCGATCACCATGTTCAGCGTTCTGCTGCCCGTCGTGCTGATGCTCGGCAAGGCACTCGCCGAGATCTTCATCGCCGACGAGGACCAGCCCGTGCGCAAGGTCCTCGACATCCTCGGCACGCCCCTCATCGCGCTGCTCATCGCGGTGATCGTCGCGATGTTCACCCTCGGCCGCGGTTCCGGCATGGACCGCGAGACCATCTCGAAGTGCACGGGCGCGGCACTCCCCGCGATCGCGGGCATCCTGCTGATCGTCTCCGCGGGTGGCGGATTCAAGGAGGTCCTCGTCGACACCGGGATCGGCACCCTGCTCGCCGACTGGGCGACCGGCGCGAACGTCTCGGTGCTCCTGCTGGCCTGGACGCTCGCGGCGCTGATCCGCCTGGCGACCGGATCGGCGACCGTTGCCACGATCACCGCGTCGTCGCTGATCCTGGGTCTGGTCGACGGGATGGGTTCGGGAGAACTCTCGCTGGTCGTCCTGGCGATCGGTGCCGGGTCGGTGTTCCTGTCCCACGTCAACGACGCCGGTTTCTGGCTGGTGAAGGAGTACTTCGGCATGACCGTCGGACAGACCTTCAAGACCTGGTCGATGATGGAGACGGTCCTCTCGGTGACCGGATTGATCGTGGTACTCGCACTCGGCTTGGTCATCTGAGCCGGCCCCCTGTGCGGTAGCTTGACCACTCATGACACGGAGGATGCGGTTCCGGGCGGCGGTGGTCACCGGGGTTCTGGCGTTGGCGGCGACGCTCGCGTACCCCGCAGCGGCACAACCCGATTCGCCGAGCACCGGACTCGGACCGAGCGACACCTCGCTCATGCACGGCGACCTCGCCTCCACGGACTCCACGGCGCATCGAGGCCCCGGCCGCGGGGCTCGACTGGCCGGCTCCTCGATCCCGGGCGGCGCCTGCGCGGCAACGTTCGTGGGACGCGACGGGATGCCCGTCGCGTTGTGCACGCAATTCGTCGGATCGTCGCCACCGGCATTCGCGGCGCCGTCGGTCGTCCTCTTCGATCCCCGGACCGCGCAACCACTGGCGTCGACGCAGCTGACGAAGGGCGGACTGCTCGGCGGCGTGTACGGCTATCTCGACGACCGCGACCGGGTGGTCGTCGCCGACGGGTCCGGGTCGATTCTCCGTGTCGCGCATGCGAAGACGACCAGCGGCTGGCGGGTGTTCGTCGACGATCGGGTCGACGTCGACCACGCGATACCGGCGGGTGACGCCATCACCGGCCTGGCGCCCGACTTCGACGGCCGCGTGTGGTTCGCGACGACGCGCGGGGTGGTCGGGACAGTCGACCGGCATGACGCCGCGCGGGCCACCCGGCTGCCGGCGGGAGAGGAACTGGGCAACGGATTGTCCATCCGGCGTTCGGGGGCGTCGATTCTGACGACGCACGCGCTGTACGAGATGCGCGCCGAACCGGGGAGCGCACCGCGAGTCGTCTGGCGCCGTGCCTATGACCGGGGGCCGGCACGCAAACCCGGCCAGCTCACCTGGGGCTCGGGGACGACGCCGACGTACTTCGGTCCCGGTGGCGATGGTTGGGTCGCCATCGTCGACAACGCGGAACCGCCAGATCTCCGCGTGCTGCGCAGCGATGACGGCTCCGATGTCTGCCGCATGCGGGCCTTTTCGACGTCCGGGCCGGGCACCGAGAACTCGCCGATGGCCTGGGGCAACTCGCTGGTCATCCCCAGTACGTACGGCTATCAGTACCCGCCGATGGCGCTGCGGGGTCCGTCGGCCCCGGCCGACGCCCCGTTCGTCGGCGGCGCCACCCGCATCGATGTCGGCGAAAGCGGTTGCCGTCGCGTGTGGGAGAACGGCGACCGGATCGCGACGCTCCCCAAGTTGTCTCGCGCGGACGGTCTGATCCACGCGCTCGGATATGGTCCGATCCAGCCGAACCTTCCACAGCAGATCGGTGAAGTCGACTATGTGGCAACCGACTTCGCGACCGGCCGGCGGGTCGCGACGGTGCCGGTCGGGACGGCGCCGTTCGACGAACCACTCGAGCTGACCGGGACGATCACGGCCGACGGAACGCTGTGGCAGGCAACTCTCAGCCGCGTGCTCAAGGTGACGCCGGGCCGCTAGGCCGTCGATCGGCGACACCCCTGTGGCCCTCTGCGAGGCGTCGCGCGCCCGGAAGCGACACCAGTCACCTACCTCAAGTTACTGTGCGGTAGGTTACACAGCCATGAACTGGAAGTCGGGGAGAACCATGACCCATCGCAGGACATCGAGACGGACGCTCGGAATCGCCGCGCTGGTGGCAGCGTGCGTCGCGTCGCTGGCCCCCGCAGCGGTCGGTACTGCAGCGGCGGCGGATTTCTACACCCCGCCGGCCCGGTTCGCGTCCGAGCCGGGATCGGTAATCCGCAGTCAGCCGAGTCCGCTGCTGCTCCAGATCCCCGGCATGGCGGGTCAGTGGCCGGGGACCGCCCGCAAGGTCATGTACACCTCGCGTTACCAGGACGGAAAACCCGCCGCGGTCACCGGAACCGTCATCGAACCCACCGCGCCATGGCGCGGCAAGGGACCGCGACCGACCGTCGTCGTCGGCTCCGGGACCATCGGTCAGGGCGACCAGTGTGCGCCATCGAAGCTGATGACCATTCCGTTCGCGGTGGATCTGATGAAGCCGGGCATCTCGGTGAACTACACCGCCCCGGAGATGTACTACATGCTGGTCAACGGCGTACGGGTGTTCCTCACCGACTACATCGGGATGGGCACGCCCGGTGTCCACACCTACGTCAACCGCGCGGAGACCGGTCAGGCGATGCTCGACGGCGCCCGGGCCGCACTCGCGATCTCGGGCGCCCCGAAGGACGCCCCCGTAGGTTTCGCCGGTTACTCGCAGGGCGGCGGCGCAGCCGCGTCGGCCGCCGAACTCGCCGAGACCTACGCACCGGAACTGGACGTGCGCGCGACCTACGCCGGCGCGCCCCCGGCCGACCTCGAGAAGGTCATCCCCGCGATCGACGGCACCACCATCGCGGGGGCGATCGGCTTCGCTGTCAACGGGCTGACCGAGCGGTATCCGAACGTCGCCGACGTGGTGCGACGAGAGACCAACCCCACCGGCAAAGCCGCGCTGAAACAGCTCTCGACCAGCTGCATCGGGGACATCATCCCGGCCTTCGGTTTCCGCCGCGTCGAGACATGGACCCGAACCGGCGAGACACTGTCGTCCCTCATCGCACGATCCCCCGGACTGCAAGAGGCTGTCCGCCAGCAGCGGATCGGTCGCCTGAAGCCGAACGCGCCTGTCTTCGTCGAAGGCGGACTGCACGACGACGTGATCCCGTACGGCCAGGTCGCGCAACTCGTGGCGGACTGGCGCGCCCAGGGCGCCGACGTCACCTTCGTCACCGACCCCACCCCGCCCATCTTGACGAAGTCGATCGTGAACCATGTCGTCCCCATGCTCGGCACATTCGTCCCCGGGATGGAGTTCGTCCTCGCCGAGTTCCGGAAGTGAGCCGCTCGCGGCCGAACCTCCTCGACGCTGGAGGCCCGCCGGGGTGAGTGGCAGGATCGGGACATGACGGATCCGAAGGACCCGGCCGGGGGCGCGTCCGGCGATTCTGCCGCGGATGACCCCGATCGCGTCCCGAGCCAGGCCGAGCTGGACGCCGAGGATCTGGCGGCCATCGAGCGGTCCTCGCGCGATCGGGACCAGTCCGCGCTCTATCCGACGCGGCCGGGCGATGCGGGACCGCCGCCGGAGGCGCTGGCGGTGCACGCACGCATCGTGTGGTGGGGCGCGGCCGTGATCGGTCTCGTGCTGACGATCTACGGCTTCTTCAACCTCGGCACCATCACCGACGATCTGCGCAACCGACTGCTCGAAGGCGTGGTCTCGGACCCGGCGAACTCTGCACCCGAGAGTGAGGTCGAGACCCTCGCCGGCTTCTTCCCGCCGTTCATGCTGGTGATGATCGTCGTCGTGCTCGCCATCGAGTACGCGTGCCTGGTGACCGCTGCGTCGCAACACAGCCGCCATCTCCGCAACTTCTTCCTGGCCGCCGTCGTCGTGCATCTGCTGTGTATCCCCGTCGGCGTCGACCTGCTGTTCCGATACCCGGACGTGTCGTCCGTCATGGTCGTCCTGAGCTACCTCCAGTTCGGTCTCCTGGTGGTCGCCGCCCTCTGCACCCTCCGGCGACCGGTCAACCAGTGGCTGCCGGAGTCGACCCGGATGAAGCCCACGCGGATGATGCGGGGACGGTGAACCGGACTCCGACACCGGTGTCGTGACCATCACGTCGCCGTGGCCGGTGTCGTCGGAATGTTCCGCGAGCGGGTCGGGTTGAACCGACCGTTGGCCCGAACCCGCACTGAGCATCCAGGAGGATTTCGAATGGCAATCGAACCGGTGTACACCATCTCGTCGAAGGCGTCCGGCGGCGGACGCGACGGCGAAGTCGTCTCGGCGAGCGGCCAGATCGATCTGGACCTCCGGCCGCCGAAGGAACTGGGTGGCAGCGGTGAGGGGACCAATCCCGAGGAATTGTTCTCGGCGGGTTATGCGGCCTGCTTCCTGAGCGCGCTGCGCGCCACCGCCAAGCAGGCCGACACCCCGGTGCCCGACGGGGCGACCGTGGACGTGGCCGTCGGGATCGGAAAAGACCCGGCGGACAACGGGTTCGGTCTCACCGTCGCCATCGAGGTCTCGCTGCCCGGCCTCGACGAGGCCAAGGCCAAGGAACTCGCCGACCTCGCCTACACATTCTGTCCGTACTCGAAGGCGACCAAGGGCAACATCGACTCGTCGGTCACCGTACGCGTCTGATCGTTGAGCCGTGCGGGGTGTCGGTGTCGGCGCCCTTCGTGGCTCGTCGCTATCGCTCCTCGCACCTCAGGGAGCAGAGGTAATCCATAGGACAAGAAGGGAGTTCTTGATCATGACCAACCCGATCACCAGCACGCTCACCGACGAGCAGCAGTCCGTCGCCGGAAAGGCGTTGCAGGACACCCTCGTCGACCTCATCGACCTGACGCTCATCGCGAAGCAGGCGCACTGGAACGTCGTCGGCAAGCAGTTCCGGTCGGTGCATCTCGACCTCGATGAACTGGTCACGGTGTCCAGGGAGTTCACCGACGCGGCCGCCGAGCGGGCCACCGCGATCGGCGTGAGCCCGGACGGCCGTGCCGAGACCGTCGCAAAGACCGCCCACACCAAGGGGTTCGGTGAGGGCTGGACCAAGGACAGCGACGTCGTCGAGTCGATCGTCGACAATCTCAAGGCAGTGGTCGCGGGTCTCCGCGAGCGAATCGGGGTCACCGAGGAGGCCGATCCGGTCACTCAGGACCTGCTGATCTCGTTCGCGTCGAAACTCGAGCAGCTGCACTGGATGTGGCAGGCGCAGATCGCGTGAGCGAGTACGCCTGACCCTCTCACAGCAACGAACCCCCGTCGACTCGCGACGGGGGTTCGTTGTGTCCGGGGGCCTGATCAGTCGACGGACCGAGCAGATCCGGGGATGCCGGGATCGGAGGTGCCGGGATCGACGGCGTCGACGGCGGGATCGGCGTCATCGTCGGCATAGGAGTCGCTGAAGGAGACCCGAGGCGTGGTCGCCGAGTGGTAGAGCGCGATGCCGACGTACACGAGGGCGGCCACCGCGAACACCGCGGACACGAGGATCGCCGCGATGTGTGCGACGGTCGCGAACACCCCGTCGAGCGGTCCGGTCGCGAGCGCTCCCGCACCGGCCAGCGCCGCGCCGAGCAGAGCCCACGCGGCACTCCGTATCCACGGGGCCACCACCGAGACGTAGAACAGCCGTTGGTAGATGGTCAGCGAGAACTCGTCGACCGCGGCCAGCCGGACCTCGTCGCCGCCGGCGAGGTCACGCAGTTCGCGCGCCAGCTGGGTCTGACGCTGCAGACTCGTCGATTCCCGTTCGCGGTACCGCACGAACCCGATGACGCCGAGCGCCGTCGCCACGAGCCCCAACCCGACCATCACACCCCAGTAATCCACGACGTTCACGCTACAACTAGAACCTGTTGCAGTCGTGAAGCGGGTCACACGCCCTGGGCGGCGGTCGGCAGATCCCGGTGGACGCGACCCGGACGACCGAGGGAACGTGGCGCAGATTGATCACCGATCCATCGGCGGAACCGCCGACGGGCTGGAAGAATTCTCCCTCGGAGGACTTCGTTTTCGGCGGCGTTCACCCGCGGGTTCCGACCGGGCCCGGACACACGGACCTCTGCCTGTGGCGGGGCCGCATCGACGTGAAGGAGCACTCCGTGTCGACACTTCTGTCCACTCCGCCCACCGCTGTCGAACTCGCCGCGTGCCCGACGCCGACGGAGCGGGCCGACCCGCTGCGCATCCTGGAAGCGCAGGCGCAGACCCGGGTCGCCGATCTCGTCCCGGTCCGGCACGCGCGGATGTCGGCGACGCCGTTCACCTTCTATCGTGGTGCGGCCGCGGTGATGTCCGACGACCTGTCGAGAACGCCGGACACCGGGATCATCACCCAGCTGTGCGGCGACGCGCACCTGAGCAATCTGGGCCTCTTCTTCAGCCCGGAGCGTCGAATGGTGTTCGACCTGAACGACTTCGACGAGACGCACATCGGACCGTTCGAGTGGGACGTCAAGCGTCTCGCCGCGAGCTTCGCGATCGCGGGGCGTAACAACGGATTCGACGACGCGACCAACCGCAAGGTCGCCAAGACCGTTGCCAAGGCGTACCGGCGGGCGGTCGTGCGCAGTGCGTCGAAGACGACTCTGGAGAACTGGTACGCCGGGATCGACGTCGACCATTTCCTGGCGGAGTTCGGACCCAAGCTGGACACCTCGATGAGCGAGCGGACGCAGAAGGCGCTGAAGAAGGCGCGGCACCGCGACAGTGCGCAGGCTCTCGCGAAGCTCTGTGTGATCGGCGCCGACGGCTCCGCGCACATCCGCAGCGACCCGCCGCTGCTGGTACCCCTGCACGAGCGGTTCCCGGCCGAGACCGCCGAGATCGTGGCCGAACGGGTCCGCGAGCGGGTCAGCGCCTACCGCGACACCGTGCCCTTGCACGTGCAGGCGCTCCTCGACCAGTTCGCGATCGTCGACATCGCGTTCAAGGTGGTCGGCGTCGGCAGCGTCGGCACGCGGGCGTGGATCATCCTGCTCACCGGCAAGGAGCTGGGTGATCCGTTGTTCTTGCAGGTCAAAGAAGCGCAGCGGTCGGTGCTCGCCGACCATGTGCCGGCATCGGGCTTCGACAACCAAGGGCAGCGGGTGGTCGAGGGACAACGCCTGCTCCAGGCGACGAGCGACCTCTTCCTCGGCTGGTCGACCGGGATTGACGAGAACGGTGAGCGACGCGACTTCTACGTGCGGCAGCTCCGCGACGGAAAGGGCTCGGTCGTCGTCGAGGCCCTGGGCGCGGAGGGGATGAAGTTGTACGCACAGCTGTGCGGGCTGGTTCTCGGTCAGGCACATGCCCGGACCGCGAGCCGGTTCCGGATCGCCGAGTACCTCGGGACCACCAAGGGTTTCAGTGACGCAATCGCCGAGTTCTCGCTCGCGTACGCGGATCTCAACGACTCCGACCACACCCGGATGATGGAGGCCATCGGTCGAGGCGAGCTCGAGGTGTACGACCTGGCGGCCGAGGGTAAGAGTTGAGTCCGGCAGGGAAGGTTGCCGGTGGAACCGACTGCGCGCGAGGATGAGACGTCGTTGCGGGAGCAGGTCGCCGCGCTGATGCCGCAGGCGAGATCGGATCTCGCGGAAATGGTCCGGTTCCGGTCGGTGCACGCCCCACAGCAGTTCCCCGTCGAGGAGTGTGACGGGATGGTCGACTGGCTGCTGGCGGCCTTCGGTGCCGTCGGCGTCGACGACGCCGCCGCACATGTCACCAGCGACGGCAGCAAGGCGATCACCGGGTCCATTCCCGGCCCGGAGGGTGCTCCGACCGTCCTGCTCTACTTCCACCACGACGTGCAACCGCCGCTCGGTGACGACGAATGGGACTCTCCCGTCTGGGAACTGACCGAGCGGGGCGGGCGGTGGTACGGCCGCGGAGCTGCCGACTGCAAGGGCAACATCGCCGTGCACCTCACCGCGTTGCGCGCACTCGCCGGCCGGGCCGGGGTGACGGTGAAGATCATCGGCGAGGGGTCCGAGGAGCAGGGGACGGGAGGCCTCGAGGACTTCGCGGTCCGCAATCCGGACTTGCTTGCCGCCGATGCGATCCTGATCGCGGACTCCGGCAACTTCGCGGTCGGGAAACCGAGTCTGACGACGACGCTGCGCGGCATCGCGAACGTCGTCGTGTCCGTGGAGACGCTGGGGTCGGCGATGCACTCCGGAATGTTCGGCGGGGCCGCCCCGGATGCACTCGCGGCGCTCATCTCGATGCTCGCGACCCTGCGTGACGAGCACGGCAACACCACCGTCGCCGGACTCGATGCCGACGCCCGGTGGCCGGGTGTGTCCTACCCGCCCGACCGATTCCGCAGCGATGCAACGGTTCTCGACGGGGTCGACCTGGTCGGATCGGGATCGGTGTCCGACATGGTGTGGGCGCGCCCGGCCGCGACGGTGCTCGGCATCGACTGCCCGCCGGTGGTCGGATCGTCGGCGGCGGTGCAGCCGCGGGCGCGGGCGCGCATCAACCTCCGCGTGCCACCGGGGATGGACCCGATGGTTGCGCAGGACGCGCTCGTCGAGCACCTCCGTCGCGTCGCGCCCTGGAACTCACGGGTGTCCTTCGAGCGCGAGGCGGTGGGCGCGCCCTTCGTCGGATCCACCAGCGGTCCGGCGTACGACACGCTCACCGGCGCCCTGTCGACCGCCTACGACAGCGAGGTGCTGATCCAGGGGCAGGGTGGATCGATCCCGTTGTGCAACGTTCTCCAGTCGCTGTACCCCGACGCCGAGATCATGCTGTTCGGCGTCGAGGAACCGCGGTGCCTGATCCACGCACCCAACGAGAGCGTCGACCCGTCCGAGATCGAGCGGATCGCCCTGGCCGAGGCGCTCTTCCTGCGCGACTTCAGGTACCGCTGAAGCGGTGTAGCAGAGCTGTTTTGAGTTCCGGGCGGCTCGCGGCCACCAGGACGAACGCGGCTTCGCGGAACAACCGTTCGGAATCGCTCCCGCGCACGACGCCGCGGCCGCCGTCCGCGGACACCAACGCGGCCGCGGCGTCGAGCGCCAGAGCCGCGGCGTCGGCCCGGGCCGCCAGCAGTGCGGTGGCATCAGCCATCCCGGCGTCGAGCGCGGTTCGGACGACGTCGGCGCGCTCGCGCAGCGCCCGCCCCTCCCGGTGGTGGCCGCCGACATCGAGCAGTGCCGCACAGCGCCGCACCAGACCAAAGGGCAGGGTGCCGTTCAATCGGACGCCGACGTTCTGGGTCGCGAAGAATTCCGCGAGGCCCACGCGCGTGACCTCGCGATCGAACGGGACCATCAGACCGTCGACCCGTAGGGACACCGTGGTCGTCGCGGCGGCGGCGGACAGATCCACGGGCGTTGCCCGGACCGCTGCGGACGACCTGCCGCCGACCAGGTCGGGCATGCGCAGGATCGCGGAGATGACGTCATCGGTCGCGGCGTCGCGCGCCGAGATCTGGAGCAGGTCGACGACACCCCAGCCGCTGACGAACGGCGCATGCCCGTTCAGGAGCCAACCGTCGTCGGTGCGCGTCGCGACCATCCGTGGTGGCGTGGGGACGACTCCGGCGTAGGCGACGCCCGCGCGTAGACGTCCGCTCACGGTCGCGTCGAGGAGTTCGCCACGTAGCTCGTCGTTGGTGCTCCGGGCGAGGGACAGGACGACGCCGTGGTGCTGGATCCAGGTGAAAGCGGTGGCGAGGCAACCACTGGTGAGCACTTCGAGGATCTCGGTGACCTCACCGAATTCGAGTCCCGGCCCGCCGGCCTCGACCGGCGCCGCGATGCCGTACAGGCCGGCGTCGGCCAGCGCTCGCCAGTGGGATTCGGGGACCGCTCTTGTGCGGTCCACCTCGCCGGCCGCCGGGAACAGGACCTCGTCGGCCACCCTGAGCGCTGCTGTTCGCAACTCGGCTCGTCGCTCGCCTCCGGCGTCCTGGGTGGTCACGACTCTCACAGTACGACGAGTGTCCGGGCCGGCAGGGAAGTTGGACGACTGACCGACTCCGCCGTCGCGGCCGTTCACGGAAGTTCGCGTCGCGCAGCACAATCGCGGGACCGGGATCCTTGAAAGTGGGACCAAAGGCCCAAGACCGCAGGTGTGACCGTCGATAAACTCGTGTATCGGGTGGGAGCATTCTCTCGCGTGGAAGGAACCCAGGTGACCGCAGTCCTCAATGGTCGTGACGTTCAGTCGATACGTGTTGTGCCGGAATCGGTTTCGAGTGTAGTACGGTCGGACGTCCGGACGAGTGAGCGGTACCTGCGTGCCGCGGTCGCCGACCTCATCGAACAGAATTTTCGTGATCCCGACTTCAGTGTGGAGGTCGTCGCCCGGCACCTGCACGTGAGCCGCCGGCACCTGTACCGGGTGCTCGCCGGTGGCACCACGTCGCTCGCCGAGATGATCGCCGATCGACGTCTGGAGTGGGCGGAGGGGCTGCTCTTGGGTCCGGGCAACCTGAAACTCGAGGCCATCGCCCACGCGTCGGGATTCGCCTCGACAGCGACGATGCGCAACCGCTTCCGGTCGAAGTTCGGCTGCACCCCCGACGAGTTCCGCCGGATGGCGCCGGCGTCGGGACCGGACGCCGAAGCCGGCTGAAACACCTCCGGCGCAGACCTTTTCAAGTCTGCGCCGGAGTCGTCGTCACCGTCTGGCGTTGACCGTCACACCGTGCAGAGCGGTGAATAGTCGCTGCGACCACCGGTGGTCGGCGAGACGAGGAACGTGCACGGGTTGTACCCGACCTTCTCGATCTCCTTGGTCAGGCGACGCAACTCCGAGTTGGGGACCACCTTGTCGCGCGACAGCAGGAATCCCGATCCGCGCGAGGGGTCCCCGACGATCGCGTACCGGTACGGCCCGGCGGGATCCGGCCCGTCTTCGAGGTAGGCGACGATGTAGTTCGGTGCGCCGCCCGGGTTGATGCTGCCCGGTGTCTGTGGGAACCGGACGCTCAGTTGGGCATTGGTCTGCGGGTCGACGACTGTCGCACGGCCGACGACGCCACCACGCATGCCGGTGGGGCCGGTGCACCGGTTATCGACGCCGATCGTCTTGGCGTCGATGTAGGTGTAGGTCGCGCTGGTATCCCGGGCGCAGGTGACCCCGAAGAAAGACGGCACGGTGGCGAGCTGCCACCACTTGCCGAGGTAGCGATCCACCTCGACCTTCGCCACGGGGGCCAGCGGCGCGGCTTGCGCCGGACCCGTCCCGGCGGCGAGGCCGACGCTGAGGAGGACGCCGGCGACAAGGGCTGCGAGGGACCGGGTGATGCGCATGGTGTTCCTTTCGGGCGGTTCGTCGTCGCGCTACCCAGGTGGAGCAGCGTCACCAGACGATTCGGACCGGATGCGCGTCGTGGATTGGTTACCCCGCAGCCCTCGTCTCAGCGAACTGTCGTCACCGCGTCAGAGCGGTCGGTCACAGGTTGTATTCGTTGTTGGGGTTCCAGGTGGAGACAGCCCAGATCACGATCAGGTCCAGCACGATGATCAGGATGGCCCACGCCGGGTAGTAGGGGAGCCACAGGAACTGGGCGATGATCGACAGCGAGGCGATGATGATCGCGGAGATCCGCGCCCAGTCGGCGCCCACCGCGAGACCGCCGGCGACGAGGACCCCGACGATGCCGAGGATCAGGTGGATCCAGCCCCAGGTGGTGAGGTCGAACTCGAAGATGTAGTTCTGGCCGGCGACGAACAGGTCGTCGTTCGCGATGGCCGAGATGCCCTGGAAGATCGAGACCAAGCCGGCCACGAAGAGCAGCGCGGCGGCCACGATCGCGATACCGAAGGCGAAACCCTGCTTGGCCGACGAGTTGGCCTGCTGATCGGGGGAAGCGCTCATTGTTTGGCGTGTCCTTTCAGTGGTTGTGCGCCGACTCCTTGGTCCCGACCGACGGCGCGGCGGCACTGGTACGGATGGACCACATCAAGGATGGGGTGTGCGACTCTCCTCCGCACGGGTTTCAGCCAGACCGGACGCATCTTTGACCAGGCGATTTAGTAGTCGGCCGGGGCGGGGTATAAGCTATCGCAGGCTACACACGGGGTGTGGCGCAGCTTGGTAGCGCGCTTCGTTCGGGACGAAGAGGTCGTGGGTTCGAATCCCGCCACCCCGACGCAAGGTTGAGATTGCAGAAGAGACCCTGACCTGGAGAAATTCGGTCGGGGTCTCCTCGTCTCTGGAGGTCCCGGCTGGGATCGCGTTGCGATTTCTTCCGGTTACCGGGACAAACCGCAACGTGAACCCGAAGGTCACTCCGGTTCCTCGGCCGACGACGACCGGCCACCGATGTGGGCCAGGATGATCGGATCGTCGGTGACGACGCGGTCCACCTCCTCGCCACCGTCGCAGCGCAGCAGACCCAGGGTGATTCCATCCGGTCCGTGATGGACCACCCGCCACGACGCCCCCGAATCTTCCCAGCGCAGCAGGTCGTCGAGTGTCATCGGGACGGGCCGGTCACCGACGGGCTCAGCTGCCGCGCGAGGTCGAGGAGATCCGTCGCGTGGAAGTCGTTGTCCGGCGAGCCGGAATCATCCTTCTCGTCCCCGCCCCACTCGTCCGGCCGCTCGACGAAGGCCGTCCGCAGGCCGAAGGAGCGCGCGGCGTCGAGATCGCTCTGGTGGGTGGCCACCATCATCACCTCGGCGGGCTCCACCTCGAGCAGATCCGCCAGCCCGCAGTAGGTCTCGCGCGCAGGTTTGTAGTGCCGCCAGAGGTCGGACCCGCCGATCACGTCCCAGGGGAACGCGTTGTACCGGGCCATGTCGGTGAGCAGTGCGACAGTGCCGTTGCTCAGTGCGCAGACGATGTGATCGCGTTTGAGGAGTTGCAGACCCTCGACCGCGTCCGGCCAGGCCGGAATCGTCCGCCACGCACGGACGAGGGTGCGGGCCTGATCGTCGTCGAGTGTCAGTGCAAACAGCGAGGCGACGTCGTGCAGCGTCTCGGTCTGCAGGTCGTCGAGGCGACGCCACGGCAGTTCGCCGGATTCCACGCGAGCCAGGATCGGCGAGTACCGGCGTCGCCACTTCTTGGCGAACGCCGCTGCGTCGACCTCCGGTGCGATCGCGCCGACGGCGCCGGAGATCCCGGTGAACCAGTCGGTGACCGTCCCGAAGGTGTCGAACGCCAGGACCTTCACGCGGGGATGAAGGTCAACGCTCACATGGTCTCCCGGGCCAGCTGCGGGAGCGACTGGTCGGCGTCGTAGTCGGCATCACCGTGCGACACAGGTGTGAGGGTGAGCAGGCTGGCCTCGGGGCGGCAGCAGAAGCGTGCCGGGGCGTACGGGGACGTGCCCAGACCCGCACTCACGTGGAGCTTCATCGACGACCCCCAGCTCGACGGACCCTTGACCCGGGAGCGATCCAACTGGCAGTTCGTCACCAACGCGCCGAAGAACGGCAGGCAGAGCTGGCCGCCGTGCGTGTGTCCGGCCATCACGAGGTCGTAGCCGTCCGCGGCGAACCGGTCGAGGACCCGCGGTTCGGGGGAGTGGGTGAGTCCGAGCCGCAAGTGTGCCAGCGGGTTCGGGCGGCCCGCGATCGTCTCGTAGCGGTCTCGCTCGATGTGGGGATCGTCGACGCCGGCCGCGACGACCCGCACGCCGCTGACCTCCAGCTCGCGGACCGTGTGCGTCGCGTCGAGCCATCCACGCTCGGTGAACGCCGCACGCAGATCCTGCCACGGCAGGGGCTCGCCGTGCGTGCGCTGATGGTCCTTCTTGAAGTACTTGAACGGATTCTTCGGCTTGGGGCCGAAATAGTCGTTGGACCCGAAGACGAACAGGCCGGGCCGCGACAACAACCCACCGAGCGACTGGATGACCGACGGTACGGCCTGCGGGTGCGCGAGATTGTCCCCGGTGTTGACGACGAGGTCGGGTTCGAGCGCCTCGAGCTCGGCGATCCACGCCTGCTTGAGCCGTTGGTTGGGCATCATGTGCAGGTCACTGATGTGCAGGACACGCAACGGCGAGGCGCCCGGTTCGAGAACGGACAGCGTCGTGTGTCGTAACGCAAAGGCGTTGCGCTCGATCACCGTCGAGTAGAGCAGACCGGCGGCGGCGAGCCCCGCCACGCCGGCCAGAGCGCGCGCGGGTACCCCGGAACCGGACGGACCGAGGCGAGAGATGCCGAGGCGTGCGATGTCGAGTTCGGAGTGCTGCATCACCCCAGAATACGCATCCCCGACGACGATCCCGCCCCGGTTTGCGGAGCGGGCCGTACCCACACCGCGGGTCAGCCGGGTAGCTGGATCACCACCGGGCCGACACCGGGTACCACGACGGTGGTCTCGGTGGGGCCGCCCTCGTCACCGTCGGCGCGGCGGCCGTTGCTGACGTAGATCGTCACGGTGCTGCCGGGCATGGCCGAGTCGGACGGTGCGGTGAAGACCACGGTGCCCTGCGGGCGTCCGCTGTCCACGTCGAGCTCGCTGACCTTGAACCCGGCACCCTGCAGGCGTGATGTGGCCTCGCTGGCGGGTAGGCCGCTGACCTGCGGTATGCGGCCCCGGTCGCTGCCGTTCCAGTATTCGCGGTCGATCGGGGGCAGGTTGACGGGGCCGAACTTCGTCGCCACCGGTTTGACGGCCTGGAACCAGGTGCGCGCCGGTTCCATGCCGCCGTAGAGGTCGCCGTCGTAGCAGGAGCGCAGCGGACTGCTGCAGACGCCCTGCGGGTTCGGGCCGTCGCTGTAGACGTACGCGGCGCCGGCGATCTGGTTGGTGAACCCGACGAATGCCGAGGAGCGGTGCGCTTCCGTCGTGCCGGTCTTACCCGACATCGGCAGCGTCCAGCCCGCGGAGCCCGCGGCACCGGCCGCGGTGCCGGCGCCCACGTCGTCCTTGCTCATGGCGTTGGCCAGCGAGTGTGCCAGGCCTTCGTCCACGACCTGCTCGCACGGAGGTGGCGTGAACGGCACCGCGGTCAGGGCGCGCCGGCCGTCCGGTCCGATGACGGGGTTGCCGTACTGGTCCCGCTTGATCTGGCTGATCGACTTGATCGGGTTGGGCGGGCACCAGGTGCCGCCCGACGCGATGGTGGCGGCGACGTTGGCGAGCTCGAGGCCGTTGAGCGGTAGCGGGCCGAGGGTGAAGGAGCCGAAGTTCCCGTCCTTGACGTACTGGGCCATGCTCTTCTCGCCGTAACCCGACGACCCGGGGATGGTGTACGAACGCAGGCCCAGGCGAACGGCCATGTCGACCGCCGGCTTGACGCCGACCTGCTGCAGCAGCTTCACGAAAGCGGTGTTCGGCGACTGTGCCAGGGCGTTCGTCACCGACATCGACGCCGGGTAGCGGCCGTCGTTCTTGACGCAGTACGCATTGGCGGGACACCCGTTCGCCCCGCCGCTGTTGCCCATGCCCTCGACGGCGATGGACCCGGGGACGGGGATGGTGGAGCCGGCGCCGAGACCCTTCTCCATCGCGGCGGCGACTGTGAAGATCTTGAATACCGACCCGGCACCGTCGCCGACCATCGAGAAGGGTTGCGGCTGCATCGTCTCGCCGCGGTTGAGATTGAGACCATAGTCGCGGCTCGACGCCATCGAGAGCACGTCGTGCGATTTCTTGCCCGGACGCAGGGTGCTCATCACGTCGGCGACGCCGTCGGCGGTTGGGCTGGCCTGACTCTTCACCGCGCGGACCGTGGAGCGCTGGACCTCGGGGTCGAGCGTGGTCTGGATGATGTAGCCGCCGCGCAGGACCGAATTGCGGGACATGCCGTTCTCGGCCAGGAACTGCAGGGCGTAGTCGCAGAAGAAGCCGTTGTTGTCGGCCGCGATGCAGCCCTGGGTCGGGGTCCGCGGACTCGGGAGCACGCCCAGGGGTGCCTCCTTGGCCGCGACGAGCTCGGCGCGTCGTTCCGGGAAGTTGTCGATCATCGTGTCCAGCACGATGTTCCGGCGCGCGAGGGAGGCTTCGGGGTTCGAGTACGGATTCAGCGCGGAGCTGGACTGCACCATGCCGGCCAGCAACGCGGCCTGCTCGACCCGCAGGTCCTTGGCGGGGATGCCGAAGTAGGTCTGCGCGGCGGCCTCGATGCCGTAGGCGTTGTTGCCGAACGGGACGACGTTCAGGTACCGCGTGACGATCTGCTTCTTCGCCTCCTGCTTGGCGGCGGCGTCGTCGAGTCCCTTGTCGCGTTTGGCCTGGTCGATCAGGGTCTGCTCGAGGGTGAGCGCCATGCGCACCTCGCGGAGCTTGCGCGCGGGCGTGGTCTCGATCGCGGCCTGGCGGTCCGCCTCGGTCCGTGCGAGCACCAGGAGCTGATAGTTCTTGATGTACTGCTGGTCGAGCGTCGACGCACCCTGCTGGACCTCGCCCGACGACGAGTTCTTCAGCGCGGCACGGATGGTGCCCTTCCAGTCGACACCGTCGTGTTCCAGGAACCGGCGGTCCTCGACGGAGATGATCGCCCGGATCATGTCGGGCGAGATGTCGTTGTAGCCGACCTGATACCGGTACTGGTCGAACAGCACCGCGATCGGCTTCCCGTCGACGTCGGTCATCGTGGTGACCTCCGGCAACGTGCCGTTGAGCAGTTCGGAGGACACGTTCTCGACAGCGGCCGCCGCCCGGTTGGAGACGACGCCGATTCCGCTGGCCACGGGGTAGAGCAGGCCGGCGACGAGAACTCCGGCCAGCAGGCTCGCCCACGCCAGCGACCACAGTTTCTTCGACATCACCCCGACAGGATACGTGCGTTGGTTCCGAACATCGTCCTGCCTCGCCCGCGGCATCGGCGCAGCGTGGTCCCGAGCCGACGGTCGGGGGTGCCCGCGGGTCGCCGGGCGGAGGTGCCGGAGGCCGCCGTCCGCGGGCCGTCCGTTCGGGTGAGTTTGCACGGTTGTCCCACTTTGTTCGCTCCAGGGGTTGCGCCCCCAAGCACAGATCCCTAGATTGAGTGCAGAATGTGACTCACTTAACAGTTCGCTGCAAATGTGGCTTGAGCAGCGAGGTTGAGACGTTCTCGCAGCTACGCAGATACGACAGGTAGGGGTGGCGGATGGCGACAGCGGCAGTTTCCAACGAAGAGGATCGCTTGGCGTGGGTTGCTCAGGCGCGTTGCCGAGGGGGAGACCCTGATGATCTGTTCGTGCGGGGCGCGGCCCAGCGCAAAGCCGCCACGATCTGCCGCCACTGCCCGGTGCAGCTCGAATGCGGTGCCGATGCACTCGACAACCGCGTCGAGTTCGGCGTCTGGGGCGGACTGACCGAACGTCAGCGTCGCGCACTCCTCCGCCAGCACCCCGAGGTCACGTCCTGGTCGGCGTTCTTCGCCGCGCAGCGCCGGCGTCATCGCGACGCCGTCTGACCTCTTCTCCGCCGAGCCGTGTCGAGGGGTTTCGACACGGCTCGTCGCACGCTCCTCGCCTGCTCAACCAGCGGGGTGCGGTCTCGGCGCACGCCTCGCCTGCTCAACCAGCGGGGGGAACGGCTCGTCGCACGCTCCTCGCATTCTCAACCAGCGGGGGACGGCTCGTCGCGCTCGGTGATCAGCCGCGGCCGGTGATCTGCTCGGCCACCGCGCGCAGGGCGGTCACGTCGGCCACCTCGAACGGCAGCGCCGGGACCCCGACGATCGGCACCCGCGGGTGCGACGCCGTGAACCGTTGCAGCAGATGGAGTTCGCGCTTCCCGGTGGCGGCCCGATCCGCGTGAATCCGGAGTACACCGCGAGCCAGTTCGTCGGTGACCGATTCGAGGGCGACCAGCGCTGCCTCCTCGTGGATCGACGTCAGGTTCGGGTGGGTCCGGTTGAGGATCAGTCCGGCAAGCGGCATCGACTCCTCGGACAGGCGGTCGACGAAGAACGCGGCCTCCCGCAGGGCATCGGCCTCGGCCGCAGCCACCACCGCGAACTGGGTGCCCGGCTGTTTCAGCAGGGCATAGGTCTTCGCGGCGCGGTCCTGGAAGCCGCCGAACATCGAGTCCAGTGACTGCACGAAGGTCGCCACGTCGCGGAGCATCTCGCCGCCGATGATCGTCGAGACACCCCGCATGGCCAGGCTCATCGCGCCGGTCACCATCCGGCCGACGCCGCGACCGCCGCCGACCAGCACCTTCATCAGACGCCCGGACAGGAACGACCCCAACCGCTGCGGGGCGTCGAGGAAGTCCAGTGCGTTGCGCGACGGCGGGGTGTCGACGACGATCAGGTCCCAATGGTCCTGCTCGAGGAGCTTGCCGAGCTTCTCCATCGCCATGTACTCCTGCGTCCCGGAGAACGACGAGGCGACCGTCTGATAGAAGGCGTTCTGCATGATCGCCTCGGCGCGTTCGGGAGTGGAGTACTCGAGCACCATCTCGTCGAACGTGCGTCGCATGTCGAGCATCATCGCGTCGAGCGTGCCCTTGCCGTCGATCGCGACCGGCTGCGGGTCGTTGGTGAGTTCGGACATCCCGAGCGACTGCGCCAGGCGCCGGGCCGGGTCGATCGTCAGCACGGCCACGGTCCGGCCCTGTTCGGCGGCGTACATCGCCATCGCGGCAGCAGTCGTCGTCTTGCCGACTCCGCCTGCGCCGCAACAGATCACGACGCGGGTCGCGGGGTCGATGAGCACCGCGCCCATCTTGAGGTCGAGTGGCATCACGCACCCGCTTTCTGGAGGAGGTCGGCCAGCTCATAGATCGACCCCAGGTCGACGCCGTCACCGAGGGACGGCAGTTCGAGTGTCGGCATCTCCACCTCGTCGAGCTGCGCCTTTGCGATCTGCTGCGCCTGCAGGCGGGTCGCGTGCTCGATCGTCTCGGTGAGCAGGCCGGCCAGGTCCCCGTCGGCGAGCTTGAGTCCGGCGGCGGTGAGGCCGTCCTCGACACGCCCCGCGTCGACCCGACCTTCGGCGATCTCGTCGATCACCTCGGCCGGCAGGTGGGGTTCGCTGACGCGGTTGATGACGAGACTGCCGAGGTTGAGGTTCTTGCCCCGCAGTTCGTCGATCGCCTCGATCGTCTCCTGGATCGGCATCGCCTCGAGGAGCGTCACCAGGTGGATGATCGTCTCCTCCGAGTGGAGCAGGCGGACGACACCTTCGCTCTGGTTGCGGATCGGGCCGGTCTTGGCGAGGTCGGCCATGGCCTGGGTGACGTCGAGGAAATTGCCGATCCGGCCGGTCGGCGGCGCGTCGACGACCACCGCGTCGTACACGCGGTTGCCCTGCTTGTCGGTGTGGATGATGCGCTCTTTGATCTTGCCGGTGAGCAGGACGTCGCGGAGTCCGGGAGCGACGGTCGTCACGAAGTCGATCGCGCCGATCCGCTTCATCGCGCGGCCGGCGAAGCCGAGGTTGTAGAACATGTCGAGGTACTCGAGAAGGGCGTGCTCGATGTCGATGGCCAGCGCGGACACCTCGCCGCCGCCCTCGGCGGTCGCGATGCGGGTGTCGGTGGGTGGCAGCGGCGGGATGTCGAAGACCTGCGCGATGCCCTGGCGACCCTCGGTCTCGACGAGGAGGACCTTCTTGCCGTCGGCGGCGAGCGCGAGTGCGAGCGCCGCGGCGATCGTGGTCTTGCCGGTGCCGCCCTTGCCCGTCACGAAGTGCAGGCGAGCGCGCGCGGCGGCCGCCGGCCACTCGTTCTCGCGCGCGACGGAGGAGTTGTCTGTCACGCCGGAATCGAGCGCCTCACCCGACCCGGATCGTGAGCCCTGTTCGTTGGCCACCGCAACACCTTATCCATTGACCGTCGCCAGATAGGGTGAGTCCATGAGTGAAGTCACCGCGTGGGAATACGTGACCGTGCCGCTGCTGACGCACGCCACGAAGCAGATCCTCGATCAGTGGGGCGCAGACGGTTGGGAACTGGTGTCGGTTCTGCCGGGTCCCACCGGCGAGCAACACGTCGCCTACCTGAAGCGACCGAAGGGCTGACATGGCGACCACGTGGACCGATCGTCTGGCCGAATCGGGCGTCGAACTCCCGTCCGTGGTGCCGCCGGTGGCGAGCTACACCCCGGCCGTGCGCACCGGCAACCTCGTCTACACCTCGGGGCAGCTGCCCATCGTCGACGGTGAACTGTCGGCGCGGGGCAAGGTCCACGAGGGCGCCGAAGGCGTCGTTCGGCCGGACGAGGCGACGGCAGCAGCCCGGGTCTGCGCGCTGAACGCGCTCGCCGCGATCCACGCACTCGTCGGGATCGACTCGGTCGTCCGGGTGGTCAAGGTCGTCGGGTTCGTCGCGTCCGCACCGGGCTTCACCGGTCAGCCGGCGGTGATCAACGGGGCTTCGGACGTCCTCGGTGAGATCTTCGGCGACGCCGGTGTGCACGCCCGGTCCGCGGTCGGCGTCGCCGAACTCCCGCTCGGTGCGCCGGTCGAGGTGGAACTGATCGTCGAAGTGGCCTGACGTCTCCATTGGACGTCGCGCTGCTGGTCGTGGCAGCCGCCGCGGCCGGGTGGGTCGACGCCGTGGTCGGCGGCGGTGGCCTCGTCCTGATCCCGGCGATGCTGATCGCCCAGCCGGGGTTGCCGATCGCGACGGCCCTGGGGACCAACAAGCTGGCGGCGGTCTTCGGGACCGCGTCGGCAGCGTGGCGTTACGTGCGGCACGTCCGGATCGATCTTCGTCGCCTGATCCCGGTGTTCGTTGCGGCGCTCGCCTTCTCGGCCCTCGGCGCGACGGTGGCCGTCGTCCTGCCCACCGAGATCTTCACGCCGATCGTGCTGGTCATGCTGGTCGGCGTCGGACTGTTCGTCGCGCTCAATCCCGGCTTCGGGACTGACGCGTCGACGGGACCGCGCTCGCGCGTCTCGACGATCGCGGGCCTCGTGCTGGCCGGTGTCGTCGTGGCCTTCTACGACGGGGTGATGGGTCCCGGGACCGGTACCTTCCTCATCATCAGCCTGACCGCGCTGGTCGGGACGAGTTTCCTGGAGAGCTCGGCGATGGCGAAGGTCATCAACACCGGTACCAACCTCGGCGCCCTCACGGTCTTCGGCCTGCAGGGAAATGTGCTGTGGCTCTTGGGTCTCGGCCTGGCCGTCGCCAACATCGTCGGCGCCCAGATCGGCTCGCACATGGCGATCGGCCGCGGCAGTTCGTTCGTGCGGTGGGTCCTGCTGGCCGTCGTCGTCGTGATGGTGGGGAAGCTCGGGTACGACCTGATCGTCGGCTGAGGTGGCCGGACTCGGCGGACAGCGCTGTGGAACGGCATCGGCCGAACTATGCTCTCCTCGTCGACCCCGCAGCGGACGGGTCGCGACCCGATCGTCGTAGAGGCGGTGCATCATCAGCGATTCGACGGCTTCCGAGGCCGCGACGCCGCTGTCGGGAAAGCAGCGGGTCCTCGCGCTGCTCCTCGCGATGGCGATGTTCGTTCTCGTCGTGGACACCTCGTTCATGAATGTGTCCATATCGGCGGTGGTCCGTGATCTGGACACGACCGTGAGCGGTGTGCAGTCGGCGATTGCGCTCGAGGCGTTGGTGTCCGCCGCGTTCATCCTGATCGGGGGCAAGGTCGGGGATCTGATCGGTCGCCGGCGGGCCTACGTGATCGGTTTGCTCGCCTATGCCGTGGGCGCGTCGGCCATGGCGCTCGCACAAGGTCTCACGACGATCATCGTCTTCTGGGCGATCGTCGGCGGGATAGGGGCTTCCCTGCTCCTGCCCGCGATGCAGTCGCTGGTACACGGCAACTTTCACGGCGGCGACCAGAAGCGGGTCTACGCCCTCGTGGGCGCCGCCGCCGCGATCGCGGCCGCCGTCGGCCCGCTCCTGGGCGGTTTCATCACCACATACCTGTCCTGGCGGATCGCCTTCGTCGGTGAGGTCGTCATCATCGCGATCGTGTTGTGCGGCATCGGTTTGGTCCGCGACGTCGAGTACACGGGTCCACGGGGAGTCGACCCCGTCGGTGCTCTGCTCTCGGTGCTGGGAATGGGTGGGATCGTGCTGGGGATCCTCGTCTGGCAGGAGGGCGGTGAGGCCGTCGGCATCCTGCTGGTCCTGGGTGCCGCGGGTCTGGGCGGACTGACCTGGTGGCTGACCCGCCGGCGGCGCGCCGGGCGGCCCACGCTATTGGACCCGGACCTGTTTCGCTCCAAGCCGTTCCGCCTGGGCGTCAGCCAGCAGTTGCTGCAGCAGATCGCTCTCGGCGGCATCATGATCTCGCTGCCGATCTATCTGCAGATGGTCCTCGAGTACGACGCCATGGAGGCCGGGTTGTCCCTGGCGCCCCTGTCGCTCAGCATGTTCGCGGTCGCGCTGGTCGCCGGTCGGCGGACACACACCCGGCCCCCGTCGACGGTGGTGCTCATCGGTTTCGGCTTGCTCACGCTCGGGGTCGCGGTTCTGCTCCCGATCGTGCCGCGGGCGGACTTCGGCTGGGGTCTCGTCGTGCCACTCGTCGTGGCGGGTGCCGGCCTGGGGCTGCTCGTCTCGCAGCTGAACGACTACACGCTCGGGCCGATGAGCGACGAGCGTGTGAGCGAGGCGGCCGGAACCAACTCTGCGGCCGGATCATTCGGTCTGTCCTTCGGACTCGCGAGTGCCGGTGCGATCCTGTTGGCCTCGCTCGCCTTCGGATTCGCGCGCGAGGCAGAGTCCAGCGAGGTCCTGGCGCCCGCGGAACAGCAGCGGGTGGCGCAGGTGCTCGACGACGACGCACAGGTCATGAGCAATACACAACTGACCGAGTTGCTGGCCGGGCAGCCCACGGACGTAAGCGACGAGATCATCCGGATCAACACCGAAGTCCGGCCGGTCGCGCTACAGGTGGCGCTGGTGGTCCCACTCGCTGCGGGTGTTCTCGGCACGATCAATTCGCTGCGGATGCGGAGCAGACCCGGTCGTCCGCGATCATGAGTGAGAACGTCGCTCTGCAACGGCGGACCATCGTCCTGCTGTGCACGGCCCAGATCCTGGCCGGACTGTCGATGGGCGGAGCCCTGGCGCTTGGGGCGATCCTCGGTGAGGAACTGTCGGGAACGGCGTCCCTCGCCGGCATACCGACGACCGTGGTCACGCTGGGGGCCGCGGCCGCCGGTCTCCCGTTGGCGTCCCTGGCCGCCGGACGCGGGCGGCGTCCCGCGTTGACCACGGGCCTGGTGATCGCCGGGGCCGGTTCGCTGGTCGTGGCCGCCGCCGTCGATCGCGGCTGGTTCGCGTTGATGCTCGTCGGGATGGCCGGGGTGGGGTCGGGCACCGCGGTGAGCCTGCAGGCACGTTTCGCGGCAACGGATCTGTCGTCGGCCGGCACTCGTGGCCGCGACCTCTCGCTCGTGGTGTGGACGACGATGGTCGGCGCGGTGATCGGGCCGGCGGTGGTCCCGATCGGCGCCACCGTCGCCGGGTGGTTCGCGATGGCCGATCTGTCGGGTCCGTTCCTCGTGGGTGCGGTCGGGTGCCTCGGGGCGGCGGCCGTGCTGTTCGTCGGCCTCCGCCCCGACCCGCTGGTCGTGGTGACCTGCGAAACGGACGGGGGTCGTGTCAAAGTGTCGCTGGCCGAGGGGCTCTCGGCGATCACGCACTCGCCGCCGGCGCGGGCCGCGATGGCCGCGGTGGTGTCGGCGCACGCGGTCATGGTCGGGGTGATGGCGCTGACGCCGGTCCACATGCATCACGGGGGCGCCTCGGTGACGCTGGTCGGCCTGTCGATCAGCGCGCACATCGCCGGGATGTACGCGCTCGCACCGGTGATGGGCCTGCTCGCCGACCGGACCGGCCGGATCCCGGTGATCCTCGGCGGTCAGGCGACACTCGTCGTCAGCTGCGTCGTCGGATTCGTCTTCGCGGAATCGCAGACGGGTCTCGTCGTCGCGCTGGTCCTGCTCGGCGTGGGATGGTCGGCGTCGACGGTGGCGGCCTCCACGCTCCTCACCGACAGTGTCGACACCGCGCGACGCGCACCGGCGCAGGGGGTTTCGGACACCGCGATGAGTCTGGCCGGCGCGGCCGCGGGCGCGCTCTCCGGACTCGTCGTCGGGGCCTTCGGCTACGGGGTTCTGGTGCTCGGCGCCGCCGTGATCGCGGTGCTCACGGCGGCCTACGTGGTGCTCGACGGTGTCCGCGACCGACGACGGACCGCCGTGGCCTAGGGGTTCGACACACTGATCGGGCGGTCACAGTGCGCCCACGATGGTCGACCGGTGGTTCGACTCGGCATGGTCGGATCGTCGGGCTTCGCCCGGTTCTCCGCACCGAGTGGATAGGCTCGGGGACCATGAGCTCACCGAACGACGCCGCACCCACGCACCCTGCCTACGGGGTGCTGCGGGAAGTGACCCCCTTCGCGTCGGTCCTGCTGTGCGACAACTCCGGGATGATGGAACTCGACGGCACGAACACCTACGTGCTGCGCGCTCCCGGCAGCGAGGAATGCGTGGTCGTCGACCCGGGACCGCCGAAGTACAAACACCACGCCCGGCGCCTCGCCGAATTGCCCGGGGTCGCACTGGTCTTGGTGACCCACCGGCACTTCGACCACACCGGCGGGGTGTCGCGCCTGCACAAGCGCACGGGTGCGCCGGTACGCGCTCGGTTGGAGAAGCACTGCCGCAACGGGGCGCCACTGCGGGACCGTGAGGTGATCGAGGCCGCGAGTCTGCGGATCACGGTGCTGTTCACCCCGGGACACACGGGGGATTCCGTCAGCTTCCTCGTCGAACACGACGGACAACGTGCGGTCCTGACCGGCGACACGATCCTCGGGAGTGGCACGACCGTGCTCGATCCCGCCGACGGCGGGTTGCGCGACTATCTGAACTCGCTGAACCGCCTGATCGTCGAAGGGGAAGGGGCGGCACTCCTCCCGGCGCACGGTCCGGACCATCCCGATCTGGGCCCCGTCGCGCGGTACTACAAGGCGCATCGCGAGGAGCGGATCGACCAGATCGTCGCCGCTCTGGACACGATGGGTGTCTCGGCCCGCGACGCGAAGCCGATGAAAGTGGTGCGCAAGGTGTACTCCGACGTCGACAAGAAGCTGTGGCCCGCCGCGCGGATGTCGGTGAAGGCGCAGTTGGAGTATTTGCGCGAAGCCTGACCCTTCGAGGCTCGCTTCGCTCGCACCTCAGTATCTGCGGCCTGGCGGCCGTCGTGGGGGTCGAAGAGTTCGTGCTGGTCACCGGCGCGTGGGGGGTTGATAGTGGAGGGGTGGGATGCGGTGACCTTGAATTCCTCCCTTGTGCC